>JANQQG010000060.1 GCA_028285065.1 Phycisphaerales bacterium
ACATGCCCACCCCCCCACCTCCTCCGACAGGTGCGACGGCGAGCGCCCCGGACGCGCGCGGGCGCTTCGGCAAGTTCGGCGGGCGCTACGTCCCCGAGACACTCGTCGCGGCGCTCGATCAGCTCGACGCCGAGTACGCCAAGGCACGCGCCGATGACGCCTTCTGGGCGGAGTTCAACGATCTGCTGACGACGTTCGTCGGACGCCCGACGGCCCTGCAGAAGGCCGTGCGCTTGACGGAGCATGCGCGTGACGGCGCCGAGCCCGGCAAGGGCGCGACGATCTGGCTCAAGCGCGAGGACCTTGCCCACACGGGCGCGCACAAGATCAACAACACCATCGGGCAAGGGCTGCTGACCAAGCGCATGGGCAAGCGGCGCGTCATCGCGGAGACCGGCGCGGGCCAGCACGGCGTCGCAACGGCCACGGCGTGCGCACACTTCGGGCTCGACTGCGTCGTCTACATGGGCGCGGAGGACGTTCGGCGTCAGCGCCTTAACGTCGTGCGGATGAAGCTGCTGGGCGCCGAGGTCGTCCCGGTCGAGGGCGGGTCGCGGACGCTCAAGGATGCGACGAACGAAGCCATGCGTGACTGGATGGGCTCGGTCGAGACTACGCATTACATCCTCGGGTCCGTCGTGGGGCCGCACCCGTTCCCGGTGATCGTGCGCGACTTCCAATCGGTGATCGGGACCGAGGCGCGAGCCCAGTGCTTGGACGCGATCGGCCGGTTGCCGGACTGCGTGATCGCGTGCGTTGGTGGCGGGAGCAATGCCGCGGGGATTTTTCATCCGTTCGTGGGTGATGCGGGCGTCGAGATGATCGGCGTGGAGGCGGGCGGGAGCAGCGCGACGCTCGGGCACCACGCAGCCCCGCTGGCTCACGGCTCGCCCGGCGTGCTGCACGGCTCGCTCAGCTACGTCCTGCAAGACGCGGACGGTCAGACGGCCGACGTGCATTCGTGCTCGGCCGGCCTGGACTACCCGGGCGTCGGTCCGGAGCACGCGTACTGGAAGGACACGGGGCGCGTGCGTTACACGTCGATCGACGACGCCGAGGCACTCGAGGCGTTCACGCTGCTGTCGCGCACGGAGGGGATCATCCCGGCGCTGGAGACAGCCCACGCGATCGCCGAGGGTGTGCGCACAGCGCGCGCCATGAACAGCGACCAGCACGTTGTGATCAACGCGTCAGGGCGCGGCGACAAGGACGTGGACGAGGCGACGCGGTTGCTCGAGGGGAACGCGTAAGGCTCAGCGACCCCCACGTCGGACCAGGCGCGAGGCGCCGTCGGCGAGGGCGTGCAGGCGCAGGCGGGTCTTGAGGCGGCGCAGGGAGCCGTCCTCCGGGTCGTGGCGGGCCGCGAGGGTTGCCCAGTAGCGGGCTCGCTTCCAGCGACGGTCGTGCACGCTGGCGACGGCCAGGTTGTACATCGCCTTGGCATGCCGCGGGTCCAGGCGGACCACGCGGCGGGCGGCGTCGACGCCGCCGGGGCGGTCGCCGGCTTCGAAACGCGCAACGGCGAGCTTGTGGGTGAGTGCTGCGCTCGCCGGTCGACGGCGCACGGCTGCCTCGAAGACCTCGGTGGCCTCCGTGGGCATCCGGGCATCGAGCAACAGCTCGCCGAGCTCGTCCAGTGCATCCGGCGATTCGTCGAGCAGGTGTGCGCGGACGAGGTCCATCTCGGCTGCGAGGAGCTCGCGGGCTTGGCCGTTGGAGGCCGCCTCGCGCAACACGAGCAGGAGGCGTGCGAGGCGCCGGCGCGCGGCCGAGTGGTTCGGACCGAGGCGGAGGACGAGCTCGTACTGGGCTCGAGCCTCCTTGGGGCTGCCCTGGCGCTCGCCGAGGTCGCCGAGGAGGTAGTGGGCATCGATGTTGTCGGGCTCGAGCTCGAGGACGCGCCGGAACTTCTCGCCGCCCTCGCTGAGGCGGTTCATCTCGACCAGCAATCGGCCGAGGTCCATCAGCGTGTCGATGTCGCCGGGGTCCTGTCGAAGCTCGCGGAGGAACAACTGACGGGCGCGCTCGTGGCGACCGGTCGCTGCGTAGGCGTGGGCGAGCACCGCGTGGATGTGCGGGAAGCCGGGGTCGAGGCGTGCGGCCTCGCGGAGGCACCACACCGCCTTGTCGTGCATCTGGCGATCGAGCAGTGAGCGGGCGAGGCCGACGAACGCCGCCGGGTCTTCCGCGTCGTTCTGCTGCGCCATGTAGAACATGAGCTCGGCCTGCTCGTGTTCGCCGAGTCGCGCGTAGGCCTCGATCCTGTGGATGAAGCAGGTGGCGTCTTCGGGGTCGAGCTTCTCGGCCTTCTCGAACCACTCGATGGACTCGCGGAGGTCGTCCATCCTGAGCAGGTTCAGCCCGGTCATGAGCGCGGGCTGGGGGTCCTCGGGGTCGAGGGAGGCGGCCTCGCGGTAGGCGTCGACCGCCTCAGCGAACCGGCCGGCGGCCTCGAGCGTCAAACCAAGGTTGAAGTGCCAGTCGGATCGGTGGGGCTGCTGGGCGATGGCCTCGCGCAATGCAGCCTCGGCCTCCTCCCAGCGTCCGGCCTGGAAGAGGTCGTGGGCACGCTCAACGTGCTGTTCGGCATCGAACCAGTCCGACATCGCATCACCCCGGACGCCCGGTGAGTTCTGCTCATCCTGGCAGCGAATGCTAGCCGATCGTCCCTGGCGCATCTATCGGTCAGGCCCCTACCATCCCCTGCACAGAACCCCCCCCCCCCCCCCCCCCCCCACCCCCCCTC
>JANQQG010000084.1 GCA_028285065.1 Phycisphaerales bacterium
AGAGCGACCAGTCGTAGTCGTCGGCGTGGAGGAAGTGGTACCGGAAGATGAAGGAGAGGTTGACGCCACCGGTGTCCTCCCCGATCTGGTCGAAGTACCACGCGCCGAGTTCCGCGCCGACCTCGAAGTCGTCCGCGAAGAAGCGGGACAGCGCAACGTGGATGTTGAACTCCTGGTCGTCGTTGAGGTCGTTGGCGTAGCCGGTGCCGAACGTCCAGTTGATGGAGCCGGCGGATCCATAAGGGATCGGTGCGTCGGCGCCAGGGTCGTCGGCGTTGCCGATGGCCTCGCCGACCGCGTCGGCGACGGAGGCGTCGTGGGACGGCGCCTCGGGCTGTCGCGACTCGGACCCGCGATCGAGGCGGAACCCGGTCGCGGCGTCATTCGCCGCGGCGGCGCCGGCGAACAGACCGAGGATGGCGAGCGGCACGAACACAGCCGTTGGGGTGATCTTCATGGGGCAACGAGCCTACCGACTCGTGTAGCATCCGGCATGCCGCCACCCCCCCCGTCCCCGCCGCCACCTCCTCCACCGCAGCCGCCGTCACCCGAGGACCGACTCAACCGTCTGGAGGAGAACGCGGGCTTCACGGAGCACAGCGTGGAGCAGTTGACCGGCGAGATGCTGTCGCTGTCGCGGCGCATTCAGGAGATGGTGGACCGGCTGGAGCGCCTCGAAGTCCGCGTGGGCGAGCTGTTCGCGAGCGAGCCGGCCATCGACACGGGGGAACAGAACCCCGGGGACGGGGACGATCCGGAGGCGCCCTAAGCGATCAGCGACTCGCCCGTCATCTCTGGGGCCTTCGCGACGCCCATCACTTCCAGCATCGTTGGGACGATGTCGGCCAGACGGCCGCCTTCGCGAAGCGTCGCGTTCTTGTGCGCGTCGGCGACGAGGATCAGCGGGACGTCGTAGGTGGTGTGGGCCGTGTGGGGGGCGTTGGTGGCGGGGTCGAACATCTGTTCGGCGTTGCCGTGGTCGGCGGTGACGATCAGTGAGCCGCCTCGCGCGAGCGTCTTGTCGACGATGCGACCGACACAGGCATCGACGGTCTCGCAGGCCTTGATCACGGCCTCGAGCGAGCCGGTGTGCCCGACCATGTCGGGGTTGGCGAAGTTGACGACGATGACGTCTTCGCAGTCGTCGGCGTCGAGCCGATCGATGATGCACCGCTCGACATCGGCCGCCGCCATCTCCGGGGCTTGGTCGTAGGTCGAGACCCTCGGGCTCTGCGGGTTGGCGCGATGCTCACACTCGAAGGGCTCGTCGCGGTAGTCGTTGAAGAAGAACGTGACGTGCGGGTACTTCTCGGTCTCGGCGCAGCGGAACTGCGTCAACCCGCGCGAGGCGAGGAACGACCCGAGGATGTTCTTCATCTTGGGCGGCTTAGGGAAGGCGACGGGCGCCAGCTGGGCGAGGCGTTCGGAGTAGGCCGTCATGAGGACGAAGCGGAGGTCGAGCTTGTCGCCGCGATCGAAGCCACGCTCGCCGGAATCGGGCGATGGCTTGACCTCGTCGGCGCCGAAGAACTCGGGCAGGAGGAAAGCGGAGCAGATCTCGCGCGGGCGATCGCCTCGGTAGTTGTAGAAGATCGCGCAATCACTACCGGTTATCCGCGAGCCGCACAAGGCCTCGCCGGTCTCACCGATCATGGTCGGCTGGCAGAACTCGTCGCCACGCATGTTGTCGCTAGCGGGGTGGTCGTAATGGCGCTGGATCGCCTCGCCTGCGGTGCTGGCGTGCGCAACGTCCCACTTCTCGGTGTCGCGCCCGATCATGCAGGCGTATGCGCGTGCGACGCGCTCCCAGCGGTTGTCGCGGTCCATCGCCCAGTAGCGCCCGATCACGCTGGCGATCTTCCCAACGCCGATCTCGGCGAGCATCGACTCGACCTGCTCGATGTAGCCCTTGCCGGTGAAAGGGCCGGTATCGCGCCCGTCGGTGAAGAGATGGACGAAGACCGTCGGCGCGCTCATGTCCTTGCACAGGCGCACGATCGCCTCCAGGTGCTCGATGAGCCCATGCACACCCGCGTCGGAGCAGATGCCCATGAGGTGGACGCTCTTGCCGGCGTCGGTTGCCCCGCGAATGGCGTTGGTCAACGCCTCGTTCTCACCGAGTTCTCCCGACCGGCAGGCCTTGGTGATGCGGACGGACTCCTGGTCCACCACGCGCCCGGCGCCGATGTTCTGGTGGCCAACCTCGGAGTTGCCCATGGTTCCGTCGGGGAGGCCGACGTCGAGGCCGCTGGTCTTGATCAGCGTGCTCGGGTAGTCCGCCAGGAGCCGATCGCCGACGGGCGTGTCGGCGAGCTTGATGGCGTTGAAGGGGTCGTGGGCGTCGTTGGGGTTGCGCCCCCAGCCGTCACGGATGATCAGGACGAACGGTGGGCGCTTCGGGGAAGAGGGGGCGGAGTCGGTCATGCCCAAGGGTAGGTGGGTGTCGATCGCCCGCTGCTACCCCAACTGCCCGATCAGCTCGTCCATCTCCATCGCCTGCGGGATCTCGCGAGACTGAACCCACTTGACGGTGCCGCTGCCGTCGTCCGATTGGCCGATCAGGACCGTCCCGCGGCTGGCGACGTTCAGGTCCGGCCAGTAGAAGCCGTACGCCTTGCAGACCTCGCGGTGCATGTCTGCCAAGAGCGTGTGCGTCAGGCCGAGCTGATTCGCCCACGCCTCGTGGACGAAGAACGAGTCGCACGAGACGCCGACGACGGTCGCACCCATGTCCTGCCAGCGCCGCATCTCGTCGGTCACGCACTTCATCTCCGTCGAGCAGACCGGGGAGAAGTCCATGGGGTAGAAGCAGAGCACGACGTCGCCTGTGCGCAGGGCGTCTGCGAGGCGCCAGTCGTTCTTGTCCTGGGCCTTGAGTGTGAAATCTGGTGCCGCATCACCAACGCCGATCGGGGTGCTGCGAGGGGAGAGCGTCGCGGGGGTGGGGTCGGCCATGTCGGGCTCCTCGGGGAGGTTGTGGGAACGCCCTGATCGGACTCGGGCGGCGGCGTGGGATTCGGCGAGCGTACACCCCTCGGATTCGCGTGCCGCCCTGAGGCGACGGGGGCGGGGCGCGGGCTGTATCCTCTCTGAGAGCGATGGCGCGGGGACCGCGCCGTCTAGGTCCCGCCTGAACCGGCGGGGCATGCAGAGAGCAGGAGGCTCGATGACCACGACTCTTGAGCAGACGAAGCGTGACGAGCCGCTCAGCGAGCGGTACGAGCGCATCAAGGACCGGGCGGCGGAGGCCGCGATCCGCAGCGGGCGCCGTCCCGAGGACGTGATCGTGGTGGCAGTGACCAAGCACGCCGAGCCCGACCAGATCCGCGAGTTGATCCGTCTGGGTCACATTGATTTCGGCGAGAACCGCGTGCAGCAGTTGCTCCAGCGGGCCGCGATGATCGACGAGTGGCTCGGTCGTCACCAGGCGATGCCGAGCGCGCGGATCCCTGCGGGCGAGACACTGTTCAGCGAGCGCCCGCGCGGGGGCGAGCCGGCGGGCTCAATGCCGGATCGCGTGCGCTGGCACATGATCGGGCACCTGCAGCGCAACAAGGTGCGCAAGGTGCTCGAGGTGTCGCGTCTGATCCACTCGGTCGACTCGCTGCGCCTCGCCGAGGAGATCCAGCAGTTCGTCGTCAAGCGCGACGTCGAAGCCGACGTGCTCGTGCAGGTCAACGTCGCAGGGGAGGAGCAGAAGTACGGGTGCGCCGTTCCGGCGGCCATGCACCTGGCCGAGCAGCTGGACACGATGATCAACGTGCGCGTGCGCGGGCTGATGGCGATCGCGCCGTTCACCGAGGATCCCGAGCAGACGCGCCCGATCTTCGCGCGGGCGCGTGAGCTGTTCGAGGAGATCCGCGACTCGGGCCTCGGCGAGGGTGCCTTCAACATCCTCTCGATGGGGATGTCCGGCGACTTCGAGGTCGCGATCGAGGAGGGCGCCAACATCGTGCGCGTGGGCTCATCGATCTTCGGCGAGCGCGAGCCTGGTGACGAGGGCGCCGAGGGGTAGACAGATCACGCCACGCTGATCGCGCCGCCGGCGGCTCGGGCCTGGGCCATGTGACGCTGCAGGTTGCGCCCAGGGCAGAGCGTGGGGGCGAACTCCTGATGCGTGTAGACGCTCGAAGCGCCGACGTTGTGGCGTCGCATCAGGTGCGGGATGAACCGATCGAGCGAGTGCAGCGCAGGGAGCGACGGCGTCTGGTGCTCGAAGTTGCCGAGCATCATCACGCCGATGTTGTGCTCGTTGTGGTTCCTGACGTGCGCACCCTGGCGGTCGAGCGGGCGCGCCTCCCAGACCGTGCCCTGCGGGTCGACCACGTAGTGGTAGCCGATGTCGGCCCACCCGCGGTTCTCGACATGGAAACGACGGTGACGCTCAATGCGGGCCGCAACGTCGGCGGTGCTGCGTAGGTCGGACGAGACCATCGCATCGTGGTGGACGGTGATCCGGCGTACACCGTTCATCGGAAACGCCTCGTGGGGGCGAGCGATGCCCGCGCGGGTCCATCCCGCGCGAGGGACGACGGCGAATGACTCGATCGGGGTGGGGTCGATCGGCTCGATGACAGGCGTGTGAGGGCGCGGAGCGATCGGCTCGCGCGCCGGCCAAACCGGATCGGGGAGTCGCGTGGTCCGAGGGCGCGCCGAGGCGCACCCGCCCAGGAAGCCCGCGAGGCTGACCATCGCGGAGGCGCGGAGCATGTCACGCCGCGAGAGGCGGGCGGAGGGGTGATTCTGGCTTGGCTCGTACTGCTCCATGGCACCCTGTATCGGCGACGTTCGGCGGGGGCCCCCACCGCTTGCACGACAGTCTAGCGAGCGCCGGTTCGTGGACACCGGCCGGCGACCCGGCTAGGTTCCCCCTCTCCCCACCCCTGCCAAGGCGCCGGGGCCCCCCAACAACCCAACCTCAAGAGGAGGATCGGCCATGGCGTCCATGCGCTGCCTGATCGGCTTGATTGCGACCTGCGGCCTCTGTACCGCCCCCGCTCTCGGGACCGACGAACTGCCCCCCAACGGGACCAAGACCGCGATCACGCTCTCAACGGGCGAGACGTTCACCGGGACGCTGGTCTCGACCACGACGGACAGCGTGACGCTCGCGCACCCGGTGCTCGGCGAGGTCACGATCCCCCGCGCCGAGGTCGGTGGGATGGACATCATCGCGTCTGCCCCGGCCGCGCCACAGCCCGAGGCCGAGGCCCCTGCGGCGGGCGACGCGCCTGCCGCGGCTGAAGAGGAGCCGCCCAAGAAGCTCTCGTTCACCGAGGGCTGGGAGCTGACGGCGGCGGCCGGTCTGAACGGCTCGACCGGCAACACCGAGCGGTACAACATCCGCGCGTCGCTGGACGGCGAGCGTCTGACCGAGCGGATGGAGACCCGCACCGGGCTGCTGTACACGCTCGGCAATGACGATGGGACGACCACCGAGAACCGCTTCGAGTTCAACATCCGCAACGACTGGCTGATGGAGGACTCCCCGTGGCGCTACTTCGCGCAGGGGCGCGCCGAGTACGACGAGTTCCAGGACTGGGACATGCGCCTGACCGGCTTCGGCGGCGTCGGGTACGAGTTCTGGAAGGACGAGCGGAGCGAGCTCGTCGGACGCGCCGGCATCGGCGGGAGCCAGCTCCTCGGCGGCACCAACGAAGGCTTCACCCTCGAGGCGCTGCTCGGGCTGGACTACAAGCTCGAAGTCAACGATGACCAGCGCTTCAAGACCGGCATCGAGCTCTACCCCTCGCTCGAGGACGCTGGTGAGTTCCGCGCACGCGGGTACGCCGAGTACGAGGTCGACCTCAACGACACGCTCAAGCTGACAGCCGGTATCGAGGACCGCTACGACACCGACCCGGGCGAGGCCAAGCGCAACGACCTCGACTACTACCTGCTGCTCGTCTACTCGTTCTGATCCCCCCCACTCGCCTTTACGACAAGCACGTACATCATGAGAGGCTCGCGCGATGCGCGGGCCTCTTTCTCATTCCGGTGCTCGTTGGCGCTCCAACCAGCGGCACCAAATCGAGAGCACCAGCAACAGGTACAGGCGCTGAGAGTGGTCGCGACCCTTCCAGGGCCAAAGCGATGCGCCACCCCTGCCGCCCGCATCGTCGTGCTCACGCATCAGTGTGCGCACATACGAGAGGTCGAGTTCGGCGCCCATGCCGGCGAGGCCCGGGAACGGGTCCGTACTGGTGAGATGGTCGAACAGGAGCGTGCGCATGTTGCCGTAGTCGGTGCGGAACCACTCGCCGACGGGGATCGCGAATCCCATCTTGGGTCGGCTGATGATCTCGTCGGGGAGGTGGCGTCGCGCGATCTGCTTGAGCAAGCCCTTCCGTTCACCACCCGGCATGATCGCGCTTAGGGGCTGTCGACACATGAGCTCGACGAGCTCGCGCGAGAGCAGCGGCGCGCGCGCTTCGATCGGGACCGCCATCGATGCGGTATCGGCCTTGGTCAGGAGGTCGCCGGGGAGGTAGCTCTCGAAGTCCTCAGCGAGCGGGTCGAGGGGGTCTTGATAGGCACGGAGGGAGTCGGGCGAGCGAACGCCGGGCGCCAGCCTCGCGAACATCTCCGATGGGAAGATGCGCACAAGGTCGGGGTAGCCGGCGCCGGCTGCGGCCCGGAGCAGGCGGGCAGCCTTGTGCGCGCGCGAACGCGGGTCGCGCGTCGGGAGCAGCGCGGCGAGGGACGACAGGGGGCGGAGGCGGGCGAGCCAGCGGGTGGCGCCGTAGCGCTGGTACCCGCCGAACAACTCGTCGCCCCCGTCGCCGGTCAGGACGACCTTGACGTGCTCGCGCGCGGCCCGGCAGACCCACGACGTCGGGAGCAGGGAACTGTCCGCGAAGGGCAGGCCGAGTTGCTCGATCATGCGCACCAGGTCCTCGGCGGGATTCGGATCGCAGTCGAGCGTGGTGTGGTCGGTCCCGAGGTGGCGCGCGGTGGCGGCTGCCGCGTCGGACTCGTCATAGCGCGGGTCGGGCATGCGCACGGTGAAGGTCGCCAGCGGATGGCCGGCCCGCCGGACAGCGGACGCGATCAGCGCCGGGTCGAGACCGCCGGAGAGGAAGCAGCCGAGCGGGACGTCGGCCTCGAGGCGTGAGAGGGCCGCACGCTCGATGGCCTCGGCGACCCGATCGATCAGGGCTGGATCTGGCTCTTGTCGGCGCTCGGTCCGCTCGGATCCGTGGTATCGGTCGGGCGCGTCGTCTGGTCGTGTGGGCGCGTCGCGGTCAGGTTCGTCCTCGCTGACGGGGAGCGCGATCAGGCCGCCCGGGCGCGGCTGGCGGATCATCCCGAGCTCGGTCGCGTCCGCCCACCCTCGGCTGAGCCACTGCGAGAAGTCGATGAGCGGGAGGCGCTCGGACCTGCTTGCGGGAGGGACCGGGAAACACATCGCGGATCTTGCGACGCTCGAGAACAGGAAGCACTCGCGATCGTCCGGCATGGAGCACTGGACGAGGTAGAGCGGCTTCTCGCCCGCGATGTCGCGCCCCCACGCGAGGTCGCCCGTGCGCGCGTCCCAGAGGAGGAAGGCGTGCATGGCATCCAGGTGCGCGCCCAGGTTCGCACGCCAATGTCGGTACCCGTGGACGAGCACCTCTGTGTCCGAATGGTCGGTGGCGAAGACGTGACCGTCTTGCTCGAGTTGCGCGCGCAACGTCCGGTGGTTGTAGATGCACCCGTTGAAAGCCACGCAGATCAACTCGTGTGCGCGCTCGGCCTGGCCCATCTCAGTGAGGCGCTCTGTTGCGACGAAGGGTGTCTCACCAGGGGCGTAGGTCAGGTCGGGGCGCAGCCCCTGCCCGTCGTGGACCATCGGCTGGTGTCCGCCCTCGTGGTCGATGATCGACATGCGTCGGTGGACGAGCGCGACGTCGATGGTGGCGCCATCATGACGGATCGATCGGTCTCGGAACCTGCCGGCGCCGTCCGGGCCGCGGTGAGCGATCGAAGCGTCCAGGTTGTCGAGCCAGTGCTCCGGGATCGCTTCAAGCGAGGGGGGCGGGTTGGAGCCCGGGTGGTGGAGACGCAGGATGCCGGCGAGGCCGCACATAGCGGGCGAGCGTACCCCCTGACGAGGCGTCGAATGGCGATTCTGTGGCGAGGGAGGGTTCGAAAGGGAACCCGCGGGTGGTGAATGTCTCCAAATGTGGTACGCTCGTCACAACCGCCCATTCGTGGCAGGTGCGCTCTCGCAGCGCTGCAAGGAGATCCCGAATATGGCCCACCGACGTGGATTCACGCTGATCGAGCTGCTGGTCGTCGTCGCAATCATCGCGATCCTGATCGGCCTGCTTCTCCCGGCGATGGGCAAGGCACGCGAGGCGGCGCGGACGATGGTCTGCCTGTCCAACGTGCGTCAGATCTCTCTTGCTTCGAACTTCTACGCCAACGACTACCAGGATCAGCTCTGGCCGGGCGACGAGTGGGTCTACGCGATCCACCCGGTGACGGGTCAGATCATCCAGGGCGAGCTCGGACTGCTGTACGACTACGTCAACAAGGCGGACTTCGTCGCCGAGTGCCCCAAGCACGAGCGTGTGACGCGTGACGGTGCGTCGTCGGGGTCTGAGCTGTTCGACTGGGCCGGCGTGAACACGGATTACACGATGTTCGACGAGACGCAGGGTGCCCGCTTGGATCTCGAGATCGAGTCGTTCTACCTGAGTGACCCGGGGCGCCCGACACCGCAGCGCTATCCCTCGAACGCTCGCCCGATCCTGACGAAGTTCAGCGGGAACCTGCCGGTCTTCGTCGAGGAGAGCATCTACGTCTGGAACGACACGTTCACCGACGGGAAGTGGGGCAACGAGGACCAGGTGAGCACGCGTCACGACGGGGGCGGGCACATCGCCTACCTCGACACGACGGTCGAGCTGTTCAAGCAGGAGGGTGGGGACAACGTCCAGACCCGTGAGCCCCAGGACTTCGAAGCGAACGACGTCTACGTCCGCACGCGCAAGAGCGGCAACTACTTCAAGGTCTCCGACCTGGGTCAGCCGTACGGGTGGATCAACGACCCGCGTTGGCCTTTCTAGACGCTCAGGTTGCGAACAGGACCGCGAGCCCGATCTGGACCATCAAGAGCAACACTGAGTAGACCGCGCCGACGATGATCGTCTTGGCGAAAGGTGTCTGCGTGGAACTGGTCAGCATGGCCGCGGTGGTCACGGCGAACGTCGCCACATATGCCGCGAGACCAACGAAGACGCTCAGACCGGCCTGGTCCGTGAGCAGGTAGTTGACCAGCGAGGCGATCACTCCGGCAACGATCACGATCAGAACGCCGCGTCCGACGCTGATCTCGTCGCCCGTGATCACGCCCATGGCCCAGGCAAGAAAGAAACCGAGCGTGAGATAGATCGCGATGAGCAAGAGCATCCGCGGCTCCTTTCAGAGTGCATGCTTGCAACGCAACAGGATAAGCAAGGACGCCACGCTGGGTATGGGCCGCGGTGATGGCACCCGGACGGCACGCACGCACGGCGCGATCAGTCGTTGGGCGTCAGGTCCTCGGGGAGCTGATCGCCGAAGCCTGCGGGCTCCGCGGTGGACTGACGCTTGCGCCTGAGCATCCGCAGTCGGCGCTTGCGCTCCCGCTTGTCCGCGTCGAGCATCGAGCCGGAGCGGACGCCCCAGACGGTATGGACGATGCGGGTGGTGATGATCGCGGTGATGAAGCCGATCGAGAAGCCCCAGTGGTCGGCAACGCCCGCCTTGAGCAGCAGCCACATCAACCCCATCGCGATGGGGTAGAAAAGCGGGAGCAGCATCGCACGCTCGAACTGGATCAGCGTGGCGTCCTTGAAGAAGCTCTCCTTCTTCGCGGCATCGTGCACGCGCCGCTCCTGCTCCGTCTTCGGACGCAGCGGGCGCCAGTGGTTGGCCACCCAGTGCAGCACGAAGTAGATGAGGATGTCGGCGGCCCCGTCGATCAGGGCCGCGACGATCGTCATCAGAAAGTCGCGGTCGACGAAGGAGAGCAGGCTCTCGGCCCTTTCGGGCGTGAGCCAGTTTCCGGCAAGCTTGACGGGGTACTTCGCGACCAGGATGGCCGCGATGCCGGCCAGGACGACGTTTGCGTTGACGTTGACGATCCGCTTGCGCTGGTACAGGCGGAAGAGTCGGGCGGGCATGGGCGCAGTCTAGGGCACGCGGGGTGCGCCGGTCGGCCCCGTCCGCCCCACTTCGGCGAGGCGCCCGTGCGCCACCTCGACGGCATGCTCGGTCGCGTCGCACCCGACCGCGCTCCGCCCGCCCATCACGGCCGCGACGAGGGCCGTGCCCGACCCGCAGCACGGGTCCAGGACCGTCCCGCCAGGTGGGCAGCACGCCCGGACGAGCAGGTCGAGGAGCGCCAGCGGCTTCTGCGTGGGGTAGCCGGTCCGCTCGTTAGCCATGTTGTTGATCGCGGGGATGTCGAGCACATCCGTCGCCTTCTTGAGCTCGCCCCTCATCCGGTTGCTCGTCGCGGGGACCATCGGGGGCTCGAACCAGTACAGGGCTGGATCGATCGCATACAGGAGGAGGTCGTCGTGCTTGCGAGCGAAGCGCCGAGGCGATGAACCGCCCAGCCCGTACGTCCACACGAGGTGGTTGACGAAGTGGTCTGGCGAGAGCAGGTGGTCCTCGAGCAGGACGCGGGCCCGGTGGCAGGTTCGCCAGTCCACGTGCAGGCAGATCAGGCCCGTCGGCTTGATCGCCGGGATCGTGGCGGCGAGCCGCTCTTCGAGCCATGCGAGCCATGCGTCGGTGTCGGGCCAGGAGTCCGCGTAGGAGGCGTCGGCGGTGCGCCCGGCGTCGGCGGCCCCTGGCGGGCTCGCCCTGCGCTTCCCCGTGTTGAACGGCGGATCCGCATAGAGAAAGTCCACGGACGCGGGCTCGAGCGTGCGCACGAAGTCGAGCCAGTCGGCGTGATGGGCTTGCGCGCTCACGGTTCGGCGTCCGGAGGTGGCTCTTCTGGGCTGATCCGCTCGGCCTTCCAGGCCGCGTGGCACTCCGGGCAGACGACGCAGCCGTCGTCCTCGGTGGGCAGGTCGGCAAGTTCGTACGCGCACGATGCGCAGCGTCCGGCGTTGAGGGCGACCTCGGTCAGGTCGGACGCACGCCGGCGCCGGACGTAGCCGAGTCCGAAGTACCAGAACGTCATCGCGACGATGACCGCGAAGACCGGCTGTGCGAGCGAGTCCCAGATACCCGGAAGGGCGACGTACGGACCGATGACGTAGTTCCAGATCAGCAGACCGACGCCGCCGCCGGCGAGCGCGACGCCCGTCTCGAGCCCGACGGTCTTGGACTGCTCCTGCGCGGTGACCTCGCCCATGAGCTTCTGGACGCCGAGGGATCGCCAGAAGACCTGACGCCCGGTGGGGGCGGCCAGCTCGAAGGAGTTGCCGCGATCGTCGAGCGGAGCGCTCACGCGCGATTACGCCGGGGAGACCGGCGCCCGTCCGACGGAGTGGTACTCGAACCCGAGCTCGTCCATGTGCTGACGCCGGTACAGGTTGCGTCCGTCGAAGATGGCGTTGCCGCTCATCAGCTCGCGGATGCGTCCAAAGTCGGGGCTCTTGAACTCGTCCCAGTCGGTAGAGATGACGAGCGCGTCGGCGCCCTGGAGCGCTTCGTACATGTCGTCGACGATCTTCACGCCCGGGCCGCTGATCTCCGCGCGAGCGTTGTCGTTGGCGACCGGGTCGTAGCCGACGACGCTCGCGCCGAAGCCCATGGCCTTGCGCATGAGCGTCAGGGCCGGCGCCTCGCGGATGTCGTCGGTGCGCGGCTTGAAGGCGATGCCCCAGAACGCGACGGTCTTGCCCTGCAGGCCCATCTCGCCGCCGAAGTGGCCGGTGATCTTCTTGAAGAAGATGTCACGCTGGCGCTGGTTGACCTCGTGCACGGCCCGGTTGAGCGTGGGCGCCACGCCGGACTTCTCGCCCATCATGACGCAGGCGAGCGTGTCCTTGGGGAAGCAGGAGCCACCGTAGCCGAGCCCGGGGTAGAGGAACTGGTTGCCGATGCGCTTGTCGGCGCACATGCCCTCGCGGACGCGGTTGATGTTGGCGCCGTATGCCTCGGCGAGGTTGGCGATCTCGTTGATGAAGGAGATCTTGCAGGCGAGCATGGCGTTGGAGGCGTACTTGACCATCTCGCTGGAGAGGATGTCCATGACGTAGATGGGATGGCCCTGGCGGACGAACGGGTCGTAGAGGTCTCGCATGCGCTCGCCGACGGCGTCGTTCTCGACGCCGCAGACCACGCGATCGGGCTTGTTGAAGTCGTCGATCGCGGCGCCCTCTTTGAGGAACTCGGGGTTGTTGGCGACCTCGAAGGGGATGGACGGGCCGACGCGCTCGCGGATGCGATCGCGGACCATCAGGGTCGTGCCGACGGGGACGGTGCTCTTGACGACGACGACCTTGGGCTTCTGGTCCGGGCCGAGGGCCTTGAGGACATCGGCGACGTCGTCGGCTGCGGCCTGGATGTACTTCAGGTCGGTGTGCCCGCGTTCGTCGGAGGGGGTGCCGACGCAGATGAAGATCATGTCGGCGTCACGGTGCGCCTGCATGGCGTCGGTGGTGAAGTGGAGACGCCCGGCGCTGGTGTTGCGCTCCATGAGATCGGTCAGACCCGGCTCGTAGATCGGGCACTCGCCCCGCTTGAGCATCTCGACCTTGCGCTCGTCGACGTCGAGGCAGTAGACGTCGTTGCCGGTGTTGGAAAGGCAGACGCCCGTGACAAGCCCGACGTAGCCGGTGCCGACCATGCTCAGATGCATCGCGAAACTCCTTCTGGGACCCTCTCTTCGACCCTCTTCGGCCCGCCGGGGGGCGTGCTTGAACGCCCGGACCCACGGGGGTGGCGAGTATAGGACGGCCCCCCCCACGAACCGGTTCGGGCGGGGCGTGAAATGACGGTTCGCCGTCGGATCCGACGCCGCTACACTCCCGCCCGATGCCCAAGACCAAGAAGCCGAACAAGGGCCCCAAGCGGGGCAAGATGAAGGGACGCCCCGCGGGGCCGACCATGGCCGACAAGGCCGACCGCTACGTCCTCTACGAGCACAGCGTGCAGTGCCCGGAGGCCGAGATCGACTTCGTCGACGAGGCCTTCGAGTCGCTCAGGGGACGCAAGGCCGCTCGCATCCGCGAGGACTTCTGCGGGACCGGCGTGGTCTGCTGCGAGTGGGCAAAGCGTCGCGAGACGAACACCGCCACCGGCCTGGACCTCGACCCCGTCCCGCTGGATTGGGGCAAGGTCAACCACCTCGCCAAGCTCGACGGGGCGGCTCAGTCGCGCGTCGACCTGCGCATCCAGGACGTGCGCACGGCGACGGTCGAGCCGGGGCAGGGCTACGACGTCATCCTGGCGATGAACTTCTCGTACTGGTGCTTCCACACGCGCAAGGAGCTGATCGAGTACTTCAAGCAGGTCCGCTCCTGCCTGGGCGAGGATGGGGTCTTCTTCCTCGACTTCTACGGTGGCTCCGAGGCCTTCGAGGAGCAGGAGGAGGAGAAGGAAGTCGAGCTCAGCGACGAGTCGCTCCCCAAGCGCGAGCGCGAGTTCACGTACGTCTGGGACCAGGACAAGCTCAACCCCATCACCGGACGCCTGCGCTGCAAGATCCACTTCGAGTTCAGCGACGGCTCGAAGATGCGCGACGCCTTCACGTACGAGTGGCGCCTCTGGACCCTGCCCGAGATCCGCGACATCCTCACCGACGCCGGCTTCAGCAAGTCCGTCGTCTACTGGGAGGGCGAGGACGAGGACGGCGAGGGCAACGGGGAGTTCACCGCGTCCGAAGAGGGCGAGGCCTGCCCGGCGTGGATCGTCTACGTGGCGGCGCTCCCGTAAGGAGCACGCGGACGCGACCGACGGGGACCGGACCTACCATCGACCATGCCGGCAATGCTTGACGTTTCACCGGAGTTCGCGCCCGTCCAGGGGATCCTGGTCGGCGCCCTCGAGCGCATCGAGGCGCGATTCGACGAGCAGCTTCAGTCCGACCTCCTGCCCGTGCAGGACATGGTCGAGCACGTCGAGTCCTACCGCGGCAAGATGGTCCGCCCGATGCTCGTCGTCCTGTGCGCTCTGGGCGCGACCGGCGAGGAGCCCGACGAGGACGGGAGCCAGGTCTCCGACGCGCACGTGACCGTCGCTGCGGTCTGCGAGATGATCCACATGGCAACGCTCGTGCACGACGACGTGCTCGACGAGGCCGAGACGCGGCGCGGGGGCGAAACCGTCAACAGACTCTGGGGCAACGAGCTCGCCGTGATCCTCGGCGACTACCTCTTCAGCGCCGCCTACCACCTCTGCTCACGCCTGGACTCGCAGTCCACGGCGCTTCTCATCGGTGGCACGGGCATGACCCTGTGCGCCGGCGAGCTGCTCCAGCTGCACCACCGCGAGAACTACTCGATCGACGAGGCGACGTACACCGAGGTCATCCGACGCAAGACGGCCTCGCTGATCGCGACGGCCTGCCGCCTGGGCGCGCAGCACTCGGGCGCGGACGCCAAGACCCTCGACGCGTGGGAGTCGTTCGGCACCGACCTTGGGATGGCGTTCCAGATCCAGGACGACCTGCTCGACCTGATGGGCGAGGCGGAGGTCGTCGGCAAGCCGGTGCGGCGCGACGTCGCGCTCGGCAAGCTCACGCTGCCGCTGATTCATCACCTCGCCGAGGCCGCCCCCGAGGCGCGGACAGGCACGATCGAGGCGATCCGGTCGGGTGACGCGACACTGGCGGACCTGGCGGCCCGTCTGGCGACGACCGGATCGATCGAGTACGCCCAGGGTGTCGCGCTCTCGCACGTCGAGCGCGCGAAAGCGACGCTCGCGCCGATGGCACGAACGTCGCCCGTTCGGATGCTCGAGATGCTCGCGGACGCCGTGGTGACGCGCCGCTTCTGAGCGGGCTGCCCAGCGCCATCAACCCTCGGTCGACGCCTTCAGCAGATCCTCGCCGATGTTGGTGACGGCCTGGAAGGTCTTGCGTGCCCACTCGACGAGCAGGTCCGCCTCCTTCGTGGTGACCTCGAGGGCAGCCATGGTCTCCTTGAACTCGGCCCACTTGACGGGCTGGGCCTCGGCGTAGGGGTCGAGGTAGCGGTCGCCGGCGCCGGGGGTCAGGCCGAACGCGCGGCGAAGGCCCATCGCGATGAAGCGCGATCCGTTGTTCGAGCCCTCCAGGACGTAATGGATCCCGAAGATGGCCAGCGGCTGCTCGTTGGCCGCCTTGGCGATGTCGCTGACGAACGCCTCCGTCGCGGGAACCGGCCGGATGTCGTCGCGCTGAACGCCGAAATGGGCGAGGTCCTCGTCGAGGTAGGGGGACTGGAGCTGCTCCTGCGGGATGGAGGCGACGGCGACGCTTGTGCCGCGCGTCGCGGTGATCGCGTCGTCGAGCGCGCGATGAACAAGGGCCATCTGCTCAAGCCACTGCACGTACGCGCTCTTCTCCAGATCACCCTTGACGAGGGCACGCTGGAAGCGGTGGTTCTCCGCGGCGTCGTGCAGGTCGCGCGTCTCGGTCCGCAAACGCATCGGCAGGTCGGTGGCAAGTGAGGTCACGTCAGTCTCCGGGGGCGGGGTGGACGGGCGAGCCTAGGCCCGCCACGCCACGATCAGTGCGGGGATGATGAGCCAGAGCAGGCCCTTGATGGTGAAGAACAGGAACGCGCCGATACCGAAGCGAGCGAGGTACGCGCGGAGCTTCGAAGGTGCGGGCGAGGTGGGCGCGGGGGCCTCGGGCATGCAATGTGGCTCCTGAGGAGGGGGCGGGGGTCAGTTGAAGAAGGCGTTGACGAAGTCGAAGAAGTCCTGGTCGTTGTCGTTCCCGTCGCCGTTGAAGTCGGCGCCAGCGCCGAAGAAATCGTTGGCGAAGTCGAAAAAGTCCTGGTCGTTCTCGAAGCCGTCGCGGTTCCAGTCGGCGGGGTCGAGCACGTCGACGACGAGGCGCAGGGAGGGCGGAGTGGTTAGGACATCCTCGCGGGTGCCGAAGACCGGGAAGGCGGTGGCGCCTTGGAAAGCCGGGTGCAGGCTGGCGGCGAGGAGGCTGACCCGCCCGACGCTCAGCGACTCGGCGATGTAGGCCTCAACACCGGGGGCGGCGGTGTCGATGTCGAAGACGAACGTCGCGCCAGTCGGAACAAGCTGCCCGGGCGTTGCGTCGGCCGAGACACCGACGGCGATCGGACCGAGATCGATCTTCTGGCGCACCTGGTTGGAAACATCGACGCTCTGGCCGGCCCCGTCGAATGCCAGCGGCACGACGAAGCGCGAGCCCTGCGCGGGCGGGACGACGGGCGCACCGCCGAACGGCGAAGCTTCCTCAAATGCCAGCACGCCCATGGGCGGGTTCGCGACCAGACCGAACGGCGGGCGGTAGCCGGCGCCGAAGAGCTCGACAGCACGCCCGGGGTCGGTGTCGAGAACGAAGTCGGGGTCGTCGGTCGCGAAGCTCGTCTCGAGCGAGTCGAGCGTCGGGTCGTAGAGGAAGCGGTCGCCCTCGCTGATCGTCGCCTGGAAGACGGCGGTTGTGACGAAGTAGCGCCAGGGTGCCAGGCCCGGTGTGATCGATGCGCTCGTGTCGAAACGAACGAGCATCTCGGCGTCGCGGTCGTCGAACCCCGGCAGGTTCGGGGCCGCGAACAGCGGCGCGCGCACGCTGGTGCCCGTGTTCTCGTTGAAGGGATAGACCCAGCGGTCCATGTCGGGGGCGAAGGTCTCATCGACGGGACCAGGGCCGGCGAGGCCGGTGGAGGCGGCGGCAGCAGCGATAGCGAGCGCGGTGACGATCATGTTCGGCAGGCTCCTCGTGAGCGAAGGGGTGATGCTATGCCCGCGATGATACTGAGTCTCAGTCGCGGTGGATATGAGCATTGTCGCCGGCTATTCTCCTGTCAAGTCGGAAGGGTTCTCATGGACCGAGAAAGTAGCACAACAAGGACTCTGAAGTCCGGTTTCACGCTGATCGAGCTGCTCGTCGTGGTCGCGATCATCGCGCTGCTGATCTCGATCCTGCTCCCGGCACTCGGCAAGGCGCGCAACTCCGCCCGGGCCGCGGTCGAACTC
>JANQQG010000090.1 GCA_028285065.1 Phycisphaerales bacterium
ATGGGCACTCCCGGACTTGAACCGGGGACACCGGCATTTTCAGTGCCGTGCTCTACCAACTGAGCTAAGTGCCCGACTGCCCGACCGGCCGAAGCCCACCGGGGAGGAGAACGGTACCAGCCAGCCGCCCGTGGTCAAGCCGTGGGCCGCCTTTGGGTGAGCAGTATCGGCCATGGCGGGTGCGTCCGCGAGGATTATCCGGCGACCGGGACGCGGGGGCGTCATGGCCGAGCCCCGCTAGACTCGCCCCGATGTCGTTCCCCGAGAGAGAGCCCGACGGCGCCCCCACCCCGCTGCTCGAGGTCGAGAACCTCGCCACGCACTTCCCCGTGCGCACTGGAGTCCTCCAGCGCGCCACCGGGATCGTCAAGGCCGTTGACGACGTCTCCCTGACAGTCGCCAAGGGCGAGACGCTCGGGCTCGTCGGGGAGTCCGGGTCCGGCAAGACCACGGTCGGGCGGACGATCCTCCGACTTATCCCCGCGACCGCCGGCACTGTGCGCTTCGATGGGCGCGATGTCCTCAGTGCCACGCCGGGTCAGATGCAGGCCCTGCGCCGGCGAATGCAGATCGTCTTCCAGGACCCCGCCGGATCGCTGAACCCACACATGCGAATCGGCGAGATCGTCGCCGAGCCCATCCGCGTCCACAACCTCATCGTCGAGCCGGACAGAATCCGCAAGCGCGTCGGCGACCTGCTCGAGCGTTGCGGGATGCCCGCAGCCAGCGCAAGCCGCTTTCCGCACGAGTTCTCCGGCGGCCAGCGCCAGCGCATCGGCATCGCGCGTGCCCTCGCGACGGAGCCGGAGTTCATCGTCTGCGATGAGCCGACCAGCGCACTGGACGTTTCCGTGCAGGCCCAGGTGCTGAACCTGCTGCGCGACCTGCAGAAGGAACTCGGGCTGTCGTACCTGTTCATCAGCCACGACATGGCGGTCGTGCACCACATGTGCGACCGGATCGCGGTGATGAAGTCGGGCAGGATCGTCGAGCAGGACGAACGCGACCGGATCATCTTCGACGCCCAGCACCCGTACACGCGGGCGCTCCTCAAGGCGGTGCCCAGACCCAGGGTGCCGGTGTAGGAGCGGGCCAACCCCGCTACCCTCTCCCGATGCGGATCCGCCTCGCTGACGAATCCGACCTGCCCGCGATCCTCGATCTGCTCAACCGCGAGATCCGGGATGGGTACGCCCACTTCGGCACCGTCGTGCAGACGGTCGGCGAACTCCGGGCCGACTTCGAGAGGGCGCGTGCCTCGTACCCCTGGCTCGTCGCGGAGCAGCCGCCAGGTGACGACGACCGGCCCCCCGGGTTCATGGGCTTCGCACGCTGTGCGCCCTGGAAGACCCGCGAGGCGTACGACTGGACCGTGGAGGGGGCCGTGTACGTCCACCCCGACCACCGCAACTACGGCGTCGGCCAGGCGCTGTACGCCAAGCTCATCCCGATCCTGCGCGCACAGGGGTACCACCTGCTGGTCGGCGGGATCGCGTTGCCCAACGCCGCGTCCGTGCGCGTACACGAGAGCGTCGGGATGAAGCGCGTCGCGACGTTCGAGCGCATCGGCTACAAGCAGGGCCAGTGGCGCAACGTCGGCTACTGGGCGATCACCCTCGCGCCCGACCCGCTCGCAGAACCCGTGCCGGTCAAGACGCTCGATCAGATCGACGTCGCGCCAATGCTCGACTGACCGCGCGCCACCTCGACAGGGCCAAGACCCACACCCTTGCCCCACCAGCGCTCCATCCACAACGCGAGGTTGAAGACCGGCCATGCCAGTCGCCAGTTCGCGCCGGGCGCCGAGCACGACAGCTCGATCGCCTCGTCGCTGAGCACGCCGCGTGCGGCTTGACACGTGCGCACGATCGGGGCGACGTCCTCGATCCACTTCTGAAATGGAAGCGGGAAGCTGGCCTTGTCGCGTTGGATCACCTCGGCGGGCACAGTCGACGCGAAGGCGCGTCGCAGCGCGACCTTCGACCCCGGCGTGCCGGTGCCCGGGCGGAACTTGCTCTCCATCGGCAGTGCGAAGGCCAGTTCGGCGAGGCGCACGTCGGCGAGCGGCGTGCGTCCCTCGACGCTCTCGAGCATCGTCGCGCGATCCAGGCGCTCGAGCAGCCCGACGAGGTTCACACGCCGGTGGAAGCGCAGGTGCGTCTCGAGCGGGTCAGCGCCCTCACCAGCGGATCCCCGGGCTTCCTCGAATGTGCGCTGGTAGGTCTCGACCAACTCTTCGTCGGCGCCAGCAGCGTCCCAAGTGTCGCGCGACAGCGCAAGCTGCTTCAGTTCGGGCGCGACCCAGGCGTTCGACGTGAGCTGGAAGCGCCCCCCATCGTCACCGCTCTCTCGCTCGAACGCGGCTGCGGCCTCCATCGCGGGGACGTACCCGCCGAAGAGCTCGTCGGCGCCCTCACCGGTGAGCGCAACGACGTTCCCGCCGGCGCGGACGACCCGCGCGAGCTCGTTGATCGCAACCTCGTTCGGCGTCGAGAGCGGCCATCCACCCCGCTCGATCATCTCCACCCAACGTGAGCCGAAGAGCCTGCGCGACACGATCGCCTCGTGGTGGTCGGCGCCGAGCGTCTGCGCCACGCGTGCGGCATAGGCCGGGTCATCCCCCGCCCCCTCGCTCGCCTCGCTTCCGGACGCGTACGTGCGCACGCGCTCGCCGAGGGCCTCCGTCGCCTCGCAGGCGATGATCGTGCTGTCCAGTCCGCCCGAGAGGAAGCAGCACCGCTCGACATCCGCGCGCAAATG
>JANQQG010000099.1 GCA_028285065.1 Phycisphaerales bacterium
TGATCGGGTGCGGCGGTCGCGGGACGGGCGCCGCCTGGAACGCGCTCGAGGCGGACCCCGCGGTCCGCGTCACGGCGCTGGCCGACCTCTTTCCGGACCGGCTCGAGGGCAGCCACCGGCGCCTGCGCGAGGAGTGGGGGGAACGCGTCGACGTGAGCAAGGAGCGACGCTTCAGCGGCTTCGACGCGTATCGCAAGCTCGTTGCGCTCGACGATGTGGACTACGTCTGTCTCGCGACCCCTCCGCACTTCCGTCCGATTCACTTCGAGGCGGCCGTCGACGCCGGCAAGCACGTCTTCATGGAGAAGCCCGCCGCAACCGACCCGGCGGGCGTGCGCCGCGCGATCGAGGCGGCACGGAAGGCACGCGAGCGCCGTCTCTCGGTCGTCGCAGGGACGCAGCGCCGCCACGAGGCGAGCTACCTCGGCGCGATGCGCGAGCTGGACGATGGGATCATCGGCAACGTTCTCGGAGGGAGCTGCTACTGGAACCAGGGTGGGCTGTGGGTCCACGAGCGGTCCGACCCCCAATCGGACATGGAGTGGCAGTGCCGCAACTGGCTGTACTTCTGCTGGCTCAGCGGCGACCACATCTGCGAGCAGCACGTGCACAACCTGGACGTGATGAACTGGGCGATCGGCTCGACTCCTGTGCGTTGCCTCGGGATGGGCGGTCGCGAGGTGCGCACCGACGAGAAGTACGGGAACATCTTCGACCACTTCGCGATCGAGTACGAGTACGCGGGCGGCGAGCGCGTCACCAGCATGTGCCGCCAGATCGACGGGTGCGCCTCGCGGGTCGAGGAGGTGATCATGGGCACGTCGGGCCTCATGGTCACGCGCCCTGGTCACGCCGAGGTCTCGGGCCGCAAGGACTGGAAGTTCACAGGTGCGCGCCCGAACCCGTACGTCACCGAGCACAAGGACCTCATCGCGTCAATCCGGGGCGATGCCAAGTACCTCAACGAGGGCGAGCAGGTCGCCGAGAGCACGCTGACGGCCATCATGGGTCGCATGAGCGCGTACACCGGCAAGACGGTCACGTGGGAGCAGGCGATGAACTCGACGCTCGACCTCTCGCCGCCCGAGTACGCCTTCACGTCCCTCGATGTCCGCCCAGTGCCCACGCCTGGTCGCACCCCGCTCGTCTGACCCGCCCGTCCGAACCGGGAGACCCACGACATGCAACGACGCGACTTCCTGCTTTCCGCTACCGCCACGACCGGTGTGCTCGCCAGTGGGGCCGCTGGCGCGCTCGCCTCGGTGCGCCCGAGTGCGCGTCGGGCGTCGGGCGCTGGGCCGTTCAAGATGGCGTTCGCGCCGCACTTCGGGATGTTCCGCCACCACGCGGGCAACGACCCCGTCGCGCAGCTCGAGTTCGCGGCCGCCGAGGGTTTCACGGCGTGGGAGGACAACGGGATGGGCGGGCGGAGCGTCGACGATCAGAAGCGCATCGCGAAGGCGATGGGCGACCTGGGCATGACGATGGGCGTGTTCGTGCTCAACCCGTCGACGGCCTGGGGGCCGACGTTCAGCCGCAACAACAAGGGTGATCGCCAGAAGTTCGTCGACGAGGCCAAGCGGGCGGTGGACATCGCCGAGCGTGTCAACGCGAAGTGGGCGACCGTGGTCTGCGGGACGCGTGAGCCGCGGCGCGACCTGGGCTACCAGACCGCGAGCGCGATCGACCAGCTTCGCGCGGCCGCCGAGATCCTCGAGCCGTCCGGCCTCGTGATGGTTCTCGAGCCCTTGAACCCACGCGACCATCCGAACCTGCTGCTTGCGAAGATGGCGCATGCGTACGAGATCTGCCGCGGCGTGGACAGCCCGTCGTGCAAGATCCTGTGCGACATCTACCACCAGCAGATCACGGAGGGGAACCTGATCCCCAACATCGATCGCTCGTGGGACGAGATCGCGTACTTCCAGATCGGTGACAACCCGGGTCGCGCCGAGCCGACGACCGGCGAGATCAACTACGCCAACGTCTTCGCGCACATCCAGCGCAAGGGGTTCACGGGCATCCTCGGCATGGAGCACGGCAACTCACGGTCCGGCAAGGACGGCGAACGCGCCGTGATCGATGCATACCGGGCGTGTGATCCGGCGTAGCCGCGTGATCACCTAGTCGTTGGACCCGAGCTCGACGGTCGGCAGCCTGCGCTTGCGCACCGCGCCCTGGATCGTGCCCCAGTACTCGCGCGGACCGAACCCGAGCGCCTTGGCCAGGATGAGTTCCGGCAGTGCGCCGACACGCTGGTTGTTCTCGCGCACCGCCTCGTTGTATCCCTCGCGGATGTACGCGAGTTCGTCCTCCAGCAACACCAGCGCGTCCATCAGCCCCTTCGTCAGACGCTGAGACGTCAGGTCCGGGTAGGCCTCGGCCAGGAGCGTCACGCTCTTGCCGAACTCGTCCCCCGAGTCCTGTACCAGCGTGCGGAGCTTCGCCAGGCGCTCCTGGACGCCGCGTTCGTGCGCGTAGGCCTCTTTGGTCACGCGCTCGATGTTGGTGATCAGGTCGGCGCGCTTCGCAAGGGCGACGTCGATGTTCGCCCACGCCCGGTTGACCTGCTCGCGCAGGAACACGAGGTTCGTGTACAGCAGGTAGATCCCGAGGATCAGCAGGTAGAGGACCGGCACGGCGGCCGCCAGCAGGTAGTAGTCCATGCTGAACCCGCCGATGAGGCCGAAGCCGAGGAGTCCGGCGCCGATGGCGAGGGCGAGTCCCGCGCTGAGCCATGCGAAGCCCACGCGAGCGAGGCGCAGTTTGACGTCGAGCTCGCGGACGTTGGCGATCAGGAGCGGCTCGCCCTTGTCGCCGGCGCCGATGCGTAGCTCCGCGTGCGTCTCGTCGCGTTCGTGCAGGCCGGCGCGCCCGAGGACGTAGCAGGCGTCGCCCGGTTCGAGCCAGCTCTCGGCGTGGCGGATCCGCCCGCTGCGGCTGGAGAGGCTGCGGTGCGAATAGATCGTGGAGCCCTCAGGGTTGACGACGATCGATCCGCCCTCGCCGGCGTTGGCCGCATCGCCGTCGCGCCGCTCGACGCGGAAGTTGACGCAGCGCTCAATCCGCTTGATGACGACCCAGCGCGCGTTCTTGCCGGTGCCGCGACGCTCGGATTCGGTGTAGACGAATGCGACGCAGGGCTTGCGTCCGAAATAGCTGACGAGCCCGACCTCGGGGTCGACGCGCGGCTCGTCCTCGTCGTCGGCCTCGCCCGCTTTCCGCTTCTTGCTCTTGCGGGTGCCGTGGTAATCCTTGAGCGTGTTGGGCGACGCATCGGCGGCGAACGAGGCCGTGCCGGTGGTCTCTGCCATGCCCATGACGACGCCGCTGGGGGGGACGGTGTGCAGGTTCTCGACCCAGCGTTTGCGCTTGAGCGACCCCAGCCCGACGATGGTGCAGATCAGTGCGCTGATCAGGGCAACGCCCGCCCCGATGCCCGCGAAGGCGCCGAGGCGCGCCGGCTCGAAGGTGTGATTGGGGTTGTCGAGGCTCTCGCCCTCGACGAGGATGGGCTCGTTGAAACGCCCGACGCCCGCGAGCGAGGCGAAGATGTGCTCGGGGAAGCGGTCGCGGATGTCGTTCGTGCGTTTGGCGGAGGCGGCGAGATCGAGGCGGATGCGCCCGATCCGGCGTCGCTCATCGGGGCCGAGCGTCTGCTGGAACTCTGGCGAGCCGAGCATCGTCCACCCCGGCCAATCGACGCCCGAGTCCGCGAGTGCACGCGTGATGATCGACCGGGCGGCCTCCTCATGGGCCGTGATGCGTTCGGCGCCGGTTCGCAGGTCGGCGACCATCGAGACGACGCCGAGTGTGATCAGCGCGATCGCCATGACGGCGCCGGCTGCGCCGACGAGCGTGAGCACGCGATGACGCCCGATCCACGCCAGGGCGAAGGCCACGCCGAAGCCGGCGAGGCTGAGCCCCGTCCATCCGACGAGCACGCTGATGAGCCCGCGGCTCGCGCGCTGGCCCCGCTCGCCCGTCCGCGAGAGGATCGGTCGGAATGCGCCGTCGCCCGTGAAGCGCACCTCCATCGCACCGCTCTGGCCAGCGACACCCCGTCCGAACAGAAAGACCGCATCGCCTTCGTCCAGGCGGTACTCGGTGTATCGGAGCTTGCCGCGGCGCTCGCGGTAGTGGCGTTCGACGTCCGGCGACACACCGGCCATGCGCACGACAATGGCTCCGGTCTCATCGGCGAGCCTGAAGGCGGGCGTTGTTTCGGACTGCCGGTCGACGGTGACCCACTCGGTGTTGCCATCGGAGTCGGTCCGTTCCTCCTCGGTGAGCGCGGAGAAGTAGATGCAGCGTGTGTCCGTGTAGGGACTCGTGACGTAGGTGATCGCCTGTGCTGTCCCGTCGAGCTTGAGCTCACCGGGGACGACGGCCTCGACGCTCGGCTGGGGTGCCCGCTCGAGCTCGCGCAGCTCCGTCACGCGTCCGAAGCTGAACGCGATGCAGAAGGACCCGCCGACCAGCAGCAGAAGCGCCACCAACGGGAGCAACAACGAACGATGACTAGCCTGACGCAGACGCACGAACCGCATGGAGCATTGTTCGGGGCTCGGGGCGCTCGTTCTCGCAAGAAGCCCATGAAATGGGCGGGGCGTGATCCCGAATCACCGGTTAGAGGTGGACCATGTACAAAGCTGTGATCGTGATGGGAGCGCTGCTGCTCGCGCTGAGCTGCTGCGCCAAGCGAGAGGACGCCACCGGCGCTCGTGCGGATGCAGACGCTCCGCGTCTGACCGGGATGCCGGAGCGGGCAGAGTACCCGCCGCCCCCGGACCGGATGCAGTACGCGTCGATGCTCTCGCAGGGGATCACGATCCTCGCGACGGACGCCGCCGGGCTGGCGGGCCCGAGCGAGCCGATCTACGTGGCGTGCAACCTCAACAACTGGCGTGTCGATGATCCGGCCTATCGCATGACCCGCGGCGCGGACGGCGTTTGGCGCCTGGACATCCCGCAGGCCGACCGGCCCATCAGCTACACGTTCACACGCGGCTCAGTCGAGACCGTCGAGGTCAAGGCCGATCTGAGCAAGCAGCCGGGGCGCCCCGCCTCCATCGTGATGCTCGTCAAGTACGCTGACGGCTCCGAGAAGCCCGAGTACCGCGTGAGCATCGAGGCATGGGCCGACCAGCGATCGCCCTAGTTCCAAAGATCCCCGCTCGCTGCAATCGATGGACGTTGTTCGGGTTTGGCCGTCGGAAGAAGGAGCCGTCCCCTATGCAACGTCACCACACAGCCTTCGCCATCGGTCTCAGCACGCTGCTTGGCCTGACGCTTGTCCCCGGTGTTCTCGGGCACCCGGGCGAGGGGGTTCATCCTGAGCATCCTGAGCACACGAGCACTGATGCGGACGCGACGAGCCAGCCCGAGGGTCGACGCCCGGGCAACCGGCAACGCCCCGCTCAAGAGGCCGAGGAGCTCCCCGCGCCGGAAGTGACGATCGAGATCGTCGGGGTGAAGCGCGTGATCACGGCCAACGGTGTGCCGAACCACACGACCGGCGCGTTTCCCAACCGGCGCAACCCCAATGCGATCGCGAGCCAGACCCATCGGTACGAGATCCCACTCGAGCCGAAGGCCGCGGGCAAGCCGACCGAGATGCGGATGCACCCGTTCGGGATCGGCGTCAATGGGATCCCGTTCGATCCCGGTGCGGCCGAGTTCTGGAACAACGACCGCGACTGGCAGTACGAGCCGATGGCGGGCGGTGTGGATCTCGGGATCGACCAGAGCAACGCGCATGTGCAGCCGACGGGCGCGTACCACTATCACGCGTTGCCGCACGGGCTCATCGAAGAGGTTCGCAAGACCAAGCCGGCGGGGCAGGAGACGATGCTGCTGGTCGGCTGGGCCGCCGACGGCTTCCCGATGTACGCGCCGTTTGCGCACGAAGACGCGAACGACCCCGGCAGCCCGCTCGTCGAGATGAAGTCGAGCTACCGCGTTCGTGAGGGCGATCGACCCGGCGGGGGCGACGGGCCCGGTGGTACGTACGACGGCACGTTCGTCGCCGACTACGAGTACGTCGAGGGCGCGGGCGACCTCGACGAGTGCAACGGACGCACGGGCGTGACCCCCGAGTTCCCCGACGGCACGTACCACTACGTGCTGACCGAGGAGTTCCCGTTCATTCCGCGCCTGTTCCGGGGCGAGCCAGACGAGAGCTTCATGCGTCGCGGGCGACCGGGCGGTCCCGGTCAGCGACCGAGCATGGGAAGGCCGCCGCGCGGGCCGGGCGGTCCCGGGCAAGGGCGTCCGCCCCGCCCGCCGCGTCCCGGACAGCTTCCGCGTTGAGTCAGTCTGCTGCGTCCGGCCCGGGGATCTCGCGACCGTGCGGATCGATCGTCGGTGCGGGCGTCTCGACGCCAGGCTCGTCCAAGTGCTCGAGCAGTTCGGCCGGGTCGTGGACGTGGTCCGGGCGGAAGCCGGCACGATCGACGAGGTAGCCTTCCCAGAGGCGGTGACGCCGGATGACGCGTGCGCCGGCCGTGATGCCTGCATCTGTGAGGGCGAGTGACTCCTTGCCTGCCTGGATCAGCCCGCGTGCGCGCGCCATTGCGGCCCCTCGCGTGACGCGCGAGTGGCCGTGCAGGGTCTCGGTGAGGGCCTCTGGGGCGATCGTGTCATGCCCAGCTTCGCGTGCGCGGTAGAGCGCGCCGATCAGGTCGTCGAGGAGAACCGTGCGTGCGAGGCGTCGGCGTCGCCTGGAGCGAGCGACCAGGCCGTGCGAGGGTGAGAAGGCGATCGCGAGGACGAGGAGCGCGCCGGCGACGATGGTCATCATTCCCGCGGCATCGAGCGAGCGCGGCATGCCCAGGTGGACCGCCCATCGAGCGCCCGCGAGGTAGCCGACGACGCCGGTCGTCAGTGCTGCGATCAGGCTCACCCAGATCTGGGAGCTGAGGCGATCCGTGAGCAGGCGCGCGATGGCGGCCGGGCAGATCAGCATCGCGATCACGAGGATGGAGCCGACGGCCTCGAATGACGCGACGGTCGCGGACGCGACGACGACCATGAGGCCGACGTGCATCGCGCCCGCATGGATCCCCTGCGTGGTGGCGAGTTCGGGGTCGAAGGCCGCGATGCGGAGCTCCTTGAACAGGAGTCCGACGAATGCGCACGCGACGCCGAACATCACGAGCAGCGTCCAGACCTGTCGCGGTACGCCGGCCTCGCCGAAGAAGGTCTCGGTCGTGAAGAATGCGCCCCAGTCGGCGGGCGGGTTCCAGAAGATCGTCTCCATCTGGCCGTTGAGCACGCAGTCGGCATCGAGGTCGACGTGTGAGGCCGCACGTTCGATCAGGACGACGCCGAGGGCGAAGAGGATCGAGAAGCTCACGCCCATGGCGGCGCCGGGCTCGACGCGCCCGAGACGCCGGATCACCTCGACCAGCAGCACCGTCACGAGACCCGCGATGGCGGCGCCGACGAACATGGGCAGGCTCGTGCGTGCGCCCGTGATCATGAAGCCGGCGACGAGGCCGGGGAGCACGGCGTGCGAGATCGCGTCGCCCATCAGGCTCAGCTTGCGCAGCACGAGGAAGTTGCCGAGCAGCCCGCACGTCAGCGCGGCCAGCGTGCCGGCGAGCATCGCCATGAGGTCCAGGCGCAGGAACTCGTGCAGCGCCGGGCTCATGGGTGCGCTCCGTCGGCTGTGATCGGAACGCCGCGCGCGATGAGCGCGTACTCGAGCTCCTCGACGAGGTGCCCGGCAAGGACATGCTCGACCTTGTCGACGGACCAGTCCACGTGCGACGGCGCGACGTCCGCGTAGGAGATCAGGTACTGCTCCCACAGGCGGTGGTTCCGGTGGACCCGGGCGCCGCGCCGCCGACCGAGCTCCGAGAGGACCAGCCGCGACCCCGGGCCCTCGACGAGTCTGCGAATGCGCAGGACGAGCAAGAGCAGGATCCCGGGCCGGCGGGCGTCGCGCGGGTCGCGTTCGCCTCGCTCGACCTCCGTGATCGACTCGAGCACGTGGTCGGTGGCGATCTGCAGCCGCAGGCGTGCGCGACGCACGCCGGCGGCGACGACGCCCCGGCGTGGGGCCGCGACCATGCTGAGCGTAAAGAACGCCCCGGCGGTCAGGACGATCACGGCCCCTGCGGGTGCGTCTGCGACCATCGCCGAGATCGCCGATCCCATGAACCCGCTGAGCCCGCCGATCAAGCCGGAGAGGATCACAACCGTCGCCATGCGCTCCGACCAGAACCGCGCGGCCGCGGGGGGCACGATCAGCATCGCGACCACCAGGAGTAGGCCGACGGCCTGCAGGCCCGCCACGGTCACCGCGACGACGAGCGCCATCATCAGGAGATCGATCAGGCCGACGCGCCAGCCGATCGAGCGGGCGAAGCCCTCGTCGAACGAGACGAGCGAGAACTCCTTCAGCGCGACGGCCGCACCCCCGACGGAGCCGAGTGCGATGACGCCCATCAGGATCGCGTCGGCCCGTCGCATCGCGGCCGTCTGTCCGTAGATGAAGTGGTTGATCCCGCCGGCGGGTGTGTCGGCAATCTCTGGGACGATCCCGAGCAGGACCATGCCCATCCCGAAGAAGACGCTGAGCACGATCCCGATCGCGGCGTCCTCGCGGAGGCGGGTCAGGCGAACGATCGCCTGGATGCAGAGGACGCCGATCACGCCGGTCGCCGCGGCTCCGACGAGCAGGAGCGGGAGGCTCTTGGCGTCGCCGAGCAGTGCGTCGGAGACAAGGAAGGCGATGCAGATGCCCGGGAGCGTCGCGTGGCTCAGCGCATCGCAGACGAGCGCACGCTTGCGGAGCATCGCGAAGACGCCGACGACGCCGGCCGCGATCCCGAGCAGCGTCGTGCCGGCCACGACGGTGGTCGTGTTGTAGCCGGCGCGGAAGGTGAGGATCTCCATGAGCTGGGACCAGAAGCCCGCGTCGTGCGTCTGCGTGCCCATGGAGAAGATCAGGCTCACGATCCCTCGCCTCGCGCGGCCCGCGCGACTGCTTCGGAGGCCTCGGCCAAGAGGGTGAGGCGTCCGCCGTAGGTGCGGTGCAGGTTCTCGTGGGTGAGCACGTCATCGACGGGTCCGCTGGCGACGACGCGCATGTTCAGCAGGACGGCGTGGTCGAAGTACTCGCGCGCCGTCTCGAGGTCGTGGTGCACGCAGATCACGCACTTGCCCTCTTCGCGCAGGGTCCGCAGGACCTCGACGATCGCGCGCTCCGTGGCGGCATCCACACCGGCGAAGGGCTCGTCCATGAAGTACAGGTCCGATTCCTGCGCCAGGGCTCGCGCGAGGAAGACCCGTTGCTGCTGGCCGCCGGAGAGCTGGCTGATCTGGCGGTGCGCGAGGGCGCTCATGCCGACACGGTCGAGGCACTCCATGGCCGCACGCTTGTGCGCACGCGAGACGCGCCGGAACCAGCCGATGCGCCGGTAGCGCCCCATCGCGACGACGTCCAGGGCCGAGACGGGAAAGTCCCAGTCCACCGATTCACGCTGCGGCACGTAGCCGATCCGGGCGCGGACCTCTTCGTACGGGCGCCCCCAGAACTCCACGCGCCCTGACGCACGCGCGACCAGGCCCAGGCAAGCCTTGATGAACGTGCTCTTGCCGGCGCCGTTGGGACCAACGATCGTGATGAGCGAACTGGGGGGCGCATCGAAATCGACGTCCCACAGGACGGGCTTGCGGTGGTAGGCCACGGTCATCGCGTGCACCGAGAGGGGGCTGTCCGCGGAGTGCTCCGGACGCGCATCGAGCACGCTTCGTGCGATGCGCTCTTCGGGCGATCGCGGGGTCGGCGTGTCGGGGGCGATCGTCACGGGGCGTCCTCTGTGCCGAGCTTCCCGTTCATCCCGCCCTCGGGCGCGTCGCCGCCGAGTGCTCGGGCGATGGTGGTGACGTTGTGGTCGATCATGCCGATGTACGTGCCTTCGTAGGTGCCGGAGGCGCCCATGGCGTCGGAGTGGAGCTCGCCGCCGACGCGCACGTCTTGGCCGCGATCGCGTGCGCCCTCGATGAGCGCACGGATGTTGCGTTCGGGAACGGTCGATTCGATGAACACGGCTCCCACCTGGCGCTCGACGAGCAGGTCCACCAGCGCCTCGATGTCGCGCACGCCGGCTTCGGACTCGGTGGAGATGCCCTGCAGGCCGACGACCTCGAAGCCGTAGCGCGACCCGAAGTAGTTGAACGCGTCGTGGGCGGTGACCAGGACGCGCTGCTCCTCAGGGACGCTCGCAAGGACGCGCTCGGAGTAGGCGTGCAAGGCATCGATCTCGGCCACGAGCGCCTCGGCGTTGGCCGTGTAGACGGACGCGCCCTCGGGGTCGTGCTCGGAGAGCGCGTCTCGGATTACCGCGACGCCCTCTCGCCAGGCGACGGGGTCCATCCAGACGTGCGGGTCGGCGTGGTCGGGGTCGTCGTCGGGTGTCAGCAGGGAGGCCTCGTCGAGGCGCTCGGTGACGGCGACGACATTGGGTCCGCTCGAGGCCGCCCGGATCAGCGCGTCGGTCATCTTCCCTTCGAGCAAGAGCCCGTTGTAGAAGACGAGGTCTGCGTCGAGCAGCGCCCCGATGTCCGAGCGCGTGGGCTTGAACAGGTGCGGGTCGATGCCCGCGTCGATCAGGCCCGCGACCTCGGCGCGATCACCGGCGACGCGCTCGACGACGTCGGTGATCATGCCGACCGTGGTGACGATCTTGATGGGTCCCGAGTGGGCGCCGGGCTCCGGGTCCGCTGGGGCCGTGCACGAGGCCACGGACGCAAGGAGGAGGAGGCCGATCACCCAAACCGTAGCATTGGCTACATTTGTCATGCTGCAACAGTAGCATAGGTTACGGGGTGGGTCAAACGGGGTACGGACCGCTACTCCAACTCCCTCGCCATCTCCTCGAACCGTCTGAGGGTCGCGGGGCTGACGTGGTGCTCGATCCCCTCGGCGTCGAGGTTGGCCGTGCGTTCGTCGACGCCGATGGCCAGGAGGAACCGCAGGACGATCTCGTGGCGCCGTCGTGCCTCGCGGGCCATGCGCTTGCCCTTGGGTGTCAGCTCGATCGGGCGGTACGGCTCCGTCCTGACCAGTCCCTCCTTGACCAGGCGCGACACGGTACGCGTCACCGTGACGTGGCTGACGCCGAACCGTCGCGTCAGGTCCACGACGCGGCACGCGCCCTCTTCGGCGATCACATCGTCGATGGCCTCGACGTAGTCCTCGGCCGTCTCGCTTGAATGGTCACGACGCGTGCGGTCGTGACGGGCTCTGCTCGTGATCTCGCCCAAGGGGGAGGCTCCTGTCTTATGAGAGGGTATGCCTGGACCGATGGCGCTGCGGTGACGGTCCTTGCGCCCTCCAGGTCGATCTCCGGCGCCTATCACGGGGTCTTCCGCTCCGGGACGGACCAGTTGGTCGTGCTCGTATCGGACGAGGTCGTCAACGCGTGGGACACGCTGCTGCTGCTATCGGACGAGTTCGTGCTGCTCGTCGTGATCGGGATCGCGCTCTGGTTCTGGCTGCGGATCGGGCCTGCTGAGCGCCGCCCCCCAGGCTCACGACGTGTCTTCTGCACGCGCTGCCGCTACGACCTGACCGATCGACCGGCCGCTGCGCTGCACTGTGCCGAGTGCGGGCTCGACCTGAGCCTGCATGCGCCCACGCCGACCCCCTATCACCGACGTACTGCGTGCATTGTGTCGTGTGTGACGCTGTTGCTCATCGGGGTCTGGATCGCCGTCCCATTTTCGTTGCCCAGCAAGATCATGGATTTCGCGGCCTGGCCATCGCGCACGTTGGCTGACATCCGCCTGCACAAGTTCCTCAGTGGCGACGCGCGCAGCGACTATGACGTGTGGAACCGCGTGTCGTTCGTCGAAGAACATGACGCCACCACCGGCGTGCGAGGTTCGGCGGTGTTGCCCCAGCCGGACGTTCTTGGCTGGCGGCGGATGCCGCGATTGGCACTCGCGCTGACAGAGGCCGAAGACGCATTGTTGGTCGCTCGCGGGTACGCCCCGCTCAGCAGCGTGAACATCCGGTCGGCTCGGGTCACCCGGCCGCTCTCCGGCGATCTTGCGGCGACGGACCCTGAGGCCGCGGCGGCGCTGAAGCGCGTGCGCGGTCCGCGTTCGGGTTCCGTCGTGGCGGGAGAGGGGGTCTCGCTGGAAGCGATCGACGGGGAGTTGGTCCTCTCCGACGATTCCACGGGCAACACCGTCACGACTTGGCTGATCCCTGCGCACTTCGAGCACAGGCCCGTCAGGTGGCTCGATGCGCGGCACGACCGATACGTTGTTTGCACGTTCGCCCGCGACTGGACTCAGCGTCGGTCGGTCGATCGCATCGGTGTCCTCGATCGAACGACGGGGCGCTGGGTCGAACTTGGCCACAACAGCCATGGGTACACCCCGCGCGCTGTGGCTGGCCAGACGACGGTCGCCCTCTTCACGTATGGAGAGGCCGACATCTACGAGTTGCCGCAGCCGTGACTCCGGGCGGGTCGGGCGCGGTCTACGATCGCCCCATGCCCGACCGATCCGATCCTGTCAATGTCCTGCTCGTCGGCTCCGGTGGACGCGAGCACGCGCTTGCCTGGAAGCTCGCCCAGTCGCCCCGGATGGGCGCGTTCTGGACGACCGGGAGCGCCAACCCCGGCATCGGCGCATTCGCCAGGCAGGTGGATGTGCCTGTCGACTTCGCCAACCCGTACCGCCTCAAGAGCTTCTGCGACAAGAACGACATCGGGCTCGTGGTGATCGGGCCCGAGGACCCGCTTGCGGTTGGCTTGGCCGATGCGCTGCAGGCCGAGGGGCGGGTGGTGTTCGGGCCGAAGCGCGATGCCGCGAGGCTCGAGGCGGACAAGGCCTGGATGCGCACGCTGCTGCGTGGGGCGTCGGTGCCGATGGGCGAGGGGCGATCGTTCACCGACCCGTCGGCGGCCAAGGCGTACCTCGAGACGCGGACGGAGCCGCATGTGATCAAGGCGGCAGGCCTTGCCAAGGGCAAGGGCGTCCTGATCCCGGAGACGAAGGAAGAGGCCCTGGAGGCGATCGAGCGGATCATGGTGCGTCGCGAGTTCGGCGACGCGGGGGCGAGCGTCGTCATCGAGGAACGCCTGGTCGGGTGGGAGGCCTCGATCCTCGCGCTCGTTGACGGGCGGAACCTGTTCATCCTCGAGCCGTGCCAGGACCACAAGCGCCTCGGCGACAACGACACCGGTCCGAACACCGGCGGCATGGGCGCGATCTGCCCGGGTGGGATCACCGACGACGAGCTGCTTGCCGAGGTGCAGCGCGACATCCTCGTGCCGACCGTCGACGCGATGCGGCGCGAGGGGATGGACTTCCTGGGCGTCCTCTACGCGGGCATCATGGTCACGCATGCCGGGCCGAAACTGCTCGAGTACAACGTTCGATTCGGGGACCCGGAGTGCCAGGCGATCATGCCGCGTCTCGAGGGCGACCTGCTCCAGGCGATGCTCGACGCTGGGCGCCGGCGACTCGACGAGGCGGAGCTGTCCTTCAACGCGGGCGCGACGTGCTGCGTCGTTCTCGCGGCCGACGGCTACCCGGAGAGCCCACGCAAGGGCGACGTGATCGAGGGGATCGATGACGCGACGGAGCTTGATGGGGTCGAGGTCTTCCTCGCGGGCGTCGCGCAGGCGGCCGATGGCTCGCTGGTGACCAATGGGGGGCGCGTGCTCAGCGTCGTTGCCAAGGCGGAGGATGCCGAGCGCGCGCGAACGCTGGCGTACAAGGCGGCGGAGCTGATCCGCTTCGACGGCAAGGTGATGCGCACCGACATCGGGCAGGCGAACGTGAAGGTCCGAGCGGCTGAGAACCCGCTGCTGGCCTGGTGAGCCCGGCGATCGGCGTTGCCGACTACTTGGAGACCTCGCCGGGCCTGATCGGCACGGGGGCGCCGTCGGGGCCGACCTGGGGCGGGGCGATCGCGCCTTCGACGAGTGCGCCGATCATCGGTGGGACCGTTCGCAGGTCGTAGGCGCGGTACACGATCCCATCGTGGACGATCAGGCTCCCGCCGGCGGTTCCGAGCGTGAACGACTCGACGCTGGACCCATCGATCGAGAGCAACTCGGCGATGAGCACGGGCAGGAAGCCGGTCGGCTCGGTGAGCAGGATTGCCGGGGCTCTTTCGCTCGTGAAGAACGCGACGCTTGCTTGGGCGCCGGCTGCCTGGGCTGGGTCGAGCTGCGACTCGAGGGTGCCGCTGACTTCGTACCACGTCTCGGCGCGTCGGAGCAGCCGGCGTGGCTCGGGTGAGTCGGTCGCACCGAGCACGATGCCGCCGATGTTCGACGGGTCGCGACCGGATGCGGTGCGCGCGACGAAGTTCTCGGGCTTGACGAGGGCGACGAGGCCTTCGACGGATGCGGGATCGAGGGCGACGACTGGCGCGTTCTCAGCGAAGCGCGCGAGGACGTCGTCCCCGATCGTGCGCGCACCGAGGTCGACGCGCCAGCGGCGCGTCCGGCTCCGGACGCCGTCGTCGGCTGCGACCCGCTCGTCGCGCTCCAAGAGGACCGAGGCCTCGACCCCGAACTCGGATGGGGGCGCTCGGTCGCGGAAGTCTGTGATGCGCAGGCCGCTGATCGCCGTGAGCAGCTCACGGATCGGTCCTTCGTCAGCGCGTGACGCGATGGGCGCCGTCAGGACCCACTTGGCGTCGCGCCGGGCAAGGGCGACGCGGCTGTCGCCGAGTTCGACGCTGATGCGCGAGACGCCGCCGGCCATCGGGGCGCCCATCGGGAGCGTCTGACGCCATGCGAGGACCCCGTCGCCGGCGAACGCGTTGTGGAGGCCCGCATCGATGCGTGCGCGGCGCATGACGAGTTGTCCGTCTTCGTCGGGCGCGTCGACCTCCACGTAGCCGTAGCCGCCCAGTGTGCGTTCGGCCAGGCGGACGTCGACGGAACCGGATGCGTCGTCGAGGGTCAGCCGGAGCGAGGTAGGACGCTCGCCGAGCGTCTCGTCGGAGGCGGGCTCGGCCGTGGCGATGGTCTCGTTCATCACCTGGAGGACGGCCCGGGTGCGCCGCGGGTCGATGTCCCAGGCGTGGCCATCGCCGGTCTTCAGCGTCCAGTTGCCCTGGTCGTCACGGCGGAGCGTGCGCGTCGGCTCGCCCGCTCGGTCGATCTCGATCTCGCGGACCAGCGGGGGCTGGATGGGGATCACCCGGGCCCCGACGGGGACCGCCCCTCCGCCAGAGCCGCCCGTGGTCTGGCGGTAGTTGACGATCAGCAGTGCGGCCGCGCCGAGCAGGAGCGCGGCCAGGAGCCACCCGAGAATCGTGCGCATTGACATGCGCGCAGTGTACGCCGCGGGCTCCCTCCCGACCGATCGGTACCATCAGCACATGAATCCTGCCGCTCCAGGCCCGGGCCCGGTCGTGGGCATCACGACGGACGTCGAGGACGCCTCGGGGCGGCTCCGCGCGCGAGCGAGCGTGGCGTACGCGGATGCCATCGCTCGGGCTGGCGGGGTGCCGGTGCTGCTGGCGCCGGACGTGGACCAGGTCGGCGCTCATCTGGCCCTTTGCGACGCGTTGGTGCTCACCGGTGGCGATGACCCCCGGACCGAGCCGTTCGGTGAGCCGACGCACCCGAGGGCGACCCCCGTCCACGCGCGGCGGCAGGCGTACGAGACGGCCCTGCTGACGAGGCTGAGCACCGACGCGCCCGAGCGCCCGGTGCTCGGCGTGTGCCTGGGGATGCAGATGATGGCCCTCGTTGCGGGTGGTCGTCTCGAGCAGCACATGCCCGACTCGATCGCCACGAGCGCGGAGCACGTCGGCGATCGCGTGCACCGGGTCGTGCCCACCCACGGCGCAGCGCTTGCGCAGGGAGAGGTGGCCTCACACCACCGCCAGTGCGTGACCGATGCCGGATCCATGCGGGTAATCGGCATCGCCCACGATGGAGTCGTCGAGGCGATCGACGACCCGGCGCGTCCGTTCTATCTCGGCGTGCAGTGGCACCCTGAGCGGACCGCGGAGACCGCGCTGGGACAGGACCTCTTCGATGCGTTGGTCGAGGCGTGCGGACCAGCCGGTGCGGCTAGGGGGCTTCGAGGCGCCTCCGCTGAGCACTGAACTCGGCTTCGTCAAGCTGGGGCGTCTGCGCGGGACTCTCTTACAGGAGGCTGCCGCCGTTGTCGCGCTCGATCAGCGAGCGCGAGTCGCTCACACCCAGGTTGAGGTAGATCTCCCTCGTCGCTGTCGACTTGTTCAGCGTGTAGAAGTGGATCCCCTCGACCTGATGATCGAGCAGGTCGCGGCACTGCTCGGTCGCCCAGTGCTGGCCCACGCGGCGCACGGCATCGTCGGCGCCGCCGGTCCTGTTGATCGCGCGCATCAGCGGGGCCGGGAAGCGCGCCCCGAGCGCCAGGTCCGCCATGCGGCGCATGCCAGGCAGGGACGTGATCGGCATCACGCCCGCGATGATCGGGACGTTGATCCCCGCCAGGCGGCAGCGATCGCGGAAGTCATAGAAATCACGGTTGTCGAAGAACAACTGCGTGCAGATGTAGTCGGCGCCGGCGTCGACCTTGGCCTTGAGGTGCTCGATCTCCTTGAGGCGGTTGGGGGTGCCGGGGTGTCCCTCTGGGAACCCTGCGACGCCGATGCCGAAGCCGCGTCCGCTGGCCACGCGGTGCTTGTCTCCGAACGAGCGGATGAAGTGGACCAGATCCGATGCGTAGCGGAACGCGTCGTCGGCACGGTCGTGGTCGGGTCGGTCGTGGGGGATGTCCCCGCCGAGCGCCATGATGTTGGTGATCCCGTTCTCGGCGTAGCGCTCGAGGATCGCGCCGATCTCGTCCTCGGCATGGCAGACGCAGGTCAGATGGGGCACGGGTTCGAGGGCCGTCTCGTTCTTGAGTCGGACGACGAGGTCGTTGGTGGCCTCGCGGGTGGAGCCGCCCGCGCCGTACGTGACGGAGACGAAGTCGGGCTTGAGGTCCTCGAAGTGGCTGATGGACTCGAAGAGCCCCTCGACCCGCTCGTCGGACTTGGGCGGGAAGAACTCGAACGAGAACGTCGTCGGTCTCGCTTTGAAGAGGTCGCCCAGGTGCATGCGCGCTCCGTGCGTGCGTCCGGTCCGCCATCGGACGCGACCGCACGCGCCCGCTCATCCCACCCCCTTCCGTCCTCCCGGCTCGCCCGGCTTGATCCATTCATCCGGATGAACGGATAGAGTTTACCGTCCTCGCCCGCCCCTGGCAAAGCGGGTGGGCGATCGACGGGGGCGGGCCCGGTCCGCCGGGGGGTGCATACCGTCCGGCGCGACCATATCCCACGTGAGATCCGGAGCCGTCACATGTCCACCATCGCTTCCATCGACCCCGCCACCGGCCATAGCGTCGGAGAAGTCGTCACCACGCCGGTCGGCGAGATCCCCGGCATCATCGCGCGCTCCCGGGCGGCGCAGGAGCGGTGGGCGGATCTGTCCATCGATGAGCGGGTGCGCGTGCTGGCTGGTGTTGGCCCGCGACTGCTGGAGCGTGCCGATGAGCTGGGGCTGCTGCTCAGCCGCGAGATGGGCAAGCCCGTCGGCGACGGAGTGGGAGAGGTCAAGGCGTGCAGCGCCGGGTGGGACGAGGAGTGCGCCGAGATCGCCGAGGCGATCGCCCCGGAGGTCCGCGAGGACGAGAAGACGCGATCGACCATGTACCGCGATCCCTACGGCGTCAGCGTCGCGATCACCCCCTGGAACTTTCCGATGCTGATGGCGCACTGGCAGATCCTGCCGTCGCTGATCGCGGGGAACAGCGTCGTGTTCAAGCCGTCGGAGGAGACGCCGCTGATCGCGCAGGCGTACGCGGATGCGTTGCAAGAGTCGCTGCCTGAGGACGTGCTCATCGTCGTGCACGGCGACGGCGAGCAGGGGCGCGCCCTCGTCGCGGCCGATGGTGTTGATCTGATCACGTTCACCGGGTCGCGGGCCGCGGGGCAGCACATCCTGGCGGAGGCGAGCAAGCAGCTCAAGCGCGTGATCCTCGAGCTCGGGGGGAAGGACCCGCTGCTTGTGCTGACCGGCGCGGACATCGACAAGGCAGCGGCCTTCGCGGCTCGCAACAGCTTCCGGAACGCGGGGCAAGTGTGTGTCTCGACCGAACGGATCTATGTCACCGAGGACGTTGCGCCCGCGTTCATGGATGCGTTCGTCGCGGAGACCGCCGAGCTCACGCTCGGCCCGGGCACGCACCCGGACACGGTGATCGGCCCGATGGTCAACCGTCGTCAGCGCGACAAGGTGGCCGAGCAGATCGAGGGCGCGGTCGCGCAGGGGGCGCAGGTCGCGGCCGGCGGTCTGGATGCGGCGATCCCCGGTGATAACTTCATTGCTCCCACGATCCTCACGGGCGTGACGCACGAGATGGATGTTGCGATGGAAGAAACGTTCGGCCCAGTCGCAGCCGTCGTGACGGTGGCCGATGCCGAGGAGGCGCTGCGCCTTGCGAACGACACGCCCTATGGGCTTGGCGGCGTGGTCTTTGGCGAGCAGGAGCTCGCCTCACGGATCGGGCGGCGGCTCTGCTCGGGCATGGTCGGCATCAACCAGGGCATCTACGGCGCCTCGACCGACGGCGGGACACCGTGGATCGGCGCCCGCCAGAGCGGTTACGGGTTCCACCACGGGCGTGAGGGCCATCGTCAGTTCTGCCAGGCACGGGTTGTAAGTACACCGAAGGACGCCTAACTCGCGGCGGCGCGCAAAAACAGAAGCGGGCCCGATTGCTCGGGCCCGCTAGCTGGCGAGAAAGGGCAGTGCCTTTTGTGTTCTGATCCTGTCTTCGGCGTGCAAAGCCCGGTCGGATCAACCTTTCCGGATCGAGGCAGCAGTCATCACCCTGTCTGGGGTGAATCAGACGGCGTCGCGAATCAGTGTGCGGACCGGGGCGGGCTTCGGGGAGCCAACCTCGTTGAACAGCGATGCGATCAGGTTCAGGCCGCGATCGGTGATCACTGGCAGGACGCTGTCGGCGCCCGTGTAGCGGACGAACCCGGCATCGCGAAGCAGGTCGCGCATCTGGGTCCATTCTGAACCGAATGTCAGCCAGAGCACGTCGCAGAACGTGCTCGAGTCTCCACATTCGAGGGCAACGAGCGCCTCCAGCAATCGACGCTGCTCTTCGTGATGAAGCGGCATGGCGGATCCTCGCTTCCACGGGGAGTGGGGGACGCGCCGACCAACCACTGATCGAGTCACGAACCCCGGCCTTGAAGACTCGGCGCGGCGATCGCTCCGGAAGGCCGTCGTGGGCGCTCCGCTGACCGCAAAGCCGCAACGAATCGGGAAACACTCGCCACGCGACGCCCGCATTTCTGCGTGTCCGCCGCGTCATTCCAGCGTCTAGAAAAGCAACGCTTGGAACGATTCCACTGTTCGCGTGGGGTCGAGCATCGGTTGCAGATTGTGCGTGTGTTCATCGGGTTCTGATCGCCCGATCGACCCGCGAACGTGGGCGTTGTCATGGGCCAAACAGAGGGGCCAGGGTCCCTGGGAGGCCCCCAGGACGGGGCGCGCTTAGACTGCACGCGATCCGTTCCCGTGGAGATCGAGTCATGTTCCGAGTCACGTGTTCGACCCTGACGGCCTTGCTGGCTTGCTGCTGCGTCTTCCTTGGCGCGTGCGAGGAGCCGAGCGAGACACCCCCGACGCCCGACCCAGCGCCCACCGAGCCCGCGCCGGACGCGGGCGCAACCGACAACGGGGCATCAGAGCCCGCCGAGCCTGAGCCGGCCGAGGCTGAGCCGATGGACCTCGCGGGCACGTGGCGGATGGAGCGCGCACTGCTGATGGACGCGCTGCTGGACCACCTCCGTCGGACGGATCCGCGCCGGTGGGAACTCGTTCAGCGGGGCGGGAGCGCGAAGATGGCTCTCGAGTTCTTCGCCGATGCGGTCGAGATCGAGATCGCGTTCGATGCCGAGGGTCGTTTCGAGTTGACGTACCAGGTGCCAACGGACGAGTACGGGCCTGGGATGCCCGATGCCGTTCGGACGATCGTGGAGTTCGGGCGGTGGGCGGTTACCGCGGACGAACTGACGATGCTCACGGAGATTCGCGACGGCTCGCCGCTGGTCGCACCGGAGGGTCGCGTGACGCCTGTCTCGATCGAGGACGATCGCCTGTGGGTGGAGATCCGTCACGGGATCCCGCCGCGTCCGCTGTACCCGCTGGAGCGAGCGGACTGATCGTCGCGTGGCGGGCGCGGTTGGGCGGCGCAAGGGAAGGGCCCCCGACTTGGATCAAGCCGGGGGCCCAAGACGACACGCATTGGTTGTGCACGCCCCGGAGGGGGGCGCGGGGTCTTAGTACCGGTAGTGGTCGGGCTTGTAGGGCCCGTTGACGGGGATGCCGAGGTAGTCGGCCTGCTCCTGCGTCAGCTTGGTGAGCTTCACGCCCAGGTGGTCGAGGTGCAGGCGGGCTACCTTCTCGTCCAGGTGCTTGGGAAGCACGGTGACGGTGTCGGTCGAGTAGGCGTCGGGGTTGGTGAACAGCTCGATCTGCGCGATCACCTGGTTCGTGAACGAGGCGGACATCACGAAGGAGGGGTGGCCGGTCGCGCAGCCGAGGTTGAGCAGGCGCCCGTCGGCGAGGACGAGGACGGTCTTCCCGTCGGGGAAGACCCACTCGTCGACCTGGTTGCCGTGCTCCATCGGGTTCTTGATGTTGACCTTCTTGATCCCGTGGGTCTTGGCGAGCTGGGCCATGTCGATCTCGTTGTCGAAGTGGCCGATGTTGCCGACGATGGCCTGGTGCTTCATCTTGGCGATCTGGTCGGAGCTGATGACGTCCTTGTTGCCGGTCGCGGTGATGAAGATGTCCGCGATGCCGATGACCTCATCGAGCGGCTTGACCTCGAGGCCCTCCATGACCGCCTGCAGAGCGCAGATCGGGTCGATCTCGGTGACGATGACGCGGCAGCCCTGCCCGCGTAGCGACTGGACGCAGCCCTTGCCGACGTCGCCGTAGCCGCAGACCACGGCGACCTTGCCGCTGAGCATCGTGTCGGTCGCGCGGTTGATCCCGTCGATGAGCGAGTGGCGGCAGCCGTAGATGTTGTCGAACTTGCTCTTGGTGACCGAGTCGTTGACGTTGATCGCGGGGAAGAGGAGCTTGCCCTCCTCGGCGAGCTGGTAGAGGCGGTGCACGCCGGTGGTGGTCTCCTCGGTGACGCCCTTGATGCGCTTGGCGATCGTCTGCCACTTTGTGGGCTCGGAGGAGATCGTCTCGCGGATCGTGTCGAGGAAGTACTTGAACTCCTCGGGATCGGTGCCCTCGTTGAAGTCCGGCACGCTGCCGGTCTTCTCGCAGTCGGCGCCCTTGTGGACGAGCATGGTCGCGTCGCCACCGTCGTCGAGGATCATGTTCGGGCCGTCGCCATCGGGCCAGGTGAGGATCTGGTTGGTGCACCACCAGTACTCGGCGAGGGTCTCGCCCTTCCACGCAAAGACGGGGACGCCCTTGGGATCGTCCGGGGTGCCGTCCTTGCCGACGACGACCGCGGCGGCGGCGGCGTCCTGTGTCGAGTAGATGTTGCAGGAGGCCCAGCGGACCTCGGCGCCGAGTTCGACGAGCGTCTCGATGAGCACGGCGGTCTGGGTGGTCATGTGCAGCGAGCCGGCGATCTTCGCGCCCTTGAGGGGCTTGGACGCGCCGTACTCGGCCCGCAGCGCCATCAGGCCGGGCATCTCGTGCTCGGCCAGGCGGATGTCGTGTCGCCCGTCCTTGGCGAGGTTCAGGTCCTTGACCTTGTAGGGCAGGGCTTGGGTCATGGTCGTCATGTCGTCTCCGTACGAGTGTGAATGTGCGAGTCGTTGGTTCGGTGAAGCTGGGGCGCGATGCCTCAGCGCTTGCTTCTCTTGGGTTTGATCGCGGTACAGGTAAACAGCCCGGGCCCACGCGCGACGGGGTCGCGGGGCAGCTCGACGTAGCGCGGCTGTGTCAGCCCGGCCTCCTCGAGCAGCGAGGTGATCCGGTCTTCGTCGAAGCCCAGCCAGACGTGTCCCATGGTGCGGTGGTACGTGTCGCGCTCGTGCTCGACCATGTCGATCACCAGCACGATCCCGCCGGGCTTGAGGATCCGTACGACCTCCGCGAGTGACTCAGCGAGCGCATCGACGTGGTGCAGCACGAGCGCCAGCACCACGGCGTCGGCCGCGCGGTCGTCGATGGGGAGGTCATCCAGCTCGCCACGGAGGAACTCGACGTTGTCGTGCTCGGCCAGGCGCTTCTTGGCGGCCTTGAGCATCGGCGCGGACTGATCGACCGCGAGGACGCGTTCGACGTGGGGGGCCAGGAGTTCGGATGCGTTGCCGGTGCCACAACCCAGGTCGGCGACGACCCAGTCCGACGGGACCAGCGGGAGCAGTGCCGCGGACATGAACCGCTCGCCGAAGAGCTCGTCGCGCACGTCGTCCCACTGGCCGGCGACGCGGCCGAAGAACGCCTGCGAGTCGGAGCGCTCGCGGAGGACAGCCTCCAGGCGCAGGTCGTCCTCCCCCGCCTCGGCCAGGGCCCCGAGCTGGGGGCGGACGGCGACCCAGAGGTCGCGGCATTCCGCGGGCAGGTCGTCCATGACGAGGCGGTAAAGCGTGGCGGTCCCCTCGGCGCGCCGGGCGAGCCAGGCCCCGCCGTCGCCCCGCGCCAGGACCTTGAGGTGGCGTGAGACGGTGGACTGGGGCAGCTGCACGACGCGGGCGACCTCGCCGACGCTGAGCTCCTCCCGCTCGAGGAGGCGGAGGATGCGCAGTCGCGTCGGCTCGGCCAGGGCCGAGAGCCGGTCAGCGGGGTTTGATGGGGCCTGTGATCGCTTCATCCGTTCATCCGGATGAATGGTAGAAGCGGTCACGGGCGGTGGTCAAGCTGGGGAGGGGATCGATCGGCGACCTTGAGCGGGGGGTTTACATGCCCTGGTCGGCGCCGGCGCTTGCGCGCTCCTCCGGGGGGATCCCGATCGTCGGGCCGGGGATCTCGCCGTGGCTTCGCAGGCGGTCCGCGATGGCCTCGTTCGCCTGGTCGAGGTAGTAGGCCATGCGCAGCCGGCGGACGGCCTTGGCCTCGTCGCCGACGTCTTCGTAGAAGTCCGCCAGCGCGAGCTGCGGCCCGACGCTCCGCCCCTCATCGAGGCGCGCCATCGTCAGCAGCGCCCGCTCGGCCTCGTCGGGATCGCCAAGACGCATCGCGTACGACGCAAGCAGCCGGTAGTGGCTCGGACGTCCTGAGTCCAGGCAGCGCTGGCGCAGCAGCGAGTAGAGCTCGTCGACGGAACCGTCGCGGAAGAGGGCCTCGGCGAGCCACTCGAAGATCTCGTCGTCCTCGAGGTCCAGCGTGTGGGCCAGGTAGAGCTGCTCGCGGGCCTCGATGGTCTGGTCGAGTTCGAGGAGCGTCCGCCCGAGCATGTAGCGCCCGCGTGCCTCACCCGGACGACGCCCCACGAACTCGTCGAAGTCGGCCTGGGCGACGTCGTACTCGCCCTGCTCGAACGCCTCGACGCCGTCGCTCATCACGACGTCGATCGGACGCGAACGCTGGCACCCGCTGAGCAGGGGCACGAGGGCGATCAGGGCGATGAGCGGCAGGAAGCGGGCGAGCGGGGACGTCGAAGTGCGCATGTTCGGATGGCCTCGAAGGGGCTTGGGCGTACGGATCTGCTGAGTCTACGGCCCCAGCCCATGCGGGGGGGGCGGAGGCCGCAGTACGCTCCGCCAATGCCCCGTTTCGTCGTGCTGCGGCACCATACTCCCGACGGCGCCCACCACTACGACTGGCTCCTCGAGCGGCCCGAGGGCTCCTCCGGGGAAGGGCTGATCACGTTCCGTATGGCGATCCGGCCTGGCGAGAGCGAGCGGGGGGAGGGGGCCGAAGGGGAGCGGCTCGAGGACCACCGGGAGGTCTACCTGGACTACGAGGGCCCGCTGACGGGCGGGCGGGGCTGGGTCGAGCGGACTGACGTCGGTGTGGTTCGGATCACGCGAGAAGTGAACGAGGGGATCCGCTTCGAGACTGAACTCGCCGGGCGGCCACAGTGTTGGGAGTGGCGGGTCGGGCCACAAGCCGCCCCGCGGGAGCCCGAGGCGAGTGCTGGGGGCTGTGACAGGCTCGTGACGGGTCCGGGGGTGCTGTTTCGTCTAGAGTGATGTATCCGTTTCCGGCAAGACTCGTGGACCCCGAACGGAAGGAGAAACTGCATGGCCGATCAAGGACCACGGCTGTCACCCGCGGGCGACACCGGCACGCCCATCTTCGGGAGTGGTGGTGGCGGGGGCGAGCGGATCCAGCAGAACACGTCGAAGATCAAGAGCTTCGGCGACAGCCTCTCCTCCGGGCACCACAACGAGAGTTGGAAGCGTCCGACGAACAAGACGGGCAACGGCGCCACGCACGTGCGCTCGTTCCACTGCAAGCTGACGCCGGAGAGCCTGGCCAACCTGGACAACCAGGTCAACGAATGGCTGGACACGCACCCGGACTACGAGGTCAAGTTCGTGACCAGCCAGGTCGGCGAGTGGACCAGCAAGATCAAAGAGCCGCACCTGATCGTCCAGCTCTGGCTCTAACCGGCCCCCCTCAGCCGTCCGCCGCAGCGCTGATTTCGTCCAGCCCACGCTCGTGACGGCCGATAAGAGCCGACATGTGCGGCATCCTTGGCATCATCGGGCCCGTCGGTTCGCGCGTTGCGCTCACCGACGAGGCGATCCTCCGCCTCCGGGACGCCATGACCACGCGCGGCCCCGACCGCGCCGGCCTGTGGCGCTCGCGACAGGGGCACGTCGCACTGGCCCAACGACGACTCGTCGTCATCGACCCCGACGCCGGCGACCAGCCGATGGTCTCGGCCTGCGGCAGCCGGGCGCTCGTCTACAACGGTGAGATCTACAACGACGATGAACTCCGGCGCGACCTGGGCGCCGAGGGCATCCGCTTCACCTCGCGCTGCGACACCGAGACGCTCTTCCACGTCCTCTCGACCTGGGGCGTCGAGGGGCTCTCACGCGTGCGCGGGATGTTCGCCTTCGTGTTCTTCGATCACGACGCGAATCGAGTCTGGCTGGGGCGCGATCCGCTCGGCATCAAGCCGCTGTACCTCGCGGAGGTCAACGGCTCTGTGGTCTGTGCCAGTGACCCGCGCCCGATCCTGGACCATCCGGACGTGACGCCGGAGCCCGATCCGGTTGCGATCAGCGCATACCTGACGACGATCCGTACCACGCTCGGCCGGCGCACCATG
>JANQQG010000101.1 GCA_028285065.1 Phycisphaerales bacterium
CACGGTCGTCACCTGGGACGACAACACGCTCGACCCCACGTTCCCGCCGACCAACCCCGACTGGATCCCTGCTGGCCAAGCGGGTCAGTGGACAAGCGAGGCCTACGAGTTGCCGAACGCCGTCTTCGGCGGCCCCATCCTGGTTGCCCCGGGCCCGGGCGAGTTGGCATGGGGCTACGCCGACTGCTCCCCCACGCTCCTCCTCGGCGACACGGACGCGAACGGCACGATCGACGACCCCGGCGTTGCCGCGGCGCTGTTCTACACCGTCCCCGACGACCCCTTCACGACCGACGTCGACGCCGGCTCGGGCGGGGGCGACGCCTTCGACATCGCCTGGGCGATCGATGCCGCAACGGGCGCACCCGCCGACCTCGCGTCGTTCGATTTCGTGCGCATCACCACTGCCGTCGCCTTCAACCCCGGTCCGTTCGGCGAAGTGAGCACAGAGATCGACGCCGTCGCGGATGTGCGTCCTGCCTTCGCCCCGGCCGACTTCAACGAGGACGGATTCGTCAACGATCAGGACTTCTTCGACTTCGTCAACGCCTTCTTCGGCGTCGCCCCCCCCGGCATCGACTTCAACAACGACGGCTTCGCCAACGACCAGGACTTCTTTGATTTCGTCAATGCGTTCTTCGGGAGCGCCCCGTGATCGGACGCCGAGCGCACAACCAGGGCTTCACGCTCATCGAGCTGCTCGTCGTCGTCGCGATCATCGCCCTGCTCGTGTCGCTGCTGCTCCCTTCGCTCGGGGCGGCCCGCGAGTCCGGACGCCAGAGCGTGTGCGCGTCCAACCTGCGTCAGATCCAGTTCGCCAATCAGCTCTACGCGCAGGACCACGGGGCGTACGCCCCTGGAGCCGCGGACCGGCTGGCGAATCTCGAGCGCTGGCATGGGACACGCAAGCACGCGGGAGACGCGTTCTCGCCAGCGGGTGGCGCGCTGACCGCATACATCTCGACCTCCATGTGGGAGGAAGATCCTGATCGCACCGGACACGGTGCGATCAGGGCTTGCCCGACGTTCACACCGATGCTCGACAGCCTGCGAGCTGATGGCCGCGGCTTCGAACGCTCCGCTGGCGGGTACGCCTACAACGCCGCATTCGTTGGGAGCGTGCGCAACCGGCGCCCCTCGCACGCGGGCGACATCTGGGTGGTCACGACCGACGTGACCGGCTCGGCGCCCCACCGTTTCGTGGACCCGGCGAAGACCGTCTCGTTCGCCGACGGCGCGCTCGCTGCCGGGCCCGGCCCCGCTGATGTGATCGAGTACTCCTTCCTAGAGCCGCGCCGTTGGCCGGAGAGCCCGGCTTCTCGTCCGGATCCGTCCGTGCATTTCCGCCACGGCGGCCGAAACGCCCTGATGGCGGAGGCCGCGTGGCTTGATGGACACGTCAGCGCGGAGCGCCGGACCCATACGGATGCCTCGGGTCTCTATGCCGGCGACCCCGATCTCGCGCGTATCGGGTGGTTCGGTGCATCCGACGACAACCACCTGTTCGATTACGAGTGACCACGACCAATGTCACCCACCACGCCCCCATCCCCCCCACCATCGCACCCCGAGCCCCGCACGCCGCCCACGCCGCCGCGGGTCTCGCTGGAGCAGCTCGACGGGCTCCCGGCGCTCGTCGACCGCTGCGTGTGCATGGACATCACCTTCGCCGAGATGCTCGAGTTGGTCGAGCAGGAGCGCCTCACGCTGCAGGGGCTGATGGCGCGAACGGGCTGCGGCACCGGATGCACGTCGTGCCGCGGGTATGTGCGTCTGGTGCTGGCGACGGGCCGCGATCGGCTGCCGGTCTTAGAGCCAGCGCAGATCGAGGGATTCCTCGATAGGTAAGTCTCGCGCTGTCGGCGTGTCCATCGGCTGGACGCAGGCGCGTGGCGGTGTCGTCTGACCAGCTGCGAAGGACGCTTGTGAGCGCAAGAAGAAAGGGCCGCGGCACGAAGCCTGCGGCCCTCGCAATGGGGTTGGGTTGTTGTCAGCCGTTGAGGGCCGACGCGGGCGTCAGTTTTGCGGCTGAGCGCTCGCGCCGTCGCCGATCACCACCTCTGGGGCCTGCGGGACACCAAGAGGATCGTTGCGATCGGCGCCGAGCGCCTCGGCGGCGGCCGCGGCCTCCTCGAGCATCCGGTCCTCGTCCTCGGCGAGCTCCTCCGCGGAAACCAGGGGCTTGACGCGGAGACTCTGGTAGGGCTTGAAGCCGGTACCGGCGGGGATGAGGTGGCCGAGCAGGACGTTCTCCTTCAGGCCGATCAGCTCGTCGGACGCGCCCTTGAGCGACGCCTCGGTGAGCACCTTCGTCGTCTCCTGGAACGACGCACCCGAGAGGAACGACTCGGACTGCAGCGAAGCCTTGGTGATGCCCAGCAGCAGCGTGCGACCCGTCGCGGGCTTGGCCCGACGCGCCTTGGCGCCTTCCTTGCCCTCGGCCTCCGCCTTGGCGTTGGCCTCGCGGACCTCGTCCTTGGTGACGAGGGCATCGACGGGAAGATCGGTGCCGCCCGCCTCGGTGATGCGCACGAGGTTGGTGACCTCGTTGTTCTTCTGGCGGAAGACGAACTTGTCGATGACGTCGTGCGGGAGCAGATCGGTGTCACCCGGGTTCTCGACGCGGACCTTGCGGAGCATCTGCGCCAGGATGACCTCGATGTGCTTGTCGTTGATGCCCACGCCCTGAGCGCGGTACACGTTCTGCACCTCGTCGAGCATGTAGGCCCACAGGGCCTCCTCGCCCTTGATCCGCAGGATGTCGTGCGGGACCATCGGGCCCTCGCACAGCGGGTCGCCGGCCGAGACGTAGTCGCCCGTGTGCACGAGCAGCTGCTTGTCGGACGGGACGTGGTGGTCCTTCTCGATGCCGGAGTCGCTGATGACGCGGATCGTCATCTTGCCCTTGCGCTTGTCCGAGTGGATCTCGACCGTGCCCGAGAGCTCGGCCATCACGGCCGGGTCCTTGGGCTTGCGGGCCTCGAAGATCTCGGTCACACGGGGCAGACCACCGACGATGTCCTGGCTGCCCGCCGCGCCGCGCGGCTGACGCGCGAGCATCTGACCGGCGACGATCGGGGACCCGTCCGGCACCTCGATACGCGCCTTGGCCGGGAGGTAGTGGAAGTCGAGGATCTGGCCCGAGTCGTCCTCGATGACGACCTGCGGGTGCTTCTCGCCCTTGTGCTCGATGACCACGAGGGCCTTCTGACCACGACCGGCGTCCTCCTCACGGACGGTCTCGCCGATCTCGATGTCCTGGTAGCGCACCTTACCGGTCTTCTCGGCGAGGATCGGAACGCGGTGCGGGTCCCACTTGGCGATCACGGCGCCACGCTTCACGGTCTCGCCGGGCTTGACCATGATGTACGCGCCGTAGGGGATCTTCTCCTTCTCCAACTCGCGACCCTTGTCGTCGAGCAACGCGATCTCGCCGTTGCGACGCAGCGTAACGAGGACGTCGTGGCCCTCCTCGTCCTTGGTCTCGACCTCGCGGCACTCGCGGATCTCGATGGTGCCGCCGGCCTTGGCGCGGATCTCGCTCTCGAGGATCTCACGCGAACCGATGCCGCCCGTGTGGAACGTACGCATCGTCAGCTGCGTGCCGGGCTCACCGATGGACTGGGCGGCGATGATGCCGACGGCCAGACCGGGCTCGGCGAGCTTGCCGGTGGAGAGGTCCATGCCGTAGTCGAGCACGGAGCAACCCGAACGCGCCTCGCTGGTCAGCGGCGAGCGGACCATGACGGACTCGATCCGGAGCTCCTCGACCTTGGACGCGGCCTCGGTCGAGATCATCTCGTTCTCGCGAACGATTGTCTCGTCCGTGATCGGGTTGACGATCGAGTGCACGCTGACGCGACCGACGATCTGGTCACGCAGCGGGACGTCGACGCGCTCGCCCTTGGTCACGGCGCGCTTCATGATGCCACGTTTCGAGCCGCAGTTGTGCTCGGTGATGATCACCGACTGCGCGACGTCGCACAGCTTCCTGGTCAGGTAGCCGGAGTCGGCGGTCTTGAGCGCGGTGTCGGCCAGACCCTTGCGGGCGCCGTGGGTCGACGAGAAGTACTCGAGGATCGACAACCCCTCGCGGAAGTTCGCGCGGATGGGGGTCTCGATGATCTCGCCCGACGGCTTGGCCATCAGGCCTCGCATGCCGGCGAGCTGCATCATCTGGCTGACGTTACCGCGAGCGCCCGAGTCGCTCATCAGGTAGACCGGGTTCAGGTAGGCACGCCCGTCCTTGGAGTGGACGTCGACCGGGTTGCCCTGGTCGTCGCGGCGGTCGTTCTTGAGCGTGTCGATCAGCGCCTTGGTCACCTGCTCGCGGCAGTGCGACCAGATGTCGAGCAGCTGGTTGTAGCGCTCACGAGGCGTGATGATGCCGCGGTCGTAGTTCTTCTCGACGCGGTCCACCTTCTTCTGCGACTCGTCGATGAGGTCCTTCTTGGCGGACGGGACACGCATGTCCGTGACGCCGAAGCTCAGGCCGGCGAGCGTGGACTGCTTGAACCCGACCTCCTTGAGCTTGTCGAGCACGTCGATCGTCTGCGGGCGACCACAGATCGCGTACGTGTCGTCGACCACGCGGGCGCAGCCCTTCTTGCCGAGGGCACAGTTGTAGAACGGCATGCCCTGCTCGAGGATCTCGCTGAACAGCAGTCGACCGACGCTCGTCACGATGCGACGATCCGCGGGGAGGGGCTCCATCGCGCCGCCCTGGCTGTTGACCACGTGCGAGAACCCGTCGAGGCGAACGGCGATCTTCTGGTGGATGCCGATGCGCCCGTGCTCGAGGGCCAGGAGCGCCTCGGCGCGGTCCTTGAACTTGGGCAGGTCCTCGAACTTCTCACCGTCGTCGACCATCAGCGTGATGAAGTACACGCCCATGACGATGTCCTGCGACGCGGTAATCAGCGGCTTGCCGTTGGCGGGGCCGAAGATGTTGTGCGTCGAGAGCATCAGCACGTGCGCCTCGGCCTGGGCTTCGACCGAGAGCGGGAGGTGGACGGCCATCTGGTCGCCGTCGAAGTCGGCGTTGAACCCGCCGCAGACCAGCGGGTGGATGCGGATCGCGTTGCCCTCGACGAGCACCGGCTCGAACGCCTGGATACCCATGCGGTGAAGCGTCGGTGCGCGGTTGAGCAGCACGGGGTGCTGATCGATCACTTCCTCGAGGATGTCCCACACCTCGGGGTCGCGGCGCTCGAGCATCCGCTTGGCGCTCTTGATCGTGTCCGCAAGCCCGTGCTCCTTGAGCTTGCGGATGATGAACGGCTGGTAGAGCTCCAGCGCGATCTTCTTCGGAAGGCCGCACTGGTGCAGCTTCAACTCCGGGCCGACGACGATGACGGAACGACCGGAGTAGTCGACGCGCTTGCCGAGCAGGTTCTCGCGGAAGCGACCCTGCTTGCCCTTGATCATGTCCGTCAGCGACTTGAGCGGTCGGTTGGACGAACCGAGCACCGGGCGCCGGCAGCGGTTGTTGTCGAACAACGCGTCGACGGCCTGCTGAAGCATCCGCTTCTCGTTGCGGATGATGACCTCGGGGGCGTTGAGGTCCATCAGCTTCTTGAGGCGGTTGTTGCGGTTGATGATGCG
>JANQQG010000108.1 GCA_028285065.1 Phycisphaerales bacterium
GCCTCGACCGTCGGGTTGCCGCGCGAATCAAGGACCTGCCTGGCCCGAACTCCCTCGATCTCGAACGACATGGGCGCGTCCTCCTGCCCGCCCCTGGCCCCGGTCGGCGATCATACGCGGGAGGGTGCGCGGGGCCGACCGCTCGGGTCGCCCTCGCCGCGCTTCCGTGCCCCTCCTCGGGGTGCGTGCTATCGTTTGGGAATGCGCCGGCGACCCGGCGCGGGGACACGCACATGACGACGACACCCGAGTCATTCAAGCGCCGGCTCGGCCAGCTCAAGGCCGACCTCGTCCAGCAGTCCGAGCGGGTGCTCGCGATGCTCAGCGCGGCCTACGAGTCGGTCTTCGACGCCGACAACGAGGGCGCCGAGCGCGTCATCAAGCAGGACGACGTGATCGACCGCGTCGATGTCGACATCGAACGGGCGGCCGTCACGCTGCTGACCGACGTCGCCAATGACGCGTGCTCGCTCTCGGCCGAGCCGCTGCGCGAGCTGCTCACGATCGTGAAGGTCAACAACGAGCTGGAGCGCATCGGCGACCGTGCCGTGAGCATCGCCCTGCTCGTCCCGGTGCTCGAGGGCTCGAACGAGCGCCTCCCGGACACCGGGCGCGTGCTCGCCTCGAGCGTGATCGGCGTGCTCCGCGACACGAACAGGTGTTTCGACCGGGCCGATCGTGAACTCGCGCGGGTCGTGCTCCGGACGGAGCACACCGTCGAGGAGTTCAAGAAGGCGCTCGTCGCCGACATCCAGCAGCGCCTCGTCGACCGGAGCATCTCGCCGGACCTCGCGCTCGCCTTCCAGCAGCTCGCGACGTACTCAGAGTCGGTCGCGGACCACTGCTCGAACACGGCCCGCCAGGTGATCTACCTCGGCACCGGGGCCGTCTTCCGTCACACGGACGCGGACTGGGAAGAGGTCGAGCTCCCGCCGACGGATTCGTGAGCGCTTCATGTCATTGAAGATGAGCATCACCGCGCGCTCGGCGCAATCGGGCGCGCGCGTCGGCGAGGTCACCACTCCTCACGGCGTCTTCCGCACGCCCGCATTCATGCCCGTCGGCACGCGCGGGACCGTCAAGGGCATCCTCCCCGCGATGATCCGCGACAAGGCCGAGGGGCCGACGGGGATCGGCGCGGACGTGGTCCTCGCCAACACGTACCACCTGCTTCTCCGCCCCGGCCCCGAGCGCGTCGAGCGCCTCGGCGGGTTGCACGCGTTCATGTGCTGGGACGGGCCGATCCTCACCGACTCCGGTGGGTACCAGGCCTACTCCATGGCGGACATCAACGCGATCGACGAGGACGGGGTGCGCTTCCGCTCCTTCCTCGACGGACGCGAGATCCACCTCACGCCCGAGTCGTCCATGGACACCCAGGCCCGCCTCGGGGCCGACATCATCATGGCATTCGACGACTGCCCGCCGTCGGTCGATCCGGATGCGGGGCCCTCCAACCAGACGCGCCTCCGACTGGCCGCCTTGCGGGACACGGCCAAGGGCCGACGCTACGACCACGACGCCCGCCTCGATGCGGCCAACGAGCGGACCGCCAGGTGGCTTCAGCGCTGCAGCGACGAGCACCGGCGTCTCGCGGAGGCTGGCGAGGGCTTCGCCCACCGTCAGGCCCTGTTCGGGATCGTGCAGGGTGGGACCGACCTGGACCGGCGCGACCGGAGCGTGGAGCTGGTCTGCAACGTCGACCTCCCGGGGTACGCGATCGGGGGGGTTGCGGTGGGGGAGACGAGCGAGGACATCGCACGGGTGGTGGACCACACGGCCGGGCGGCTGCCCGATGACAAGCCGAGGTACCTAATGGGGGTGGGGTACGAGCGTGACATCGTCGCCGCCGTGCTGGCGGGGGTGGACATGTTCGATTGCGTGCTCCCGACGCGGAACGGTCGGAGTGCCAACGCGTTCACGCGGGACGGGCAGATCCGGCTGAAGAACGCGCGGTTCGCGGAGGACGCGGGCCCGCTGGAGGCTGGGTGCGACTGCCCGGCGTGCGAGCCGGGGCGTTGGGGGTGGTCCGGGGCGGGTGACTCCGTGTTCAGCCGCGCCTATATTCGGCACCTGTTCTTGGCCGGAGAGATGCTCGGGCCGATCCTTGTGAGCCTCCACAATCTGCGGCACTACGAGAGGTTGATGTTGGACATCCGCAGGGTGATCCCCGAAGATGACTGGCTCGGCCTCTGGCGTCGTTGGCCCGTCGCCAGGCCGGCGCTGGAGCGCGCCGGATTGGTCAAAGGGGATGGGTCGGCTGCTGGGCGGAGCCCCGGGGAATCGGAGAGACGATGAGCTTCACCACCGAGGCGCCCGGCGCCCTGCGATCACTGGCGACCACCCAACCCGACTCCCCCGCTGCGCCTCCGCCGTCGGGGAGCATCGGCAACTTGTCCAACGGTGGTGGCACGACGACGCAGCCCGCGGGCGACCAAGGGCTTGGCACTCCGGCCGGCACGCAGCAGGGGCCGACGGGCAGCTTCATGCCGTTCATCTTCCTGATGCTCGGCATCATGGTGCTGATGATCGTGATGGGGGGGCGTCGGGAGAAGAAGGAGCGCCAGAAGAAGGAGGCGCTGCTCTCGTCGCTGAAGAAGAACGATCAGGTCCGGACCGTCGGCGGGTTGCTCGGCAACGTCGTCGAGGTCCGTCCCGACGAGGTCGTCCTGAAGGTCGACGATTCGAACAACGTCAAGATGCGCTTCGCCAAGTCGGCGGTGCAGGAAGTCGTCCGGTCCGGTCCGGGCGGCGGGGGATCCGATTCGTAACGAGTTGCCAGCGCGCGGGGACGCACGTGCGTCCCCGGTGACTGCGCCGTCCTGGAGCAAGCGGCTGGTCCCATGAGGAATCTGTACTACAAGTTCGGGCTTATCGCGCTTCTCGTCGCGATGGCGATCCTCGCCATCACGCCCGTCGAGAAGCAGCTCCGTCGCGGCAAGGACCTTGCCGGCGGCGCGAGCCTCATCTACTCCGTGCAGTTCCCCGACGGCGTGCGTCCCTCCGAGGGGATGGCGCAGGCGCAGGTGGTCGTCGCCGAGCGCCTGAACCCGACGGGTCAGCTCGAGATCTCGGTGGTCCCGCTCGGCACGGACCGCCTCGAGATCACGATGCCGCTCCCGAGCGACCGGGTCAAGGGCCTCCGGGCGGAGTACGAGGAAGCGCTCAACCAGTTCCTGTCGATCCGCGTCGACTCCGAGAGCCTCGATGCCGCCCTCGCCCTGACGGGCGACGAGCGCGACACGGCTCTCGCGGAGCTGTTCGCTGGCGACGAGACACGCCTGCGTCAGGCGCAAGAGGCTGCCGGCTTCGCCGACGAAGAGGCGCGGTACAGCGCACTCGTGCCGTCGCTCCAGCAGGCGATCGACGACATCCAGTTCCAGATCGAGAGTCTCCAGGGCCCCGGCTCCGAGGAGATGATCCGGGACCTGACCGACGGTCCGCTGGCGCTCGCGCAGGGCGATTACGACGAGGCGATCGTGCGTGCCGGTACGGCCCGCAACCGCCTCGAGGACCTGAAGGGCGCGCTGCTGAGCCAGCCCATCACGCGTGCCAAGATCGACCTCGCGGTCCGCCAGGACAACCGCAAGATCGTCCTCCGCGACGAGAACGAGGACCTGCAGTCGATCGAGAGCCCCCGTGAGGTCGCCCTCGCAGGGCTCCGCGGACGCCTCACCGACGAGAGCGCACTCGCTCAGTTCGAGGGCGTGCTCGCCAAGTGGGAGGCCTACGAGGCCGAACGCTCAACGCTCGACGACCCCAGCGACATCATCCGTCTGCTCCAGGGCGCCGGTGTGCTCGAGTTCCGCATCACCGTCAACACCGGCGAGCGCACCGACGAGCAGGACCTCCGCGAGGACCTGCGCGAGGGCGGGCCCAACCGCATCGACGTCTCCGACGTCATGTGGTGCAAGATCAACAAGCCCGTCGGCTTCGCCAACAACAAGGTCGACCGCTTCCGATCGCTCCGCGCCAACCCCTCGGGCTACTTCGGGGCACAGGGCTACGTCGTCGAGGAGTACCTCGGCGATTACTACATGCTCTGCTGGGACCGGAGCGGCCTCCGCCTGACCGCCGACTCCGGGATCGAGTGGGGCATCGCCGGCGCCGGCCAGGGTCAGGACCAGATCGGCCGTCCGGCCATCAGCTTCACGATGGACGCGTCGGGCGCGCGACTGCTCGGCTCGCTCACCTCGGCCAACGTCGGACGCAAGATGGCCATCCTCCTGGATGACCAGGTCTACACCGCGCCGAACATCAACTCCGCCATCAGCCGCAGCGGCATCATCGAGGGCGAGTTCACCCCCGACGAGCTCAACTACGTCATCCGCGTGATGACGGCCGGCTCGCTCAAGGGCAGCCTCAGCCCCGCGCCGATCAGCCAGACGACGTTCGGTCCCGAACTCGGCGAGGAGAACCTCGCGGCGGGCCTCAACGCGGGCCTCATCGCGATCGTCCTCGTCAGCGTCTTCATGGTCGTGTACTACTTCTTCTACGGCGGCGTCGCCGTCACCGCGCTGGCCATGAACGCCCTGCTCCTGGTCGGGCTGATGGCGCTGGGACGCGCCGCGTTCACGCTCCCCGGTATCGCGGGGATCGTGCTGACGTTCGGTATCGCGGTCGATGCGAACGTGCTGATCTACGAACGCGTGCGAGAAGAGCTCATCGCCGGCGCCGACCTGCGAACGTCGGTGCGGCTGGGCTACCAACGCGCACTGTCAGCGATCGTCGACGGAAACGTGACCAACCTGATCGTCTGCGTCGTGCTCGGGTACCTCGGCACGCCGGAGATCAAGGGCTTCGCGATCACACTCGGGATCGGCGTCGCCACGACCCTGTTCACCTCACTGTTCGTGACCCGCGCCCTGTTCTCGCTGTTCATCGAGGGCTTCGGCTGGCGGAAGATGCGGATGCTCCCGACGGCCGTCCCGGCACTGCACCGCTTCCTCGAGCCGAGCATCGACTGGATGCGGATCCGGTTCGGCTTCTTGTTCGTCTCGGCCATCCTCGTCGGCCTGGGCGTGACGATGATCGTCAAGCAGGGCGGCCAGATGCTCGACGTCGAGTTCGTCGGCGGCACGCAGATGACCGTGCAGTTCCGCGACGCCGGGGACGCCGACGCCGAAGCCTCGGGCGCGTTCAAGACCACCGAGGACGTCGAGAACGGACTCAACGCGATCGCCGAGCGCATGGCGGACTCACTGCCCGACCTTGCGCCGTACAGCGTCGTGCCCATGGACCCCGACGCGGAGGGGCGATCAAACCGCTTCCGCATCAAGACCCGCGAGACGAACGACGCCGTGCTCCAGGAGCAGCTCGTCCAGGAGTTCGGTGAGGATCTGGCGGCCGAGCCGCCGATCGACTTCATCGGTCGCGATGATTTCCAGGGCGAAGCACGCTCGGCGCCGGTGTTCCCGATCACGGAGCCGTCCCTGAGCGCGGTGCTGGGCCGAGCGGACGTCAGCGCCGAGGCGCCTCGCTTCGTCGGTGGCGTCGCGATCCTGCTCGACGACCTGAACCCGGCACCTTCCATCGAGGTCCTCAAGTCCAAGCTGATGGACATGCGTTCCAAGCCGGACTTCAACGCGACCCTCGCACGGACGACCGACATCGTCGTGATCGAAGGGACGGAGACGAACGTCGGTGCGGCCATCCTGCTCGTGCGCGATTCCGGCGCCGACTTCTTCGACACCGACGAAGCCACCTGGTGGAACAAGGTCGGCGGGACTGAGTGGGAGCTCACCGTCAACGCCCTCAAGGACGTGACCACACTCGCAAGCGTGCAGAAGTTCGAGCCGGCCGTCGCCGCGACCTTCCGCGCCAGCGCCATCGCGGCGATCCTGATCAGCGCGGTGCTGATCGTGATCTACGTGTGGGTGCGGTTCGGTTCGCTGCGTTACTCGCTGGCCGCCATCCTCACGACCCTGCACGACGTGCTCATCATGGTCGGCCTGATCGCGGCGGCGGAGCTCGTCTACTACAAGTTCCCGGGCTTCGCGAACGCGGTGGGCATCCTGCCGTTCAAGATCGACCTGAACCTGGTGGCCGCCATCCTGACGATCCTGGGCTACTCGCTCAACGACACGATCGTCATCATGGACCGCATCCGCGAGAACCGCGGCAAGCTCCCCTACGCGAGCCGTGCGGTGGTGAACCTCGCGATCAACCAGACGCTCAGCCGCACGGTGATCACGTCGGGCACGACGCTGATCGCGACTGGCGTGCTGTACGTCTACGGCGGCGAGGGTGTCCGTGAGTTCGCGTACGCCCTGCTGATGGGCATCGCGGTCGGCACGTTCAGCTCGGTCGCGATCGCATCGCCGATGGTCTGGTCGCGCAAGGCGGACCGGAGCCTGGCGGCGGAGGCAGCGGCCGCGGCCGAGGCGGAGGCTGAAGCGGATGGAGCGTCGGGCGGGTGACCGATCGGGCGTTGGGCGCCTGATCAAGGGCGCCTGGGTCGTCGCGCTCATCTGGGCCGCGCTGTACTGGCTGCGCGATCCGGACACGGCGCGCGTCAGCTACGACGACCGCCCGGCCGAGCCGGCACCGGCGCACCAGGACCCGGATCGGGCGGCGCACCAGCCGGATGCGGCCGCGCCGCGAGCGGGCGTGCCCCAGCCCGTCACGCCGGTCTCCGTGATTCCGGACTCCGGTTCCGGTGAGGCGACGGCGCAGGCAACGCGCTACGTGATCCGACCCGGCGACACGCTCTGGGAGATCTCGCGCGAGCTGCTCGGGCGCGGGTCGCGCTGGCGGGAGATCTACGACGCCAATCGAGCGGTGATCCCGGACCCGGACCGGCCGCC
>JANQQG010000111.1 GCA_028285065.1 Phycisphaerales bacterium
GGATCGGCTCTGGGAGGGCGTGAGGCGGGGTGAGTGGGGGGGTCGGGGGTGGTCCGGGTGTTGCATCGGGGGGAGTGGGACGCTGTGTGCGGCGTTCCGGGAGGGCATGACATGCGAACGGACCGATTGACGACGCTGGCACAGCAGGCTTTGGCGGAGGCTCAGGGTGAGGCCGTGACGCGGCAGAACCCGGAGGTGGGGGGCCTGCACGTGCTGCACGCGCTTCTGGCCGACCAGGGCGGGGTTGTGACGTCGGTGCTCGGGCGGATCGGTGCGGACGCCGGGCGTGTGCGCTCGATGGTCGCGTCGGAGCTAGACAAGCTGCCGACGACGTCTGCGGGCGCCGGGTCGGGCGGGCGCTCGATCGTCGAGCTTCTCACGAAGGCCGAGCAGGAGGCGACGGCGCTTGGGGACGCGTACGTCTCGAGCGAGCACCTCTTGGTTGCGCTGACGCAGGTGGGCGGGTCGGGCAACGCGGCCGAGCTGCTTTCCCTGTGCGCGGTCGATCGCAAGCACGTGCTGGACGCGATCGGTCAGTTGCGCGAGGCGTCGGGTGTGTCGTCGATCTCGGACGCGGATGCGGAGAGCACGTACGAGGCGCTGAAGAAGTACTCGATTGATCTGACCGAGAAGGCGCAGCAGGGGAAGCTGGATCCCGTGATCGGGCGCGACGAGGAGATCCGGCGCACGATGCAGGTGTTGTCGCGGCGCACGAAGAACAACCCGGTGCTGATCGGTGAGCCTGGCGTTGGCAAGACGGCGATCGCCGAGGGGCTCGCGCTGCGAGTGGTCAATGGCGACTGCCCGGAGGGGATGCGGGGGAAGCGGATCGTCGCGCTGGACGTCGGGCAGTTGCTCGCGGGCGCGAAGTATCGGGGCGAGTTCGAGGAGCGGCTCAAGGCGGTGCTGCGCGAGGTGACGGCGAGCGAGGGTCAGGTGATCCTGTTCATTGATGAGCTGCACACGATCGTGGGCGCCGGCGCCGCGGAGGGCGCGGTGAGCGCGGGGAACATGCTCAAGCCTGCGCTTGCGCGTGGCGAGCTGCGCTGCATCGGCGCGACGACGCTTGATGAGTACCGCAAGCACATCGAGAAGGACCCGGCGTTCGAGCGTCGTTTCCAGCCGATCCTGGTTGATCAGCCGAGTGTTGAGGAGACGGTCGCGATCCTGCGCGGGCTGAAGGAGCGCTACGAGGCGCACCACGGCGTTCGCATCCGTGACGAGGCGATCCTGGCGGCGGCGTCGCTCTCGAATCGGTACATCGCGGATCGGTTCCTGCCGGACAAGGCGATTGATCTCGTCGATGAGGCCGCGAGCCGGTTGCGGCTCGAGAACGACTCGATGCCGACGGAGCTTGATGAGCTTCGTCGTCGGATCATGCAGCTGGAGATCGAGCGCGAGGCGCTGAAGATCGAGCGTGGGGACAAGGGGGGGAGCGCGAACGGCGCGGCGTCGCCGGAACTCGAGCGCATCGAGCGGGAGCTCGGCGAGCTTGGTGAGTCCAACCGGACGCTGACTGCGCGTTGGGAGGCCGAGAAGAAGGACCTTGACGTGGTCAAGGGGTTCAAGGAGCAGATCGACGCTCGGCGTGTCGAGCTCGAGCAGGCGCAGCGGCGTGGTGATCTGGAGGCAGCGGCACGCATCCAGTACGGGGAGATCCCGGAGATGGAGCGGAAGATGGCGGAGGCGGAGGGTGACCTCGAGGAGCGCAAGCGGTCTGGTGACCTGCTGGTGCGCGAGGAGGTGGACTCGGAGCAGATCGCGGAGGTGGTCGCGCGGTGGACCGGGATCCCGGTGTCGCGGCTGGTCGAGTCGGAGCGTGAGAAGTTGACGCACATGGAAGAGAACCTGAGCGAGCGTGTTGTCGGTCAGGATGAGGCGCTGAAGGCGGTGTCTGATGCCGTGCGGCGTGCGCGTGCGGGCCTTGGTGACCCTGCGCGGCCGATCGGTTCGTTCTTGTTCCTCGGTCCGACGGGTGTCGGTAAGACGGAGACGTGCAAGGCGCTTGCGGCGTTTCAGTTCGACACGGAGGAGGCGCTGGTTCGGATCGACATGTCGGAGTACATGGAGAAGCACGCGGTTGCGCGGCTGATCGGTGCGCCTCCCGGGTATGTCGGGTACGAGGAGGGTGGGGCGCTGACCGAGGCGATCCGTCGGCGTCCGTATGCCGTGATCTTGCTGGACGAGATCGAGAAGGCGCACCCGGACGTGTTCAACATCTTGCTGCAGGTGCTCGATGACGGTCGGCTGACGGATGGTCAGGGCCGGACGGTTGACTTCCGGAACACGATCATCGTGATGACGTCGAACATCGGCTCGCAGAAGATCCAGGAGATGACGGAGCAGGGTGCGGAGGACTGGGAGATCGAGGCGGCGGTGCGCGACATGATCCGTCGTGGTCCGGGCGCGGATGTTGGCGGAAAGGGTCTGACGCCGGACATGGAGCGTGGTGAGTTGTCGGCGCGGTTCGACATCAACATGCGTTCGCCGTTCTTCCGGCCCGAGCTCTTGAACCGGATCGATGAGGTTGTGGTGTTCCACCAGCTGAAGCGTGAGGCGCTGGCGGGGATCGTTGAGATTCAGCTCGCTCGTCTCGTGGAGCGTCTCGCGGAGCGTCAGATGAGGCTGGAGCTGACGGATGGGGCGCGGGCCCAGTTGGCGAGCGAGGGGTGGGATCCGGCGTATGGGGCGCGGCCTCTGAAGCGTGCGATCCAGCAGCGGATCGAGAATCCGCTGGCATCGCGTATCCTGGCGGGAGAGTTCGGCCCCGGGGATCGTGTGTTGGTGGATTTCGAGGGCCGGGGCTTTACGTTTTCGAAGGGGGAGCCGGCGGCGGCGGGGGTTTGAGAAGGGGGCGGCCTGGTCTGGTTTTCGGGGGAGCGGGGGCGCCTGTGGGGGGCAACAATCCGGCGTCGCCGGGGCGTGGTTCCGGCGGCACTCGTTCGGCCCGATTGGGCAGGCTCGAGCACGAATCCCGTCCGTGGAGGGACGATGCACATTGAGATCAGCTATCGCGGCGTTGACCGGTCGGATGCGCTTGACGAGCACGTTCGTGGCTCGATCGAGGGCGACCTGAGCAGGTTCGCCGAGCGGATTACGCGTGTCGAGGTTCACGTTGGCGACGAGAACGCGCACAAGGGCGGCGCCGCGGACAAGCGTGTGCTGCTCGAGGCGCGTCCCGCGCACATGGACCCGCTGGTGGTCGAGCACTTCGGCGAGGACCTGTACACGACGGTGAGCGAGGCATCGCACAAGCTGCAGCGGGCGCTGACGCACAAGTTCGAGCGTCACGACGCGCCGCATCAGCACTGAGGCTGTGTTGGTTGGGGCCTATGGGGAGTCAGCGCGATCGCTTTGGTCGTCGGTGGTGTGCGTGCGCGCGGTGTGATCCGGGCGCATGTCGTCGACGATGGCGGCGTCTGCTTGTGGGACGCCGAGGTTGTAGGCGGCCCTGGTGATCAGGTGTGAGGCGATGGGCGCGGTGAGGAAGAGGAAGAGGATGATGAGGAGGGACTCGAGGGTGGTGATGGGGTCCTGGAACCGGAATGCGACGGCCGCGATGACGAACGCGACGCCGAGGGTTCCGGCCTTGGCGGAGGCCTGGTTGCGGGTGTAGACGTCGGGCATTCGGACGATCCCGATGCCGGCGAGGAGGCAGAAGCCGACGCCGATGACGAGCGAGGTCTTTTCGAGGATCTCAGGGAGCATCGGCGCGTCCCTTTCGCTCGAGGTACATGGCGAAGACGGTCGTGCCCATGAACATGAGCAGGGCGAGGACGATGGCGACGATGATGAGTTCGCTCGTGCCGGTTGTGATCGCGGTGAGTCCGATGGTTGCGGCTGCGAAGATGGCCATGAGGTCGAGTGCGACGACGCGGTCGGGCATGGTGGGGCCGCGGAGGAAGCGGAGGAGTGCGAGGAGGAGCGCGAGCGCGAGCCCGATGTATGCGCCGGTGTAGATGACGTCGTTGGACGGGTCGGCTTCGGCGGCGAGTGCGAGGATGGGCTGGAGTGCGGGTGAGGGGATCATCTGAAGATGTCCTTGATGCGTCGTTCGAAGCCGTGCTTGATCTCGTGTCGGATTCGTTCGGGGTCTCGCGCGTCCATGACGTGGACGTAGATGGTGCGTCGGTCTGATGAGATGTCGACGGTGAGCGTGCCGGGTGTGAGTGTGATGGTGTTTGCGAGGCTGGTGAGTTCGACGTCTGTCATGTCGCCGAGTGGGACGCCGACGATGCCGGGGCGGAGGAGTGAGCGTGGTCCGATGGCGTAGAGGGCCATGCGGAGGTTGGAGAGGAGGAGTGCCCAGACGAAGTAGGCGAGGAAGCCGGTGAGGGTGGCGAGTTTGCGGATGCCGATGCGGGATGCGGCGAAGTCCGTGGAGCGGTCGCGCCAGCCGATGATGAGGACGGCGAAGCCGACGACGGACCCGATGAGGAGGTTGGTTCCGGTGAGGACGCCGAGCGTGATGGCCCAGATGACGCCGAGGACTGCGCTCCAGACGAAGAAGGCGACGACGCGTCCGGTGTTCTCGCGTTCGGTTCTTTGGCGCTGACGCTCGGCGCGTTGGCGTTCGCGCTGGGCGCGTCGTTGTTTGCGGGTGGTCATGGCGTCACCTCGCCTGCGGTGAGCTCAATGTCGGTTGGCGCGTCGGTGGGGAGGAGGGCTTGGATGTAGGGAGTCGGGTCGGTGAGTTGTGCGCCGGCGGTTTCGGCGAGGTCGACGGCGAAGCCTGCGCCGAAGCCGATCGCGATGGTGACGAGTGCCATTGCGCCGCACGCGGTGTACATGCAGGCGGTGCGTGCGGGGGTTGGGGGCGCGATGGTGGGCGAGGTGGGGCGCTGGGTGTCGTTGGGCGATGCGGGGGGTGGGGGGGCCCAGAAGACGTTGGCCCAGATCTTGGTCATGGAGAAGAGGGTTGCGAGGCTGACGGCGAGGGAGACAGCGACGATGATGTCGGCGCCTGATTCGAGGCCTGCGCGCACGAGGATGAACTTGCCCCAGAAGCCGGAGAGGATGGGGATTCCGGAGAGGGACATTGCGGGGATGAAGAAGAGGGCGGCGAGGAGTGGGCGACGCTTGTAGAGGCCGCCGATGCGTGGGAGTTCGCCGGTGCCTTCGAGTTGCTCGACGATCCCTGCGACGAAGAAGAGGTTCGCCTTCACGATGATGTGGTGGAGGATGTAGAAGACGGTTCCGGTGAGTGCGAGTGCGCCTGCGCCCATGAGGGCGGTGCGTTGTGCGGGGTCGATGCCCGGGGCTTGTGCGCTGTCGAAGGCGACGCCCGCGATGGCCAGGCCCATGACCATGTAGCCGACCTGGGAGACGATGTGGAAGGAGAGGATGCGGCGCATGTCCTGTTGGACTGCTGCGCCGAGGACGCCGGTGACCATGGTGAGGCCGGAGATCCAGATGAGGGCGTGCGCGATGACGCCGCCGTCGATGCTCCAGCCGGGGGCGAAGAGCTGCGTTGTTCGGATGATGGCGTAGACGCCGACCTTGGTGAGGAGTCCTGCGAAGACGCCGGAGACGACGGGTGAGGGCGTGTGGTAGGAGGCGGGGAGCCAGAAGAAGAAGGGGAAGAGGCCGCCCTTGATGCCGAAGCCGACGAGGAGGAGTCCGATGACGGGTGTGAAGAGGGAGCGGTCCTCGGAGGCTGCGAGTCGTTCGGCGATGGCGGCGAGGTTGAGGGTGCCGACGAGTGCGTAGGTGAGCCCGATGGCGGAGAGGAAGAGGAAGCTGGAGAGGAGGTTGAGCGTGACGTACTTGACGGCGCTTTCGAGTTGCGGGCGTGAGCCGCCGAGTGAGAGGAGGACGAAGCTGGAGAGGAGCATGACCTCGAACCAGACGTAGAGGTTGAAGAGGTCTCCGGTGGTGAACGCGCCGGAGCATGCGCCGATGAGCGAGAGCATGAGGGGGTGGTAGCCCGAGCGTTCGTGGGCCTTTGGGGTAGCGCCGAGTGCGTAGAGGGCTCCTGCGACGGCGACGATCGCGTTGAGCAGGACCATGATGGCGCTGAATGCGTCACCGATGAAGTTGATGGCGACGGGCGCGGGCCATGCGCCGAGGCGGACGGTCGGGATCTCGCCGGCGGAGGTGCGCATCACGAGGAGGATGGCTGCCGCGAGGAGGGCGAGGGATGCGGTGAGGTTGATCGCCCGCTGCGCGTGTGTGGATCGCCAGGCGAGGATGCAGAGGACCGCGCCGGTGATCGGGATGAGGACTGGGAGTGTGATGAGCAGTTGTGCGCTCATGTGTCGGCGCCTCCCGGATCGCTTCCGATGGGGAGTTCGCTGGAGCGCATGGCCTCGGTGTCGTCGGTGCCGGCGATCTCGTAGGCGCGTTTCACGAGGACGCAGGCGAACGAGACGATTGCGAAGCTGATGACGATGGCGGTAAGGATGAGCGCTTGCGGGAGCGGGTCTGCGTGTGCGTCGGCGATGCGCTCCTCGCCTTGGGGGATGAGGGGTGGGGAGCCGCGGAGGATGCCTGCGCTGGTGAGGATGAGCAGGTTCGCGCCGTGTCCCATCAGGACGAGTCCGATGAGGATCTTGACGATGCTCCGGCGCAGGAGCATGTACATGCCGGTTGCGAAGAGGACGCCGGTTGAGAGGGCGAGGAGCGGGGTCACAGCGTGCCCCCTTCCGGGTCCGCCTCGTCGGGGGAGGGGTCGCGTGCGTCTTCGGCGCTTTCGGAGAGCTGGAAGGCGATGGCGCACACGACGCCGCAGACGGTGAGGTAGACGCCGATGTCGAAGAGGAGGGGGGTTCCGATCTTGACCTGTCCGATGATCTTGGTGTCGGTCCAGAGCGCGTCGAAGAGGGGGTGTCCTGCGACGATGCTCATGACGCCGCTGATCAGCGCGAAGAGGAGTCCGGCGCCCGCGAGTGTGATGGGGTGGACGTGGAGGAGGTGTCTTGCGGCCTTTGCGCCTGCGGCGAGGACGTAGAGGGTGAACGCGGCGGAGGCGAGGAGCCCGCCGACGAATCCGCCGCCGGGTTCGTTGTGTCCTCTGAGGAGGACGATGAGGCTGAGCATGAGCAGGAGCGGGAGGATGAAGACGGTTGTGGTTCGGAGGATGACGGAGTTCATTGGGCGGCCTCCGTCGCGTTGTCGTTGTTGTTTTGGGTCCGGAGCTTGAGGAGCGCGGAGATTCCGATGGCGCTGAGGGCGAGGACGAGGATCTCGCCGAAGGTGTCGGCGGCGCGGAAGTCAACGAGGATGACGTTGACGATGTTGCGTCCGTATGCCTGCGGCGCGGCGTTCTCGGAGAAGAAGGTTGAGATGGTCGGCGCGAGGGACTCGCTGGTGGCGATGAGGACGAGGGAGGTCATGCCGAGGCCGAAGAGGAGGCTGACGGTGAGCTCCCAGATGCGCATGGAGGGGAGCGTGAGGCGTCGGAACTGGGGGAGCTTGTAGAAGGCGAGGACGAAGACGAGGACGGTGAGGGTCTCGACGGCGAACTGCGTCATGGCGACGTCTGGCGCGCTGAAGGTGATGAAGACGAGTGTGATGCCGAGGCCTGCGACGCCGAGCGCGGCGACGGCCGCGAGGCGGGTGCGGACCATCGCCGCTCCGAGCGCGGCGAGGACGATCATGGCGATGAGGGCGCCGTCGAAGAGTTTGACCTGTTCCCACGCGGGCGCGATTGCGCTTGTGGCGTCGGTATGCCAGACGAGCGCGCCGACGATGACGAAGCCGCCGAGGACGGTGACGCGGATGTAGCGTCCGATGGACCCTGACTGGAGGGTTCGGGTCTGCCATCCGGCGAGGGCGAGCGCGGCGTCGAGTGTGTACTGGTACAGCGCGGGGGGTGCGATGCGTGCGAGGACCGTGTCCGCGCGCTCGGCGAGTGCGCCGAAGGGTGTGCGGAGTGCGTAGAGGGCGATGCCGATGGCGACGGCGAGTGCGCTTGGGCCGATGAGCCATTTCAGGGCGACGAGCGGCACGGCGCCGAGCTTGGCGGTTGCTTCGAAGGCTGCGCCGGTGGTCGCGAGGGTGGAGGCTCGGACGAGTGGCTCGATGAAGAGCGCGGGGGCGATGCCGGCGACGAGTCCGAGGATGCCGAGGAGGAGGGGCGCGCCGACGAGTGCTGCGCCGGCCTTATGCGTGGTGGGCGCCGGGTCTGCCGGGTTCGGGGGGTGGGGGTGGCGCGCGAAGACTGGGCGGAGGGCGACGATGAGTGCCGCGGCGGTGAAGAGGGCTCCGCTTGCGACGATGGCCGCGAGGAGGAGGTCTGCGTGTGCGGTTGCGGTGACGGACTTCTTTGCGAGTTCCTTCGCGGGTGCTCCGAAGAGGATCGGGATGCCGGCCATGGAGAGCGCGCCGAGGAGGAGCGCGATGCTGGTCAGCGGCATGGTTCGGAGCAGTCCGGTGACTCTGCGGGTGTCCTTGGTTGCGGTGACGTGCTCGATCGCGCCGGCGCACATGAAGAGGCCGCCCTTGTAGATGGCGTGGGCGAGGATGAAGGCCGCGAGTGCGCCGTCGCCGGGTGATCCTGTGCCGATGAGCAGGACCATGGTTCCGAGTGCGCTGACGGTGGTGTAGGCGAGGACGCGTTTGAAGGTGACGCTGCGCAGGGCGAGGACGCCGGCGTAGAGCATGGTGGCTGCGCCGAGGATGGTGAGCGTGGTCGTCCAGGCGGTTGTTGCGCCGAGGACTGGCGCGAGCCTCGCGAGGAGGAAGACGCCTGCCTTGACCATGGTGGAGGAGTGGAGGTAGGCGCTGACGGGCGCGGGGGCGGCCATCGCGTTTGGGAGCCAGAAGTGGAAGGGGAACTGTGCGCTCTTGGTGGCCGCGCCGAGGAGGACGAGGATGAGGATGGCGGGGTACCAGGGGCTGGCGGTGATCTCGTCGGCCCTTTCGAGCATCTCGGAGATCTCGAAGGTTTGCGCGACGAGACCAAGGCAGACGACGCCGGCGAGCAGCGCGAGGCCGCCGAGCCCGGTGACGAGGAGCGCCTGGAGCGCGGACCTGCGTGATTCCTCCTTGTCGTTGTTGAAGCCGATCAGGAGGTAGGAGGTGATGCTGGTGAGTTCCCAGAAGATGAAGAGGAGGAGGAGGTTGTCGGAGACGACGACGCCGAGCATGGAGGCCATGAAGGCGATGAGGAAGGCCATGAAGCGGCCGAGCTGTGGGTGACCGGCGAGCGCATCACCGGCGTAGGCGACGACGAGCGTGCCGATGCCGAGGATCATGAGCGCGAAGAGGAGGGCGAGGCCGTCGAGCCGGAAGGTGATGGCGAGTCCGAGTTGTGGGACCCACTCGATGGCGTCGGGCGTGATGACGGCGCCGTTGCCGATGGCGGTGAGGTTGGAGGCGTACCAGGCGCAGAAGGTGAGCGGGGCGAGGGCGAGGACCCAGCCGGAGGCTCGTCCGGCGACGCGGACGACGAGCGGCGCGAGGAGCGCGAGTGCGAAGAGTGTGAAGACGGAGGCGGCGATCAAGGCGTGATCCTGCAGCTCCCGCGGGTTGGGCCGGCGGGCTCGGGTTGCTTGTCCTGGGCGCGGCTTTGGACTTGCGGCCTGGGCTCCACCGTGCGCAGCGGGGCCCGGATGATATCTGTTGGGTGTCGCGCCGGGCCGCGGGGGAGGGCGTCGGGCGCGTCGGAACGGCGTCGGAACGGCGTCGGGACGTGGTTGGAACGTGGATGGATGGGTCCGCAACAGCCTTCGTTGGCGGATCTACACTCGACGCGATGCCAAGCGTGTTTCTCAACGGTGAGTTCGTGGAGGCGGTGGACGCCAGCGTCTCGGCCTTCGATTCCGGGCTGCTGCACGGTGTGGGGCTCTTCGAGACGATCAAGGGTGGGCTGTCGCCTTCGGGTCAGCCGCGGGCGTTCCGGCTTGCGGACCACCTGGATCGGTTGACGGCGTCTGCGCGTGGGCTGCGGCTGACGGATCAGGCGCAGGTGCGGGGGCTCAACGATGCGGTGCTTCACACGATCGGGAAGGCTGGGTACGAGCACGCGCGCGTTCGTCTGACGATGACGGGCGGGGACCTGAACCTGCTCGGGGGGCAGCAGGCGGGGGCGGATCGGCTGCTGCCGACGGTGCTGATCGAGGCGAAGCCTGCGACGGCGTATCCGGAGGCGATGTTCGAGGAGGGTGTGCTGGTGACGCTGGCGGACCCGAAGGCGAACCCGTTCGCGCCGGATGAGGGGCACAAGACGTTGAACTACTGGTGGCGTCTGCGCGCGCTGCAGGACGCGGCCGCCAAGAACGCCGGGGAGGCGTTGGTGTTCCAGGTGACGAACCACCTTGCGGGGGGGTGCGTCTCGAACGCGTTCGTTGTCAAGGACGGGGTGTTGCTGACGCCGATCGCGCGGGGCGAGGAGGAGGATGTGGGCGGGTCGAAGGCGCTGCCTTCGCCGGTGTTGCCTGGGATCACGCGTGGGTTCGTGCTTGGGGCGGCTCGCTCGTTGGGTGTGGAGACGAGCGCGCGGATGCTGTCGATCACGGACGTGCTCGAGGCGGACGAGGTGTTCCTGACGAACGCGAGCTGGGGGGTGTTGCCGGTGAAGCAGGTGGAGTCGCGGGAGATTGGCTCGGGGAGGCCGGGCGATCTGACGCGTCGGCTGCGCGCGGATTGGGTGGACGCCGTTGAGGCGGCGTTTGGGGATGACGAGGGCTGAGTCTTGGCTGGTGGGCGGCTAGGTGCGGCGCTGCATGACGCGGACGTTCTCACGCCCGTCCATGGGCCCGTTGGGGGCTCGGAGTGAGCGGATCTTGGCCTTGATCCAGAGGTACGCGAAAGCGACCAGGGCCAGGGGGATGCCGATCACGAGTCCGACGGCGACGACGAGCAGCCCGATGATGATCATGACGAAGAGGATGACGCTTGCGAGCAGGCGCATCCCGATCGAGGGCTGGCGCCAGGTCATGCCTGCGACGCGGTGGAAATGGGCGCTCGTGAAGGGGTTTTCGGGGCGCGTGGCCATGGTTGAACAATAGGAACCGCCCGCTGTCGGTTTCGTGACAGCGGGCGGGCTCCCATTCTCTTGCTCGTTTCCCCGCTGGTGTGCGGGGTGGATGGCGGGCGTGTTTGGGGGTCAGCGGCGGCGTCGGCTGAAGCCGATGACGGCTCCTGCGAGGACGAGGCCGGTGGTGCCGGGGCCTGGGATGGGGCTGAAGACCTGGTCCTGTCCGAAGGAGCTGGTCATGCCTGCGGCGAAGTCGGCGTCGTTGGGGTTGAGCGAGCCGATGCCGGGGTTGGCGGCGAGGTTGGCGACGATGTCGTCGAACTCATCGACGACGGCCTGGTTGAGTGCGCCGCCGCCGAGCTCGGCTGCGGAGACCATGCCGCTGGTGATGTCCATGGAGGCGACGTCCTCGCCGACGGTCCAGTCGTAGAGGATCTCCCAGATGATGAGCTGGAAGGCGGCGGCCTGTGCGTCGGAGATGCCGCCGGCGCCTGGGAGCGCGCCGTAGAAGCCGAAGATGTCGGCGACGAGTTGTGCGCGTGCGTCGGCGTTGGCGCTGATGTCGAGGATGGTGTTGTCGAAGGAGTCGAGCTCGAAGGTCGAGGGGTTCTGGACGGGGGGCGTCCCGAGCTGAGCGCAGTACATGTTGTACACGCCGGGGATTGGGATGTTGGGGACGGGCGCGTCGGAGCTGGAGATGACGTGCTGGTACTGTCCGGCGAAGGTGTCGAACATGGTGCCGTTGCGCGTGACTTCGAGCTGGAGTCCGGCGCCGGTACCGAGGAAGTCGGCGGTGACGTCGACGCCAGAGGCGGCGGTTGCGGCGAAGGTGGTCAGGCAGGTCGTGGCGAGCAGGAAGGAACGGTTCATTTGGTGCCTCCGGACGGGATTGGCGGAACGGATTTGTGCGGGGCGGGATGAACGCACCGACCGCGCCAGGAAGGGGTGACTGCTCACGCCGACGTGGGTCGTGAGTTGTGCCCTGTCCACTCTCGGGCCTGCTCCCCGGCCGGTCGCGCGACCGACCGGGGATGCTCACTCATTTGGTTTCAACACACACCCCCGCCGAACTCACCCCTGGCCCCTGCCCCCCCGTGAAGCCCCCGCGTTGCAGAGCGAGTCTCCTGCTCACCTCCAGCGGGAAGCCGCTCTGCGGTTACGCACGACGGCGGCGGGCGCCGAAGGCGAGGCCTCCCATGCCCAGGAGCGCGACGGCGCCGGGGGCGGGGATGAACGGAGGACCGAAGAAGACCTGGTCCTGCCGGAACTGGTTCGTGATGCCGAAGGTTGCGCCGCTGGGGTTGGTGGCGTCGAAGGAGCCGAGCCCGGGCGTTGCTTCGATGGAGGCGACGATGAAGTTGAAATCGTCGATGATGCCCTGATCGAGCGCGCCGCCGGCGGGGGAGCCGTCGATGGAGCGGGCGAAGAAGGTGCCGGAGGTGATGTCGAGGGAGGCGTATCCGTCGACGTCGTTGTAGTCGTAGAGGATCTCCCAGATCAGCAGGCCGAAGGCTGCGGCGAGGTCGTCGGAGATCCCGCTCTGCATGGGCAGGACGCCGAAGACGCCGAAGATGTCTGCGATCAGCTGGGCGCGAGTGGCGGCCAGCGGGGAGTCATCGGGGACCACGTCGTCGAAGGTGCCGAACTTGTACACCTCTTCCTCGTCGATGGCGAGGGGGATGCCGACCTCGGTGCAGTAGGTCACGATCTCGCGGGGGATGGACCCACCGTTTGCCGTGAGGATGTCCTCTGCGAAGCCGGCTTCGGCGTCGGTGAAGTTGTGCACGTACTGGCCTGCGAAGGTGTCGAAACTGATGCCACCCATCCAGGCCTTCAGCGTGTGCCCACGCTGGTTTTCGACGAACTGAACCGTTACATCTGCTTCGCCGGCTGCCTTGCCGACAAAAGCCATCAACGCCACCGCGGGCGCGATTTTCCACAGGCTCATATGTCATCCATTCGCGAGAGAGAGAGAGAGCAACAACCGGAAACGACCGACCGATTCAGGGCCCAACGGCGTCACCGCGTGAGAGTGAGCGAGTGCGGAGACGTGTTGTGCTTGACCCTGTATCGAGGGGTCACGTGAGAGAGTACGACGGAAGTGTAACCCGACTCCTGGGCCTGCAAAACGCTGTACAGGGCAGTTGTGCCCAAACTCAGGGATCCACCTGAGAAGCCCGGAATGGCTCGCGGGAGCGCCCAGGCCGCGCAGGGTGTCGGGTCGACCCAGCTTGACGGTTTTGCCTGCGCCGCATGTGCAAAAGCTGTTGGTGGGCTCTGCGCGGCGGCGTGTCGGCGTACACTGGGTTTGGTCCGCAAAGACGCCCAACATGGATGTTGCCATGGCCCGGAAACCCCAAGATATGGCGTCCGTTGACGAATCCCTCTCTTCAGATGGATTCGTGCATCTGCATCTGCATACCGAGTACTCGCTGCTTGATGGCGGCAACCGGATCGACCGGTTGATCGATCGCGTCAAGGAGCTTGGGATGGACTCGGTGGCGATCACGGACCACGGGAATCTTCATGGAGCGGTGGCGTTCTATGAGCGCGCCCGGTCCAAGGGGATCAAGCCGATCCTGGGGGTGGAGGCGTACGTGTGCCCGCCCGGGCGGGACCGGCACGATCGGACGTACACGGGGGTGAGCGACGGCGGGTACCACCTGGTGCTGTTGGCGGAGACGCTCGAGGGCTGGAACAACCTGTTGTACCTGTGCTCCGAGGCGTATCTGACGGGGTTCTACTTCAAGCCGCGGATCGATCGGGCCCTGTTGGAGACCCATGGGTCGGGGCTGATCGCGATCAATGGGCACTTGGGGTCGGAGATCGGGGAGCACCTGCTGGCGTTCCACAACTCCAAGGACCCGGCGAAGTGGGAGGCGGCGGTCGAGTCGGCGACGTGGCACGCGAAGGCTTTCGGGGATGAGGGGACTGGGCCTCGGTTCTTCGTGGAGCTTCAGCACCATGTGCCGGAGCAGAACTCGATCAATCCGCTCTTGATCAAGCTGGCGCGGGAACTGGAGCTGCCGTTGGTGTGCGACAACGACGCGCACTTTCTTCGGGCGGAGGACCACGACGCCCACGACACTCTGATCTGCATCTCGACGGGGAAGAGCAAGTTCGACGAGGGTCGGATGCGCTACACGCCGGAGCTGTACGTCAAGAGCCCGGCGGAGATGCACGAGCGGTATCGGGCGGAGCTTCCGGAGGTCGCGGAGGAGGCGCTGGCGAGCACGGTTGCGATCGCGAAGCGTTGCGACGTGGAGCTTCCGATCGGTGCGAACCATGCGCCGTACGTGCGGGTGGAGATTCCGCCCGCGGAGAAGCTGCCGAGGGTGGAGCAGCCGAAGTTCAAGGGTGATCTGACGGCGTGGTACACGGACTACTGCTCGCGGTTCGTGCTGAGCCCGTTCGACTCGTCGGACAACTCGGTGAACGAGGATGAGGTTCGGGAGGGGTGCGACCGGGCGCTTCGGATGCTTGCCGAGGCGGGGATGGTGTGGCGGTACGGCTCTGAGATCCTGGCGTCGCGGCACGAGGACGTGGATGCGCCGGAGGATGCGCCGGAGGATGTGCGCAAGTGGGCGCGGCTCAACCGTGAGCTGAAGATCCTCGCGGACAAGCTGATCAGCGCGTACTTCCTGATCGTGTGGGACTTCGTCAACTGGGGGCGTCAGCGGGCGATCCCGGCGAACGCTCGTGGTTCGGGCGTCGGCACGATGGTGGGGTACGTGCTTGGCCTGTCGAACGCGTGCCCGGTTCGGTATGGGTTGCTGTTCGAGCGGTTCACGGACCCGGACCGGTCGGAGTACCCGGATATCGATATCGACCTGTGCCAGGACGGGCGTGGCGAGGTGATCAACTACGTGCGCGAGAAGTACGGGCACGTTGCGCAGATCATCACGTTCGGGACGCTCAAGGCGCGGGCCGCGATTCGGGACGTTGCGCGCGTGCTCGGCGTGAGCCTTCCGGTGGCGGATCGGATCGCGAAGATGATCCCCGAGGCGCTCGGGACGACGCTGGACTCAGCGCTCGCGGACGAGCCGGAGTTCGCGGCGCTGTACAACTCGGAGGCGGGGGCCTTCGAGCGGTTGCACGCGAACCTGCCGGGCGGGCAGCACACGACACCGGAGCGTGCGCGGCAGCTGATCGATAATGCGAAGGTGATCGAGGGGCAGGCGCGGCATAGCTCGGTGCACGCGGCGGGTGTGATCGTCGCGACGCGTCCGCTGCACGAGATCGTGCCGCTGTACAAGGCGCCGGGGTCTGAGGAGACGGAGATCATCACGCAGTGGGACGGGCCCACGTGCGAGAAGATGGGTCTCCTGAAGATGGACTTCTTGGGCTTGCGCACGCTGAGCATCATCGAGCGTGCGAAGTCGATCATCCGCGACACGATGAGCGAGCGGATGGTGTGGAAGACGGTGGGGCGGACGAAGGCGGAGGGTGAGGCGCATCCGCTGGATCTCGAGCGTTTGACGTACGACGACCCGCGTGTGTTCGAGCTGTTCCAGCGCGGGGACACGACGGGCGTGTTCCAGTTTGAATCGGGCGGGATGCGCAGGCTGCTGGTCGAGATGAAGCCTGACCGGCTCGAGGACTTGATCGCGGCCAACGCGTTGTTCCGTCCGGGTCCGATGGATCTGATTCCTGATTACAACCGGCGCAAGCATGGGCAAGCGCCGGTGCCGCAGGTGCACCCGATCGTCGATCGTTTCACAGAAGAGACGTACGGCGTGATGGTGTATCAGGAGCAGGTGATGCAGATCGTCCACGAGTTGGGCGGCATCCCGCTTCGGCAGGCGTACTCGTTGATCAAGGCGATCTCCAAGAAGAAGGAGAAGGTGATCAATGAGAACCGGCCGACATTCATCGACGGCGCGGAGTCGAAGGGGTTGGATCGGAAGAAGGCGGAGGAGCTGTTCGAGCTGATCCTGAAGTTCGCCGGGTACGGCTTCAACAAGTCGCATTCGACTGGGTATGCGATCGTCGCGTACCAGACTGCGTATCTGAAGACGTTCTTCCCGGCGGCGTACATGGCCGCGTTCCTGACGTACGAGTCTCAGGCGCAGAAGGTGTCGGACTGGGTGCCGTACATCGAGGACTGTCGTCGGACGCGTCGCCCGGACGGGAGCGTCGGGATCGACGTTGCGCCGCCGGACGTGAATCTGTCGGACGAGCACTTCACGGTGGTGTACGACGAGAAGGAGACTCGGGACTCGAACCACGGTCACATCCGGTTCGGTCTGCGGGCGATCAAGGGGGCGGGCGAGAAGGCGATCAAGCACATCGTGGAGGCGCGCGAGCATGCGCCGCCCCCGCCCGGTTCACCCGAGGGGACGAAGCCCTCGCGCAAGGCGTTCGAGTCGGTCTTTGACTTCTGCGAGCGTGTGCTTGCGCAGCAGGCGACCGGGAGCGGCGGGTCCGTCGTCAACAAGGCGACGTTGGAGTCGCTGGTGCGTTGCGGCGCGTTCGATGCGATCCACGGGCGTGACAACCGGCATGCGCTCTTGAACACGGTCGACTCGGCGCTGTCGGCGGGCCAGTCGGCTGCGAAGGACCGTGCCGCGGGTCAGAGTTCGCTGTTCGGCGCTCCGGATCCGGCCGAGGTCGTGCCTCAGGCGTCGGAGACCGAGCAGACGCGCGGGCTTGCCAAGGGCGAGGCGTGGTGCGAGGCGGAGACGCTTGCGAACGAGAAGGAGGTTCTCGGGTTCTACGTGTCGAGCCATCCGCTCGAGCGTTGGGCGCCGTGGGTGAAGGCGGTCAATGCGCTGCCGTTGGTTGAGCTGAAGAACCAGAAGGGTCGTTCGCGTGTGGTGGTCGCGGGTGTGATGCAGTCGGTTCGCCCGATCGTCGTGCGCAACGGGCGTACGGCCGGCGAGAAGATGGCGATCATCACGTTCGAGGACACGGGCGGTTCGTGTGATGCCGTGCTGTTCCCGGACGACTACAAGAAGTACCTGCACCTGGTCGAGGAGGACGCGGTGGTGTTCCTCATCGGGCAGGTGGATCACTCGCGTGGTGATCCGCAGGTGATCATCGAGCGCGTGATCCCGATCGAGGGGTGTCCCTTGGACGGGATCAAGGCGGTGAACGTGTTGCTCGACGGTCGCGCGCACAATGGGACGAGTTCGGCGGTGCTCCGTCGGGCGCATGATTTGTTGGTGGCCAAGCGGGTGCCGCGGGAGGAGCCGGCTTGGAAGACGGCTCGTCCGGTGCAGCTGTACGTGTTTGATGAGGGCTTGCCGCGGCCGGTGCCGGTTCCGACGGATCCGCTGTGGCGTGTTGCGCCGTCGTCCGAGATGGTGGAGCAGTTGTGCGCGATTCTGGGGCCTGGGCAGGTGAACCTGGCTGGGAAGCCGATCGAGCCCGAGGCGAGGAAGCGGGGGCGTCGGGCGGGGTGAGTGGTTCCACCACAGAGGCACAGAGAGCACAGAGGAAAGCAGGGGGTTGGTAACGCGGAGGGCGCGGAGGGCCGCGGAGGGAGGCGGGTTTGGGGTTTGGGGCGCGTCCTGCGAGGGACGTTCGGGACGCCAGGTGGTGCGCGCATGACGGGCGGGGCACCAAGGGCCCGCGTCCTGCGGGCCCGGGCTTGGTCTTGAGCCGCCCTTCGGGCGGGTTGCCGAGCCATGCATCCTGCATGGCTCGGAGTCCTCAGTGTTGTGCGCACCACAAGAACGTCCCGCTGCGCGGGGGTCGCGGCTAGTCCTGGCCCCAGCGCGTCTTGAGGTCGTGGTCGATCTGGAGGAGGTCGAGGACCTTGCCGACCATGAAGTCGACGATCTCTTCGACTCGGGTTGGGTTGAGGTAGAGGCCGGGGTTGGTCGGGCAGATGGTCGCGCCGGCGAGGGCGAGGGAGCGCATCGCCTCGATGTCGATGAGGCTCAGGGGGGTCTCGCGGTGGCAGACGATCAGGGGGCGGCGTTCCTTGAGCGTGACCATGGCGGCGCGGGTGAGCAGGTTCGAGCCAGCACCGGTCGCCATTGCGCCGAGTGAGGTGGAGGAGCAGGGGAGGACGACCATGCCTCGGTGGAGGAAGCTGCCGGAGGCGATGACGGCTCCGACGTCCTTATTGGGGTGGATGACGAGGCGGTTGATGGCGTCGGCGGACTCGATGGTGGGGCAGAGGCTGGGCGCATCGAGGTGGCGGACGTCTGCTTCGTCGAAGAGGAGGCGGCGGCCGTACTCGGAGACGACGAGGTGGACCTCGAAGCCTCGCGTGAGGAGCTGCTCGAGGAGCCTGAGCGCGTAGGCGGCTCCGCTGGCTCCTGAGATTCCGAGGACGACCCTGTTCTGTGCGTCGCTCACGCGTGCTCCTCGTAGGGTTCTGGGCGGATCCTACCCGTCTCGGACGGACGAGCAGGACTGGGGGTGTGGTTGGCGGGTACCCTGATGCGGCAAGTGGATTCGCACTCGGTCGGGCGCCGGACGCACGGGCTCGGGGGTGCGGCTCTCGTGCCGGAGGTGAACCTGATGCTCCGCCGAACCCTGTCTTTCTTGTCGCTGTCTGCTCTGGCGTTGCTGTTTGCGCCCGGTTGCGTGGGGTACCACGCGTATCCGCCGATCGAGGGGTATCCGGCGCTGTCGAACCCGAACCAGGTGAACGTTCAGACGGTGACGGTGACGGCGATGAAGTGGGTGCTGCCGCGGTACGCGCCGGACGGGACGGTGATCTGGGATCTGCCGCACAACCCCGAGGCGCAGGACATGGCTTTCAGCGTGAACATGCCCGTGGGTGTGAAGCGTGAGGTGTACTTGCGGTCGGTTGGTCAGATGTCGCCGAACGCGCGTCCGCTGACGCCGGAGACGGCGGATCTGCCGACGTACCACATCGTGCGTGTTTGGATCGCGGGCGATGAGGCGAAGGTTGATCTGATCCGGCCGTTGCCGGACATCGGCGCGAGTGCGGATGGTTCGGTTCCGACGCAGGGGCTGACGGTGAACCTGCGCGGCGGTTTCAAGCCTTGGCACGTGACGGCGCACAAGCGTTGGGCGGTTGGGGCGATGGAGATGCCGCAGGCGTACTACCTGCCTGAGGCGACCGGTCGCGAGGCGTACTACGAGCGTGCGGGCGTCGAGGACGACCCTGGCTCCCCTCAGGAATGAGCATGCGTCATTTCCTTGGTCTTGATGGCGTCGACGCGCCGGCGCTGCGGGCGCTGCTTGCGCGCGTCGGGGCGTATGCGGGTGGGAACGCGAGCGAGGGTGAGCGTCCGCTGGCGGGACGGTTGGTTGCGAACCTCTTCTTCGAGGATTCGACGCGGACGCGGCTGAGCTTTTCGATTGCCGCGAAGAGGTTGGGCGCCGACGTCGTCGATCTGACGAGCGTCGGTTCGTCGGTTGCGAAGGGTGAGTCGGTCGAGGACACGGCTCGGACGGTTGCTGCGATGGGGGCGTCGGCGCTGGTTGTGCGTCATCGGTCGGCGGGCGCGCCGGTGCAGGTGGCTCGGGCGGTGGATGAGGCGTGCGCGGGTGCGGGGTGGGCTGGCGCCGAACGCGTTTCGGTGATCAACGCGGGGGACGGGCGGCACGAGCATCCGACGCAGGGGTTGCTGGACGCGTTCACGCTGTGCGAGGCGCTTGGGCGGGCGGAGTCGTTCGATCTGAGCGGGGTGACGCTTGCGATCGTGGGGGATGTGGTGTCGTCTCGCGTTGCGCGGTCGAACATCTTCGGGCTGACGACGCTGGGGGCGCGGGTGGTGTGTGTGGGGCCGCGGCACTTGGCGCCGGAGGCGCTGACGACGTTGGGTGCTCAGCCGGGGTTGTGCGCGGTGTCGG
>JANQQG010000117.1 GCA_028285065.1 Phycisphaerales bacterium
CACCCCGGTAGAGGTCTGCATGCCGAGCCCCACCGCCGCGCGCACACTCGCTCCGTTGGCCACACTCGGCTGCCTGCTCGGTGGATGCACACAGCCAACGAACACCACGTTCGTCTTCACCGACCCCGGTGGGCGCTCGTACGACGCGCTGATCGAGCCGGCCAACCCCGCGTCCCGAACCGGCTACAGCATCATGTTCATCGGAGGGGGCTCGGTGACGGACATGGACTGGACGGTCCCCGCCACCGTCCCGGACGGGTCAGGGTGCGTGATGCAACTGACCATCGACGGGGAGCCGACCCGCGATGCGCGCACGATCGCGCTCGCTCTGACCAACGCGGGCTTCGACGTGCTCCGGTACAGCTCGATCCACAAGGACGACGAGCTGGCACGCACGACGCCGGGCATGGCGATGGGCATCAAGTATGAGCCGAGCGTTGAGATCGCGCGCGCCGCCAAGGCGGCGTTCGCGGAGCGAGGCGGCTTCGAGCCAGGACGCCTGATCTTGCTCGGGCACAGCCTGGGCGCGACGCGGGCCGCGCACATCGCGGATGACGACGTCGCCGGGTTCGTCTGCCTGGCCGGGGCGTACCTCTCCTGGACCCGCGCAGGACCCACGGAGGTCAGCAGGGCGGCGATCGCTCGCGTCAACGCTGGCCCGGAAGGGCTCGATGCCACGGGCGTCCTTCCGGAAGGGGTCACGCCCGAGGCGGACATCGACGGCGATGGGCGGATCCGAGGATGGGAGCTCGCGTCGTTCACAGGGAAGGATGGCTTCGATCCCGAAGAGCGAGGCGGACCATTCCGGGATCCGCTCCCGTGGGCGCCTGACGTGCTGCTGACGCACGGGGCGCCCGTGCTGACGGTCTGCGGCGGGTTGGACCCGATCTCGATCCATGGGCCGCACATTGAGGCGCTCGCGCGCGAGGAAGGGCTGGATGGAAAGGTGGTCTACCTCGCAGGACTCGGGCACCAACTGAGCGTCGAGCGTGGCGCGCTGGTTGGACCGATCGATCCGGAGGCCGTCGACATCGTGCGCGCGTGGCTGGTCGCACGGTTCGGCGAGGACTCGCCGGGCGGGTAACGCGCACGACTTGCGCGGCCGGCGGGTGCGAACAAAACAACCTGCGTGTCTGCGCGCATCGGCGCGCCAGCGCACGTGCGACTCGATGTAGACTCGCGCTGTGTCCCCGGTCGTCTGGCAGATCACGGCTCTCTCGCTCTTCGGGCTGGGGATGCTGTGCCTCGGCTACAAGGCGATCCGGCGCTCGCCTCGCCTGCGTCATGAGGTGCACGCGGGCCTGTGCCCGGGCCGCCGGCGTCCGTGGGTCTTGTGCCTGGATCCGCGTTGGTGGTTCCTCGTACGGCGCGGGTGCGGGTATGACCTAACGGGGATCGCGCCCGGCGAATCGGGTGTGGTGCGCTGCCCGGAGTGTGGGACGGCGGTCGAGACGCGTCGGGTCGTACGCACGCTTGCTCGCTGGCGCCCCGCCTGGTTGGGGGTGTTCTTGATGCTGGGTGCCGCCGGCGCGGGCCTCGGGCCCCCGATCACCTCGGGGGAGTGGGTCGAAATGGTCCCGACGCGCGCGCTCGTTGCCGCGGAGAGCGCCAGATGGGCGCAACCCGGTCCGCTCAAGGAAGAGCTCGAGCGCAGGGTGTGGCGTGGGTCCGTCCGAGCGCACGAGGCGGAGGCCCTCGTCCGGGCATTGGCTCCGGACCTGGCCGACGATGAGGTGATGTGGAACGCAGACCGAGCGCTGGATTTGATCGAGCAGCTCGGACGCGACGGCGTACCGGCGCTCGAGCCGCTGCTGGACTCCGAGGATGACCAGCAGCGACGCCTGGCGGCCCACCTGTTGCGGATGGGTGAGGCGGAGCCGACTCCTGAGATGTTCACGCTCGCGCTGAGCGCCCTGGACTCGAAGACCGGTCGTCGGTACGGGTTCTGGAGCGCGCGCGAGTACCTCCGCGACCACGCCCACGAGGCGCTGCCCTGGATCGGCTGGGGGTTGGATGACCCGGACCAGCGCCGAGCCTTCGAGTGCGCGTCCATCGTCGCCGACTTCAAAGTCGAGCCGCTGTACGAACGAGCGATTCCCGTCCTGATCCGGTCGCTCGCGGACAACGACTTGAGCTGGGACGCGAGCGGCGCACAATGGGACCTTCGCCGTCTCGGGCGCCCGAGCGTGAAAGCGCTCGAGCATGCGCTCGCCTCCGACGACTGGCAGCAACGCCGCCTGGCGACCGGGGCGCTCTGGAGCCTCGTGGAAGGGGGCGAAGCCGGCGTCACCGAGCGCCTGCTGGTTGCGACGATCGATCAACTCCGCGGACGACCGAGAGATGCAACCTACCGATGGGGCTACAGCGGCTCGGCGGCCCTGAAGCTGATCGACCACGCGGAGCAGGCCGCGCCGCTTCTTGCGCAGGCGCTCCGCTCGGACAGCCCGCGTCAGCGCGTGCTCGCGGCGGGCGTCGTGGGCTTCGCCGGGCTCGATTCGCTCGCGCCGGAAGCGATCCCGATCCTCATCCCCCACCTGCGCGACAACGAGATCCCGGGAGACGCCAAGTGGGCGCTCGCGGCGCTCGCGCGGCTCGGCCCAGCCAGCGTCCCCGCCCTGCTCGAGTACACCGACGACGAGGACGAACAGCTCGCGGCATGCGCTGCTTACCTCGTTGCTGTCGCGTGGGGCGAGCAACCCGAGGAACCGGGGATCACCGACATCACACACCGGCCCGAGGACCTCGCGCCCGGGCGGATCAACCTCTACTGGCTGCACCACCTGGATGGGGCCGGCTGATCACCGCCGCGCCGAGCAGCGTTGCTGCATCAAGCTGAGCGATCGAAGGCGCGACCTGGTGTGCGCCCGCATCGCGAAGACGCGACGCGGCCATCGAGTGCTCTACCGCAACAACGCGCATCCCCGCGCCTGCGGCGGCGGCCACGCCGGTGTCCGAGTCCTCGATCGCGACGCAGTCGCTTGGCTCGAACCCCAGTCGCTCGCAGGCAAGGCGGTAGCCCTCGGGGTCTGGCTTGTTGGCGCTGACGTCGTCGAACGTCACGACCTCCCGAAAGTGCCCGCGCAGGTCGCCGACGCGCAGCATGCCCTCGACCACCGCCCGGCGCGAACCCGAGCAGACCGCGAGCGGGACGTCGGCGCTCAGGCCCGTGATCAGTTCGCGAGCGCCCGGCTGGACCTCGAATCGGCCTGCCTCGATGCCTCGGGTCATCGCCTGGGTCTTCGCGTTGCAGAGGGCGCCGATCTCGACACGTGTCAGCGGCGCGTCGTACCAGGCGCCGAGCATCGCGAAGCACGCCTCGTCACCCTTGCCGACCATGAGCGAGTCGAACTCGCGCTCGTTGACCTCCCACCCGCGAGGCGCGATGACCTCGTTGAAGGCCCATTGGTGCAGTGGCTCGGAGTCGACGAGGACGCCGTCGAAGTCGAAGACGACGGCGCGCGCGTTATCCGGGTTGGGCTCCGCCTGGCTCACAGCTGCCGGAGGAACCGCAGGTCGTTGTCGAAGAGCATGCGGATGTCGGGGATGGAGTACTTGCCCATCGCGAGGCGCTCGATGCCGAAACCGAACGCGAAGCCGGAGTAGACCTCGGGGTCGAGCCCGCAGACGCTGAGCACTGCAGGATCGACCATCCCGCACCCCCCGAGTTCGATCCACTTGGGCGCATCACCGGGCTTGAGCGCGATGAGCATGTCCACCTCGGCGCTGGGCTCGGTGAACGGGAAGTAGCTCGGACGGAGGCGCACGTCGGCGTCGGCCCCGAAGTAGGCGCGTGCGAAGTGGAACAGGCAGGTCTTCAGGTCCGCCATCGACACGTCGCGGTCGATGTACAAGCCCTCGAGCTGGTGGAACATGAACGAGTGCGTCGCGTCCACCGTGTCGGGCCGGTACACGCGCCCGGGGGAGATGATCTTGATCGGCGGCTCGCCGCCCTGGGCGAGCACGCTCTCCATCACGCGGATCTGCACCGTGCTGGTCTGCGAGCGCATCATGCGCGGCACATCCGTCGTCGCGGGATCGTCGACGTAGAAGTTGTCGATCGGATCACGCGCGGGGTGCTCCGGTGGGATGTTCAGCTTGACGAAGTTGTGTTCGTCGTCCTCGAGCTCCGGGCCCTCGGCGACCTCGAAACCCATCCGCGCGAAGACCTCGACGAGCTCGTTGCGCACGCGGCTGAGGATGTGCTCGCGCCCGAGCTCCTGGGTGTTCGTGACCCCAGGCTCGGTCACATCGACGCGGGCTCCACCCCCACCGGCCCCGCCCTTGGCAACACCGCCGCCGCCGGCAACCGCGCCCCGCTTGGCCTTGAAGGCGGACTCGAGCGCGTTCTTGACCTCGTTCATCCGCTTGCCGACGGCGGGCTTGTCCTCCTTGGGGACGTCCTTGAGGCCGGAAAGGGCGATCTTGAGGGCGCCCTTGGAGCCGACCCAGGCGATCCGCCACTGTTCGAGGGCGTCGGCCGAATCGACCCCGCCAAGCGAGCCGAGCGCGTCGGCCTCGATGCTGTTGAGCTTCTCAAGC
>JANQQG010000116.1 GCA_028285065.1 Phycisphaerales bacterium
CGCCCCGCTCGGCGCCTCCCGCTAGTATCCCAGCCATGTCGCCCCCAACCCCCCCCTCACCCAAGCCAACCTCGACCCCTGGCGCGTGCGGACCGCTCAGCGCCCGAGACGTCGAGGGTGCGCACGTGGCCGCCCGGTGCGTCGTGGAGATCCACCGGCGCCTCGTCGACTGGCTCAAGGTCGGCCAGACGCTCGCGCAGGTGGACACGTTCGTCGGTGAGGCACTCCGCGACCTCGGCGCCAAGTCGTGCTTCTACGGCTACCGGATGCGCCGGTCGCCTTCCTTTCCCTGCCAGGCGTGCCTGTCCGTCAACGACTGCGTCGTCCACGGCACCAGCGGCGCGTACACGGAACCGATGAAGCCCGGCGACCTGCTCAGCGTCGACATCGGCGTGAGCAAGAAGGGGTGGATCGGCGACGCCGCCTGGACGTACGCGTTCAAGGAGCGGACGGACGAGGCGGCACGCCTCATGGAGTGCGGCAAGGAATCGCTCCGTCGCGGCATCGCGACGCTGCTCCCCGGCAACCGGTACATGGACTGGGCCAAGGCCGTGCACCCGTTCGTCGAGGCCCCCGTCGACAAGGGCGGGTGCGGCTTCCACCTCGTGCGCGGCCTCGGCGGGCACGGCTACGGGCGCACGCTGCACGCCGAGCCGTTCGTCTCCAACGTGATCCCGTCGAGTGCATGGGAATGGCCGGACGGCGCACGGATGATCGAGCCGGGCACGCTCGTGGCCGTCGAACCGATGGTCGCGGTCGGCACGGGCCAGAGCTTCTCCAAGCCGCGTCAGTGGCCGGTGTGGACGGCCGACGGCTCCCTCAGCGTCCACTATGAGCACGACGTACTGATCACCAACGACGGCAACGTCGTGCTGACCGAGGGGTTGGACGACCTGCCGGATTTGGTGGGATGAACCAGCTTCGCGTGAACCTGACCGACGATGAAGCGCTCGTGTTGTTCGAGTGGTTGGCTCGCTTCGAGGACGTTCCCGCTTTCGACGACCACGCTGAGGAACTGGTCGCCTGGCGTCTGCAGGCTCAACTCGAGAAGGCGCTGACGCAGCCCCTTCGCTCGGACTACCAAGAACTGCTGGCTGAAGCACGACGGCGTGTCCGTGACTCCGAGTGAACTAGCCCCGTTCGGCCGCCAACTCCAAGAACCGCATCGCCATCTTCGGCCCGGCCGCTTCGTCCTCGTGCTTGAAGTACACGAACGCATGGGACCAGCCCGTGTGGTGGATGCGATCGAGCCAGGTCTTGAGCGCGTCGTCGTCGTAGTTCTCGCGGCGCAGACGCAGGTAGCCCCAGTCGGCCGTGGGCTCGAGCGACGGCTCCTCGGCATCGTCGGTGTCGCTCAGCACAAGCGGCGCCTTGTGCGCGCGCAGGAGGTCGCGGACCGCATCGTCGTCCCAGGAAGGGTGACGGAACTCGAAGGCAGCGGGGACTCGACCGCCGAGCATCTCGAGGAAGGCCTCGAGCCGGTCGGTGTCGGCCTTCAGGTTGGGCGGGAGCTGGAAGAGAACGCCGCCGAGGCGTGAGCCGAGTGCCGCGAGGGTGTCGAGAAGGTACTCGGTCTCCTCGTCGGCGTTGGCGAGGCGCTTCATGTGGGTGATGCGCCGTGAGGCCTTGATGATGAAGCGGAACTCCTCCGGCGTCTGCTCCGCCCAGTTCTCGAGGACCTCGCGCTTGGGCAGCCGGTAGAACGTGTTGTTGATCTCGACGCTCGGCAGCTTGGTCGCGTAGAACGCGAGCATGTCGCCGGCGGGCGTCTTGTCGGGGTAGAAGGGGCCCTTCCACTCCTTGTAGCTGTACCCACTGGTTCCGGCGAGGATCTGCATCGTGATGTTGTATCGGATCGCGGCCCGCCTTGTCAGGAGGAGGGCGTCGGGGCGTCGTCATCCGGGGCCACGGGCCGGCGCACTTCGGCATCGTCGTCGTCCAGCAGTAGGCGGACACCCGGCGTCTGCGTGTCGTCCATCTGCCCCGTGCGAACGGCCCAGATGAACGCCCAGACCGCGAACGCGGCCAGAACCAACGCCAACGGGAGCACGATGAAGATCACGCTCACGAGTCCGCCTCCTGGAACGTCCGGGCACGAACCGACAGCGCCACCACAGTGATCGAACTCAGCGGCATCAGCACGGCGCCCAGCAACGGGCTGACCAGCCCCGCGAACGCGAGGACGGCCGCCACCGAGTTGTAGGCCAACGAGACGCCCAGGTTGAGCCGGATCGAGCGCACGGTGCGTTTGGCGCCGTCCACCAGCGTGAGGAGAGGTCCAAGCCCATCGGCGGAGATGTAGACGTCGGATGCGCTCAGGCAAGCTTCGGCGCCGCCGCGCACGCCGATGCCGACGTCCGCTCTCGCCAATGCCGCGGCATCATTCACGCCGTCCCCCACCATCACACGGGTTGCGCCGGAGGCGACCGAGTCGATGACATCGAGCTTCTGTTCCGGGCTGACGCCCCCGAGGCTGTTGGCCGCATCGAGGTCGAGGCGTCGTGCGGTGTCCGCGACGACACCCGGTGCATCACCGGAGAGCAAACGCACGTCCCAGCCGCGCTCGGCAAGTGCGCGCACGGTTTCCGGCGCATCGCTCTTGAGCTCATCGCCCAGTTCGGCGAGCGCCTCGACACGCTCCTCGACCCCGATCAACACAGGCGTTCGCCCGCTCGCGGCCGCTTGGTCAGAAGCCTCGGTCGCCCAATCAGGGATCTCGACACCGAGGTGCTGCATCAGCGCGGGCGACCCAAGCGCCAGGCGTTGCCCGTCGACGATGCCGGTGATGCCGAGCCCGGGGCGCTCCTCGATGTCGTCCACCGGCATCTCGTCGTCGGTTGCCAGCGCACGTGCGATCGGGTGCTTCGAGCGAGTCTCCAGTGCGCCAACGAGCGGGCGCAGGGCCTCGTCGCCGGTCCAGTCCCGGAGGGCGAAGCGCCCCACCGTCACGGTGCCGGTCTTGTCGAGGAACATCACCCCCCCACCGGCGAGGCTCTCGAGGGCGTCGCCTCCCTTGACCAGGAGCCCGCGCCTGGCCGCCCGGCCGATCGCGACAGTCGTCGCCAGAGGAGTAGACAGCGCGAGGGCGCAGGGGCACGTGATGATGAGCAGCGCGATGGCGTGGCTCGCCGCGACCTCGAGCCCCGCGTGCAGCCAAACGCCGAAGCACGCCCCCGAGAGCAGGAGCACGGTCCCCACGAACCAGCCCGCGAGCCGATCCGCTGCTCCGATGATCGGCGTCGGGCCCGAGGCGAGACGCTCGATGGTGCGCATGATCTGACCAACGCGCGTCTCGGCCCCGATCGCCTCGGCGCGCACGACGATCGGTGATGCGATGTTGACCGCGCCCGCCGTCACGCTTGCGCCGGTTTCGACGCGCACGGGCGCCGCTTCGCCGGTGAGGATCGAGGCGTCGACGGAGCTCGAGCCGTCGCAGACGACACCGTCGACCGGGATCGACTCGCCGGGTTCGACCGCGACGAGCGAGCCGGGAACCACGCTCTCGACCGGCACGCTCCTGCGATCCTCACCCTCCACGACGCGGACCATGCGCGGGGTGAACGCGTAGAGCAACTCGACCGAGTCCACGGCCCCCCGCTGGTGCCGCACCCGCGCCCAACGCCCGATCAGCAGGAGGAAGACGAGCATGGTCAGGGAGTCGAAGTAGATGTCGTCGGAGCCGCGGACCGCGTTGATCAGGCCCGTGACCGCGCCGACCGACAGCCCGAGCGCGATCGGCTGGTCGAGGTGCCAGGCGCCGCGTCGTGCGGACGCGAGGGCACCACGGAAGAAGACGGAGCCGGGCCAAGCGATCGCCAGAATGCCAACGAGAACGCTCACCCAGTGGAAGAGCATGCGGACCGAGTCCTCGATGCCCTCGAAGAGGCCGGCGTAGAGGGCGATCGAGACGAGCATCACGTTGCCCATGCACGCGCCCGCGACACCGATGCGGATCAACGCCCGTCGGTCTTCGAGGCGTCTGGCGGCACGGGCGCCGGCCGCACGCGCCGGGTGGGCGATGTAGCCGAAGCCGTCGAGTCGCCGGGCGATCTCGGAGAGTGTGGTCTGCTCGGGGTTCCAACGCAGGCGCACCAGTGCGCGCCCGAGTTCGAGCCTCGCGGAGAGGACCCCTCGCGTGAGTTCCGGCAAGCGCTCGACGAGCCAGACGCAGGCAGCGCAGTGCACGCCTTCGAGTTGGAGCTCGCAGGAACGCATCCCGTCGGGCTCCTCGGTGCAGTACAGCTCGCGGAAGGAGTCCGCGTCGAGCTCCTCGAAGGCTCGACCTGCTCGTGATGCGGGTCGCGCGTCCTCGGTGCCTCCCGTCGCCTCGCGGAGGCGGTAGAACGCGTCCAGGCCGCACCCGCGGATCATCTCAGCGACGGCCCGACAACTCTCGCAGCAGTACTGCGCATCCTCTCCCTCGCGGAACATCCCGCGCGGGACCGGCAGCGAGCAGTGTGCGCACGCGACGCCTTCCACGCCTTCCGACCGCGGGAGGGTGGTGGACGGGTCAGGAGCCATCGTCAACTGGGCCCGCGCCTTCATCGTGGCACTCGACGGAGGCGGGCGTCAGATGAGCGACCCGCTCGGTGAGGGTCTCGGTCGTCACACGCTCGCCCGACGCGATCCCGGACGCCATGGGAAGCGGGCTGCGCCCGAGCACCGCGACGAAACCGACCACGATGATCAGTGTCGCCATCACCGTCGGCAGGCGTCGTCCAACGGCCCCGGAGATCGCCTGCACGCCCGTACCGATCGAGATCATCATCGGGAGCGTCCCGAGCCAGAACGCCGCCATGGTCGCGCCGCCGAGCAACGGGCTCGCCGTCCCGGCGGCAACGATCGCAAACGCGTACAGCCACCCGCAGGGCAGCAGCGTCGTGAGCAGGCCGATCGCGAACGCGCGCCGTCCGGGGGAGAGGGTCGACGCGACCCGGTGCCCGCGCTCAAACGCCCAGCGCACGGGCTTGGGCACGCGCCATCGCAGGCGGACCTGCTTGTGGATGCGGAGCAGGCTGAGCACACCGATCAGGATCACGCTCGCGCCCGCGAGGCGCAGCGCGGCGTGCTGCACGCCGATGAGCCCCCCACCCGCGTCGAGCGCGCCGCCGATCAGGCCCGCCGTCACGCCGAGCATCGTGTACGTGATCAGTCGCCCCGCGTTGTAGAGCGCCTGCAGGCGTGCCTTGTCACGGACGGAGTTCTCGTCGAGCCCGACTGCCATCGCCACGAACGCGCCGCACATGCCGGCGCAGTGCAAGCTGCCCAGCACGCTGGCGACGAGGACGCTCGTGATGAGTGCCAGGCTCGGGCTCACTCGTCCTCCACCTGGAATGTGCGGATCTCGGTGAAGCGATCCGGGCCGCGCTCGATGAGCGTGCGCAGCTCCCACAAGCCGTTGCGTGTAACACGAGCGTCGGTCCTGTAGCGCCCGTCACCGAGCGGCTCGAAGGAGAGGTCGAGGGCGTCACCACGGCGCGCGTGATGAAAGAGCTCGCTGCTGATCGTGGCGCCATCCAGCGCCGTGCCCTCCGCAGAGTGCAGCGACAGGACCAGCTCACGCTCGCCACGCATGTTGGCATCAACGCCCAGGTCGATCTCGATCTGCCAGGCGAGCTCGGCGTTGCGCTCGCGCTGACGGGCCGTCTCGTCCCAGTTCACGGCCTTCTCGTAGTAGTTCTCCTCGATGGCGAACGAGGCGTCCGAGAGAGCCGCGACGACGGTGATCGCGGCAGCCGCAACGCTGGTCAGGAGGATGGCAACCACGAAGCCCGGCCAGAAGATGTGGGGCGGGATCAAGGGCTTCCGCGTCGGACCGTTTCCGCTCTGGGGAAGGTCAGGCATCGGTCTCTCCTGTCTCCGGCGGAGGCGTCACGCCCCCTGCCGGTCCGAGCAGCCTGAACCGGCGCTCGCGGCTGAAGTCATCACCCTCCGTCACCAGCACGCCCACGTCGCGCGGCCCACGCCTGAACGCCTCGCGCGGCGCTCCCGCCGAGGCCTTGATCTCCTCGATCTCGAACGGGCCGACGGTCAGCACGAGGTTCTCGCTCGGCTGACCAAGGAACATCGCGCCGTCGAGCCCGGTCAGGCTCACCTCGTAGGTGCGCTCCTCAGGCGTGCGGTTGTGGATCTTGACGCGGATCTGGTTCACAACGGTCAAGCCCTCATTCGTCGTGCTGAACGGCATCGTCCCGGGGAGGCTGGTGCGCGTCACGGTCACGAACGCGGGGGCACGGGTGACGAGCAGCGTCACGAAGACACCGATGAGTGCCGTGATGAGGACGCCGTAGATCGCCACGCGCGGGCGGACGACGTGGGGTCGCTTGTGCTCGAGCGCCGAGAGCGAGGTGTAGCGGATCAGCCCGCGTGGGCGCTTGAGCCGGTCCATCACGCGATCACACGCGTCGATGCACTGGGCGCAGTTGACGCACTCCATCTGCAGCCCCTCGCGGATATCGATCCCCGTTGGGCAGGTGCGCACGCACATCCCGCAGTCGACGCAGTCGCCGATCACGTTGAGCGCAACATCGCCATCCTTTGCGTCTCGCTTGGCCTTGCCGCGCGGCTCGCCACGCTCCGGGTCGTAGCTGATGATCAGCGATTCTCGGTCGAGCATGACCGACTGAAAACGCCCGTAGGGGCAGGCGACGATGCACAACTGCTCGCGGAAGAACCCGAAGTCGAAGAGCATCAGTGCCGTGACGAACGCCATCACCAGGAACGAGATCGGGTGTTCGAGCGGCGATCGCGTCATCCACTGCAGCAGCCGGTCCGTCCCGACGAAGTACGCCAGGAACGTGTGCGCCAGGAACGCCGAGAGCAGCACGTACACGATGTATTTGGCGGGCTTGCGCCACGCGCCCTGCTTGGGCTTGCGCCCGGGCTGGCCATCGAAGAACCGCTCGATCGGCCGGTAGATCAGCTCGAGGTACACCGTCTGCGGGCAGGCCCACCCGCACCAGACGCGACCGAAGACGGCCGTCAGGAAGAACACCGTCAGGAAGACGCCCACGACCATGACCGTCAGCAGGAGCGTATCGGTCGGGTAGAGCGTCGTCCCGAAGAACGTGAACTCGCGTGCCGGGATGTCGAGCAGGATCGGCGGCTTGGCGTTGATCCGCAGGTGCGGAAGAACGGTGAACAGGAGGATCAGGAAGTAGCCGACGGCGCGCCGGGCGTTGAGGAACCGACCCGCCGAGACCCACGGGCGCAGCCAGCGCCGCGATCCGTCGGCGTTGAGCGTCGACAGCACGCGGTTCTGTTGGTCTGTGACGCCGGCGCCTGCCATGTCCTCCGCGCCCCCTTAGCCCGCGTCGGGCTCTTCGGTGCTGGCAGCGTCGCTCCCGGGCTCCGGCCAGGGATCGATCAGCTGCTCGCCGTCGTACTCAGCGCCGGGCAGGTTCTGGCCCCGCAGCGACGCGACGTATGCCGAGAGCAGGACGACCTCGTTCTTGCTCAGCCTGGTCCCCCAGGCGGGCATGGCGCCCTTCCCGGCGCCGAGCGAGATCACGTCGTAGATATCGGTGACGACCTTGACGTTCTTGTACCGATCGTCAGTCAGGTTCGGACCGGTCAGCCCCTGAGCGTTCTCAGCGTGGCAGGAGCGACAGTTCGTCAGGTACGACCCGCGCGCCACGGCGACCCACTTCGGGTCCGCCATCATCGTCAGCAGCGTCTCGGGGTCCGGCTCGAGGTCGCCGATGGTCCCGAAGAGCGCCTCGTACTCGGCGGCTTGCGCGGCGGCGACGGCTTCCACCGGAGCCGTGTAGTACGGGCTCCAGGTCGCGAAGACGAAGTAGACGATGCCCCAGAGCACCGAACCGATGAAGATCAGGTGCCACCAGCCGGGCGTGGGGTTGTCGTACTCACGGATGCCGTCGTACTCGTGATCGAGCAGCAGCGACTCGTTGCGATCGGTGTTGTTGTTCTCGATCTCGCTCATCGGTCGTGCCCTTCGTGGATGATGGGTTCGTCGCCATCGCCGGGGTCATCGGCGAGCGGGATGGAGGCATGCTGCTGCGACTGGGACGCGCCGGAGCGGAGGGCACGCCAAAGGACGCAGGCGAACGCGATGGCGAATAGCACCAACGCGATCTGCGGGTAGATGGACAGGTCCAGGTGGCTGACGACGTCGGAGAGTCTCACTGGTCGCCTCCCGTCTCTTCCTCGGGCGCGGGCTTGGTGATGTCGACGCCCAGACGCTGCATGTAGGCGATCAGCGCGATCACGCGACGCTCGCTCAGGTCCTCGATCGACTCGTAACGCCAGTCCTCGGCCTCTTCACCGGCAGGGATCGGGATGTTCGCGAGCCCGCCCGACTGCGTCGCTAGCTCGGATGCGATCAGCTGCGCCTGCTCGCGTGCCAGCTCCGGTGCGTTGTTGACGGCATCGCCGTACGGCACGCCCAGCATCGCCATCGACTTGACCCGTGCCGCGATCTCATCAAAGTCCGTGCGCTGCTGCGCGAGGAAGCGGTAGCGCGGCATGATCGAACCGGGCGTGATCGACGGGTCCATGAAGTGGTTGTAGTGCCACGCGTGCGACTGGCGCCCGCCCTCGCGGGCAAGGTCCGGTCCGATGCGGCGCGAGCCCCACTGGAACGGACGGTCGTACACGAACTCGCCGGGCTTGGAGTACTCCCCGTACCGCTTCACCTCGGCGAAGATCGGACGGATCATCTGCGAGTGGCAGTTGTAGCAGCCCTCCGCGATGTAGATGTCACGCCCATACAGCTCCAGCGGCGTGTATGGCTGGACGCTCGCGATCGTCGGCACGTTCGAACGGATCAGGAACGTCGGGATGATCTCGAACAGCGAAGCCGCGACGACCGAGATGATCACCCACACCGTCAGACGCACCGGGAGGCGCTCGAGACGCCGGTGCCAGGTCGCCTTCATCCAGACCTCAGCCTTCTTGCCGAGCTCGATGTTCGCGTCGAGCTTGGAAGTCGGCGCGGGTGCATCGACGTAGACGGGGCCGAGCGCCGGAGCGCGGTGCACCGGCTCTTCAGGCTTGCGCGGGCCGGCACGCCACGTCATCCAGATGTTGTACATCCCCAGCACGACGCCGACGAGGTACAGGACGCCGCCGACGGCGCGGATCCAGTAGAACGGCATGAGGCGCTGGACGGTCTCGACGAAGTCGGGGAACGCGAGCTGCCCGCTCGTGTCGAACGCACGCCACATCAGGCCCTGCGTGATGCCGGCGGTGTACATCGACAGCACGTAGAGCAGGATGCCGATGGTGCCGATCCAGAAGTGCAGCGTCGCGAGCTTGAGGCTGTGCAGCTTCTCGACGCCGAAGATGCGCGGCGCCAGCCAGTACAGCATCCCGAACGTCATGAACCCGTTCCACCCGAGCGTGCCCGAGTGCACGTGCGCGATCGTCCAGTCCGTGTAGTGGCTGAGGCTGTTGACCAGCTTGACCGAGAGCAGCGGGCCCTCGAACGTGCTCATCCCGTAGAACGTCACGCCCACCACGAAGAACTTCAGGACAGGATCCTCGCGGACCTTGTGCCACGCGCCGCGGAGCGTCAGAAGGCCGTTGATCATCCCGCCCCACGATGGCATCCACAACATCACGCTGAAGACCATGCCCAGCGACGACGCCCACAGCGGGAGCGACGTGTAGTGCAGGTGGTGCGGGCCCGCCCAGATGTAGATGAACACCAGCGACCAGAAGTGCACGATGCTCAGGCGGTAGCTAAACACCGGGCGATTGGCCGCCTTCGGCAGGAAGTAGTACATCAGCCCGAGGAATGGCGTGGTCAGGAAGAAGGCCACGGCGTTGTGCCCGTACCACCACTGCATGAAGGCGTCCTGAACGCCGGCGTACAGGGGGTAGCTTTTGAGCAGGTTGTCGGGGCTGGAAACGGAGCCCGTGGTAATCAGCTCGTACGCGCCAACCGGGATCCACAGGTTGTTGAACACGTGCAGGAGCGCGACCGTCACGATCGTGGCGATGTAGAACCACAGCGCGACGTAGAGGTGGCGCTCACGACGACGAAGCAGCGTCCCGAAGAAGTTCACGCCGAAGAAGCCGACCCAGACCAGCGCGATCGCCAGGTCGATGGGCCACTCGAGCTCCGCGTACTCCTTGGACTGGGTGATCCCGAGCGGGAGCGTGATCGCGGCCGCGACGATGATCGCCTGCCAGCCCCAGAAGTGGAGCATGCTGAGCGTGTCGCTGAACATGCGCGCCTTGCACAGGCGCTGCGTCGAGTAGTAGATGGCCGCGAAGATCGCGTTGCCGGCGAACGCGAAGATGACCGCGTTCGTGTGCAGCGGGCGCAGACGCCCGAAGTTCAGGAACGACGTGTCATAGAGGAAGTCGAGGAAGCTCAGCGACGGGAACGACTGGACCAGCGTCGGGATCGCCATCTGGAAGGCGAGGATGACGCCGACCAGCATCCCGACGAAGCCCCAGATCAGCGTCGCCGCGACGAACTTCCGCACGATCGCGTCGTCGTAGCGGAACTCCTCGACCTGGCCTGGGGCGACTTCGCCCAGCGGTCCCTGCCCTTGCTCCGTCGCCACGAGCCGACCTCCTCTGTTACCTCGCCGGTCGGATGGACCCACGATCCACGCACCGGCCTCTTCCGTCACCGATCGCTCAAGCGGCCTCGCGTGACGGTCGAGTTGTCCATATACTTATCGTCAACTAGAGGTCTCGTCAAGCGAGACTGATTTCAGTTTCACAGGAATCGGAGCCGCCATGGATCCGGAGCCGGCCGCCGAAGGGTCGGCGCTGGGCGGGGAGCCGCGCCTATGTTCTCGAAGACGACCGAGTACGCACTGAGAGCCGCGGTCTATCTCGCTGCCAGGGCGGGACGAACGGCGACGAGTCAGGAGATCGCTAGGGTAACGAAGGTGCCGGTCCGCTACCTGTCGAAGGTCCTCCAGCAGCTGGCCGCCTGCGATGTCCTGACCTCCCAGCGGGGGCCCTCGGGCGGGTTCGCCCTCGCGGGCACCGCCGAGCAGACGAGCATGCTCGATGTCGTCCAGGCCGTGGAGCCGATCGCCCGGATCACCGAGTGCCCCCTGGCGCTGGCCGAGCACGCCAACTGCCTCTGTCCGCTGCATCAAGAGCTGGACGATCTCGCAGCAGAGGTCAGCCGGCGTCTCGACGCGATCAGCCTGGCGACCCTGGTCCGGGCGCCGGTGGTGCCGCTGGGTATCCCGGGCGGGGCCGTCGGCGCGGAGGGCTACCCGTTCCCAGCCGACGCGGAAGCCGAGGGGGAGTGACGCCGAGGGTGGAACCGGACCTGCGCGTCTGAGCGACCAGGCGACTCACCGAGCGTGCACTTGCACACCGAGGCCCCGACGCGGGTATCTTCGTCGGCTCGCGCCACCGCGCGATCGATGTACAGATTGCCCCTGGGAGGTCCTCAATGTCCCTGCTCGCAACACTCGCTGTCGGTGCCGCCTTTGCCGCGGCCGACGATCCGCACGCCGGCATGCTCCGCTACCCGGACGTCAGCGCCGACTCGATCGTCTTCGTGTACGCCAACGACCTGTGGGTCGTTCCGCGCGAGGGCGGACGCGCCTCGCCGCTGGCCAGCCCTCCGGGCGCCGAGATGTTCCCGCGCTTCAGCGCCGACGGGAACACCATCGCCTTCGTCGGCAACTACGACGGAGACCGCGACCTCTACACCGTTCCGACCGAGGGGGGCATCCCCGAGCGCATCACCCACCACCCCGCCAACGAGATGCTCAGCGACTGGACCCCTGACGGGCACCTGCTCTTCGCATCCAACGGCACCGCGCCGATGCGCCGCCAGCAACAGCTATTCACCGTCGGCGCAGAAGGCGGCATGCCCGAGCAGTTGCCCGTGCCCTACGGCGCCGCCGGCGCCATCAGCCCGGACGGCAAGTGGCTCGCATACATCCCCCACTCGCGCGACTTCCGCACCTGGAAGCGCTACCGCGGCGGGATGGCGACCGACATCTGGCTCGTCGACCTCGAGTCCGGCGCCTCGACCCAGGCGACCGATTGGGAGGGCACCGACTCGTTCCCGATGTGGCACGACAAGACCCTGTACTACCTCTCAGACGGCGGCCCGAACCACCGCCTGAACATCTGGTCCTACAACCCCGCGCGTGGAACACGCAAGCAGGTCACCAGCTTCGAGGACTACGACGTCAAGTTCCCCTCGATGGGCCCGGGCCCGCGCGGTCGCGGCGAGATCGTCTTCCAGAACGGCTCGTCGCTGTACCTGCTCGACCTCTCCAATGAGCGATCGACCGAGGTCAAGGTCCAGGTTCCCGGCGCCCGACCGGCGCTGCGCGCCCAGCGTGAGAACGCCGCGGGGTTCATCCAGTCGCGCCGCGTCAGCCCGACCGGCAAGCGCGTGCTCGTTGAGGGGCGCGGTGACATCTGGGACCTGCCCGCCAGCGAGGGCTCGAGCCGCAACCTGACGCGCACCAGCGGTGTCGCCGAGCGCTCGCCCGTCATGAGCCCCGACGCCAACCACATCGCCTACTTCTCCGACGAGAACGGGGAGTACAACCTCTACATCTCGGCGACCGACGGCTCCGAGGCCCGGCGCATCTCTGACATCTCCGGGCGTCACCTGCTCGGCCCGTCTTGGTCGCCCGACTCCGAACTGATCGCCTTCTTCGACCACGCCGGCGACGTCTACCTCGCCGACGTCGAGGCCGGCGATGTCGAGGTCATCACGACCGACCCGTGGGCCAACCCTGTCTCGTTCAGCTGGTCGCACGACTCCGGCTGGATCGCGATCTCGATGACCGACGAGCGCTCGATGAACTCGAGCATCTGGCTCTACGAAAGGGAGTCAGGCGAGATGTCTCGCGCCACGTCCGTCATGTTCGACGCGACCGACCCCGCATTCGATCGCACCGGCGACTTCCTCTACTACGTCTCCGCAATGGACTTCACGGCCCCCATCTACGAGGACCCGGGGAGCACGTTCGTTTACGCAGGCGTCGATCGCATCCTCGCCGCGCCGCTGCGCGCCGATGTTGAGTCCCCGCTGCTCGCAGAGAGTGACGAGGAGACCCCGAAGGAGCCTGAGGAGGACGAAGGGGAGGACGCCGAAGAAGGCGACGAGGACGCCGATGAAGCCGAGGGTGATGGGAACGGTGAGGACGCCGACGAGGATGCGGACGCCGAGGAGGCCGAGGACGAGGTGATCGAGATCGACGTCGCCGGCCTCGAGGCACGCGCCTTCCCCCTCCCGATCAGCAAGGGACGCCTCGGCGGGCTCAGCGTCGCCGACGGCGGCGCGCTCCTGTTCATCCGCGCCAAGGTCGAGGGCGGCGCTCCCGATCTCAAGCACTTCGATCCCAGCGCCGACGACCCCGAAGAAAAGACCGTCCTCGCGGGTGTCGGCGGGTACGAGCTGACCGCCGACGGCAAGAAGGCGTTGGTCATGAAGGGCGGCGCGATGGGCGTGATCGGCACCTCGCCCGGTCAGAAGATGGAAGACCGCGTCCCGACCAACGCCATGGGAGTGATGGTCGAGCCCCGCGCCGAGTGGGAGCAGATCTTCACCGACGCTTGGCGCAGGCACCGCGACTACCTCTACGTCGAGAACATGCACGGCGTCGATTGGGACGCCGTCCGCGAGCAGTACGGCGCGATGCTCGCCGATGCCGCCAACCGCGAGGACGTCAGCTTCATCATCGGTGAGATGATCGCGGAGCTCAACGTCGGCCACGCCTACTACTGGGGCGGCGACGTCGAGGGCCAGCCCACGACGCCCACCGGCCTGCTCGGCGCAGACTACGAGCTCGACGAAGAGGCGGACGCCTACCGCATCTCGAAGATCTTCACAGGCGGCGTGCACGACGCCGACGCGCGTTCGCCGCTGGGTGCTCCGGGCGTCGACGTGAATGAGGGCGACTACCTCCTCGCCGTCAACGGCGTCCCCGTCGACACGTCCAAGGACCCCTGGGCCGCGTTCGTTGGGCTCAGCGGCACCGTCACGCTCACGGTCTCGGAGAGCGCCGAGACGG
>JANQQG010000122.1 GCA_028285065.1 Phycisphaerales bacterium
CGTCACGATCTCTCCGGAGTGGTTCAGCGGGCGCCCGCCGCGCAACACGCTCGTCGCGCCGTCGCACCCGTGGGTCGAGATGGCGTCCGCGCAGGAGCAGGAGCAAGAGCTCGAGCACCCGCTGACACGGATGACGATCAACGCCGACACCGCTGGCTTCTGGTACAACCCGTGGAACGGCATCGTCCGTGCGCGTGTGCCTGTGATGCTGTCCGACGAGAACGCGACGGATCTGTACAACGCCGTCAACGGGTCGAGCTTCGGTTCGATCTTCGAGACGGAAACGGCGCGCGCACCCGTCATCGAAGCGGAGACGACGCCGTCGGATGAAGAAAAAGATCCAGACGACATCGACGAGCTTCCGCCACTGCCGGGCATGGTTCCGGACGACGCGGACGAGGATGTTCTGGACCCGACACGTCCGGTCGACGGCGCACCCGATGCGTCAAACGACCCAGTGACGTGATCCGCGCGTCCGCACACCGACTTGTAGCGAACGCGCAGGGAAACGACGCGAACGCGCGACGATCTTGCGCGAACGTGGCGAGGTCCGCATACGACGAGAAACGCACCTGACGGGTCGTGCGCACCGATTCTGCGCGCGAGATCGCGCTTCATGCGCCCTGTCGATTGCATGCGCCAAGTCGGCGCACGACGCGCCACGACAGGTGGTGCGCACACCCCGTGCGCGCGCATCGGCTTGTGCTCAGCCCGCGCAGAGCGCAAAGTTTGCTCAAGCCGTTCACGAGCCGCTTCCGATAGACACCAACGACGAAGCGGCGGCACCGCATCGAACGTGGCGCACAGCCGCCGCCATACCAGAGGCTCCGATCGAGTCCAGGAGAACAATCGATGGCCAAGAAGAAGACCAGAAGGAAGGCCGCGAAGAAGACGGCCAAGAAGACCACGCGGAAGAAGGCGACCCGCAAGAAGGCGACCCGCAAGAAGGCCGCCAAGAAGACCACGCGGAAGAAGGCCACCCGCAAGAAGGCAACCCGCAAGAAGGCGACCCGCAAGAAGGCCGCCAAGAAGACCACACGGAAGAAGGCCACCCGCAAGAAGGCGACCCGCAAGAAGGCCGCCAAGAAGACCACGCGGAAGAAGGCCACCCGTAAGAAGGCAACCCGCAAGAAGGCGACCCGCAAGAAGGCGACCAGCCGGCGCAAGGCGACCCCGCGTCGTCGCACGACGCGTCGCGCCCGGAAGGTCTGACCCAAACGGGGTTCCTGGGCCGCTCGGCCCGGGTCTTTGAAGAAACAGCGCCACGATCGACGCGGGGACGCCACAGGCGTCCCCGCGTCTTCTTTTGCGCCGCTCGGCCCCCTTGGCGGTTGTTGACAGGCCCCGTCGCGCCCACAATGGCCCCGATGGAAGCAACAGACCAAGCACACAGCGCCCGACGCCTCGCCCGGACACACCACCGCGGCTCGCTCGTCTCCGACGGCCGAGCCCTCCGTGTGCGGTTCGTCGCCCTCCCCGAAGGAGGATCGCTGATCCTCTCCGTCGACAAACAGGCAGTGGGCGCGAGCGAGTGCGTCCTCTTCGCCCCGGAAGAGGGGGAGCCGGAGGTCCAGTACCTCCTCGAGGGCGTCGAGACCACCGAAGAAGCGGACGCAGCATGCGACCGCTGGCTCGCCTACCACGGCGCCCCAGACCACGCCCACTGGCTGCGCGCACGCGTCGACAGCGCCAAGTTCGGCCAGAACGTCGTCCCGGGCCTCGACTGCCTCCCGCCCAACCCGATCGGACGCAACGAGTCCGGCGTCCTCCGACGCTTCAACGCCCACCCCGAGGCAATCCGAAGGGCGTGCGAGGCGATCCGGGGCGTCCACGTCGCCGACCCCGTCGCCGTTGGCGTCGACCCCTACGGAGTCGATGTGCGGGCGCGATTCGGCGTGGTCCGCCTCTCCTTCGGCATGGTTGCGCAAGACGCCGAGGCCGCCCAAGCGGCAGGCGACGTGCTGTTCGGGCTAGAGACCGATGCATGAGGATGCCCAACCGGTGATGACCGAAGCGCACGCGCATGTGGGTGCGCTCGGCGAGTGGCTGTCCATGCCGGACCTGGCCGCCTGTACCGGGATCGAGTGCTGCCTCGACACGCTCGGCGCGGCCTCGCGCGACGGCGCGGGTTGGGTGCGAGGCGTGGGGGCACGCGTCGCCGGATGGAGTGAACAGCGCTGGCCCACCATCGAGGAGATGGACCGAGCCTGCCCGGATCACCCCTGCGTCCTGATGTCGTTCGACCTGCACGCGGCGTGCGCCAACAGCGCGGCCCTGCAGGCCGCCGGCCTCGCGCCCGGCGTCGCGGTCGGGGCCAACGGGCTGGTTGTGCAGGACGAGCGAACGGGCGAACCGACAGGGCTCCTGCTCGAGGACGCGGCCCACGCCGTCTGGCGCGCCGCGCCCGAGCCGGACCAGCAGACACGACGCGAGTTCGCACGCCTGGGCGCAGCCTCCCTGGCGTCCCTCGGCTACCACGAGGTCCACGACATGCACGCCCCGGCGTGGCTGGCCGAGGCGCTCGTGGACCTCGAGGCCTCAGGCGAACTCGCCCTGCGAGTCGCGCTCTACGCACCGTGGCAGGAGCTCGAATCGGGCGCATTCCCCGAAGTGCGGGCCGAGCGAGTACGACTCGTCGGCGGGAAGGTCTTCGTCGACGGCACGCTCAACAGCCGCACCGCCCTGATGCTCCAGCCCTATTCCGACCCGATCGCCGGCATGGAGCGCGGCCAGCAGATGCTCACGAGCGCCGACCTGGACCGCGCGTACCGCGTGTGCGAGTCGCGGGGCATCCACCTCGCCTGCCACGCGATCGGCGACGGTGCCGTCCGCTGTGTGCTCGACGCGATCGAGCGCGTGCGCCCGAGCGTGCCCGGCCAGCGCATCGAGCACGCGGAGCTGATCGACGAGCGTGACGTCGCTCGGTTCGTTCAGCTCGGCGTCGTCGCCAGCGTCCAGCCGTGCCACCTGCTGGCGGACATCGAGGCGCTGCGCCAACACGTCGGCGGGCGACTCGATCGAGTCCTCCCCCTGCGCGAGCTGGTCGACGCAGGGTGCGAGCCGGGCAACCTCGCCGGACCGGGTTTGGTCTTCGGCTCCGATGCGCCCGTCGTCCGCGCCGACCCAAGCGACAGCATCCAGGCGGCCACGCGCCGGCGCCGGCGCGCGATGGACGAGCACGAAGCGATCGCGATCGAGCAAGCAATCGACGAGGGCACCGCCCGTCGGGCGTTCGGAGGAAGCCTGTGGGCGTAGACACCCCCCTCGTCTGTATCACCCGCAAGGTCACGCCCGGTGGTGAGGGTGTCCAGGGCGCCGAGGTGCGCATGGCGCCGGACGAGCGGATGAGCCGCGCGGAGCTGCTCGACTTCGTGCACGGCGCATCGGTGATCGTCAGCATGTACCACGACAAGGTGGACGCGGAGCTGCTCGATGCCGCCGGCCCGTCGCTCCGCGCCGTCTGCAACTACGCCGTCGGGTTCGAGAACATCGACCTCGACGCCTGCCGAGAGCGCAACGTCGTCGTGACCAACACCCCGGACGCGGTCACCGAAGGGACGGCCAACATCGCCTGGGCGCTGATCCTGGGCGTTGCGCGTCGGCTGGTGGAAGCGGACAAGTTCGCGCGCTCGCCGGCGTACGCCGAGGGCGGGCCGCTGGGCATGGCCGACTGGATGGGCGTGCACCTGACGGGCCAGCGTCTGCTGATCGTCGGTGCGGGACGCATCGGCCGAGCCGTGGCGCTCCGCGGGCTGGGGTTCGGGATGAAGATCGACTACGTCGCTCGATCGCGACACTGGGACTTCGAGCTCGCGCCCCTCGCGGGCACACGCGTGAGCCTGGACGAGGGGCTGTCGCGCGCGGACGTGGTGAGCATCCACACGCCGCTGACGGAGCAGACGCGCCACCTGATCAACGCGGAGCGCCTGGCGCTGATGAAGCCCGAGTCGATCCTGGTCAACACCGCGCGCGGGCCCGTCGTCGAGGAAGCACCCCTGATCCAGGCGCTCCGTGAACGCCGGATCTGGGGAGCGGGCTTGGACGTGCACGAGTTCGAGCCGAGGGTCTCGTCGGAAATGGCGGCACTAGACAACGTGATCCTGACGCCACACATCGGCAGCGCGGAGCGTGCGTACCGCTCGATGATGACACAGATGGCGCTCGAGAACGCATCGGCGATCCTCGACGGGCGCGAGGCGCCCAACCGCATCGCATAGGACTCGGATCAGTCGTCGTCGCGCTTGCGCTCTCGCTCCTCGGCGGCCGCGAGCGCCTTGCCGAGGAAGCGCCGCTCCTGGGGCGTGAGCTTGCTCGGGTCCTTGCCATTGGCGAGGTCAACGAGAAGGTCGCGTCCCTGGTCGAGCGTCAGTTCGGGATCCGGAGGGGGGTCTTGACCCACGACGGCGTACGCGAGCGCCTCGGCCGCCTCGACGGTCATGATCGCAGCGACCTGGGCAGCCGCCACGGCGCGATCCGCGGCATACGCGCCGGCCGCGGCCTCGCACCCACCCATCGGGGCTGTCGTGCCCACAGCCAACGCACCGAGTGCGAGGGCCGAGAGCGAACGCCGGGATGCTCGGGGGCTCCAGATCACGGTCGGGGATGGTATCCGATCCGCCGGGTCCAGCGGATCCCTCGATCCAACAACGACCCGGCCCCCATTTGGAGCCGCCGAGCGACGCCCGGTTCCAAAATCAGGGGAATCTCGCGCGTACCATTCGAAGGCAGGAAGGCCCGCCCGAACCGGGCTCGGGGCCGAGTGCTCATTGTCCCACCCCGGTCGGCACTCGCCGGCCGGCGGGACCGCCACGGAACCGGAGGTGCTCGATGCGCAAGGACATTCGCTACAACGACATCATCGACAACGACGAGAGCCGCCTCGCGCAGGCCGCGGCCGACGCTGCGCCCGCCCTCCCCGCCGCCGACATCGACGCGACGAAGTTCTACGTCACCCAGCACTACGACCGCTACACCGAAGAGAACCACGAGGTGTGGCGGACGATGTACGCACAGCAGATCGGTTACCTCCAGGAGCACGCCTCCGACGTGTTCCTCTCCGGGCTCGAAGCGATCGGCCTGCCCTCCGACCGCGTCCCCGAACTCGCATCGATCAACGGAAACCTCGCGCGACTCACCGGGTGGCAGAGCCGCGCCGTACCCGGATACCTGCCCGCCAAGGCGTTCTTCGCGTGCCTCGCTCGTCGCGAGTTCCCGACGACGATCACGATCCGGCCGAAGGAACTGCTCGACTACCTACCCGAACCCGACATCTTCCACGACATCTTCGGGCACGTGCCGCTCCACGCGGACCCGGTGTTCGCCGAGTTCCTGCAGACGTACGGCAAGGCCGCGCTCTTGTGCGAAGACCCATACCACATCGAGCGCCTCGGTCGCCTGTTCTGGTTCACCGTCGAGTTCGGCCTGATCCGCGAGGACAACCGCATCAAGCTGTACGGCTCGGGGCTGATCTCCTCCGTCGGCGAGTCCGACCACGCGCTGACGTCCGCGGACGTCGACCGTCGCCCGTTCGACATGGACCGGGTCTGCGACACCCCGTTCGAGATCGACCACTACCAGCCGATCCTCTACGTGCTCGACTCGTTCGAGCAGCTGCGTGATTCGATGAACGAGTACGCCGAGCGGGTGCTCGGCGAGGCGATGGCAGGTGTCTGAGGCGGCGCCGCTCGCCGGCGCGCCATCGCAGACGGGGGAGGGAGCGGGCAAGACAACCCGCGAGGCCGCGCCCAACGGGCGCACGCCCGGACCCGCCTGGACCACGCACGACTCGACCGAGCTGTACGCCATGAACCGATGGGGCAAGGGCCTCTTCGGCGTCAACGATGCCGGGCACATGGTCGTCCGCCCAGACCGTTCCCCCGAGCGCGAGATCGACCTCCACGACGTGATCGGCGGGCTCCGCGAACGCGGGATCGGCACACCCGTCCTCCTCCGCTTCAGCGACGTCCTCGGCGCACGACTCGACGAGATCCGCGGCGCCTTCGACAACGCCATCGACGAGTGCGGGTACGACGGCTCCTACGCCTGCATCTACCCGATCAAGGTCAACCAGCAACGCCAGCTCTGTGAAGAAGTCCGTGACCACGGAGCGCGGCTCGGCTTCGGGCTCGAGGCGGGGTCAAAGCCCGAGCTGCTCGCAGTGCTGGGCCTGACCGTCGGGCACGACGACATGCCGATCGTCTGCAACGGGTTCAAGGACGCCGAGTACCTCGAGACCGTCGTACTGGCCGCCAAGCTCGGGCGTCACATCATCCCCGTCGTCGAGCGGACCAGCGAGCTGCGCATGCTCGTCGAGATCGCCAAGCGCTACGGCGTCCGCCCGCGCCTCGGCCTCCGCCTCAAGCTCTCCACGCGAGGACTCAGCCGCTGGGACGAGTCCGCCGGCCTACGCGGCAAGTTCGGCCTCGTCGCCTCCGAAGCGATCGCCTCCGTCGATTTCCTCCGCGAGGCCGGCATGCTCGACTGCCTGCGCATGATCCACGCGCACGTCGGCAGCCAGCTCGGTGACATCCGACGCGTCAAGGCGCTCGTCGGCGAGCTCACCCACTTCTACACCGAACTGGTCAAGCTCGGCGCACCCCTCGACACCATCGACGTCGGAGGCGGGATGGGCGTCGACTACGACGGCACACAAACCGCCACCGACTCCTCGATCAACTACACCGTCGCGGAGTACGCGATAGACGTCGTCAGCCGCGTCCAGGCGGGCTGCGACGACGCGGGCGTCGCCCACCCCCGGATCCTCTCCGAGTCCGGGCGCGCGATGGTCGCCCACGCCAGCGTGCTCGTCGTGGACGTGCTCGGCTCGATGACCTTCGACGCCCACACCAGCTACGACGAGATCAAGGCGCTGATCGCCAGGGAGGGCGAGTCCGAGACGCCCCAGCCCGTCTTCGATCTGCTCGAGGCCTGGGACGCCTCCGCCGGAAGCCCGAACCTCCTCGAGGTCTACCACGACGCCCAGCAGGCACGCGAGGAGGCGATGAGCCTCTTCGGGCTCGGCTACATGACCCTGCCCATGCGCGCGGCCGTCGAGCAGATGTTCCGCGCCGTCGGCGCGACGGTCCTGACCCGTCTGCGTCGCCACCCGGAGCGCAAGACCGAGGAACTCGAACGCCTCGAGCGAGACCTCTCCGACATCTGCTTCTGCAACTTCAGCCTCTTCCAGTCGCTGCCCGACCACTGGGCGATCGACCAACTCTTCCCGATCTGCCCGATCAGCCGCCTCGACGAACGCCCGACCCGCAAGGCCGTGCTCGCGGACATCACCTGCGACTCCGACGGCAAGATGGATCGCTTCGTCGGCCCCGAAGGCCCGGCGCGCCTCCTGGACCTGCACGAGCTTCGCGAGGGCGAGTCGTACGACCTGGGCATCTTCCTGCTCGGCGCGTACCAGGAGATCCTCGGAGACCTGCACAACCTCTTCGGTGACACGCATGCCGTGCACGTCAGCCTCGATGAGTCCGGCGCGTGGCGTCTGGACGACGTCGTCGAGGGCGACACCGTCAGCGAGGTGCTCGGCTACGTGCAGTTCGACCACCGCGAGCTGCGACGCGTGCTGAGGCGCAACCTCGAAGAGGGCGTGCGCCGATCGATCCTGACCGTGCCCGAAGCCAAGAGCCTCCTGCGCTTCTACGAAGACGGCCTCGACGGCTACACCTACCTCGAAGAATGACCCCACACCCCACCGCCCCCCACCACCGGAAGCAAACCGGAGACGACCGATGGCGAACACTCCCACGAAGCAAGAGCTCCTGAGCGAGCCGATCGTCCACGTCGATCCCGCGTCGTTCGATGCGCGTCCGGTCATCGACGCCTACCGCGACATGGCCTTCCAGGCACGCAACCTCGCGCAGGCCGCTGATATCTACGACCGCATGCTCGCCGACACGGGCTGCGCCGTGATCCTCACGCTCGCCGGCTCGCTCGTCTCGGCCGGCCTGAAGAAGACGCTGATCTCGCTCGTCGAGAACAATATGGTCGACGCGATCGTCTCGACCGGGGCCGTGGTGGTCGACCAGGACTTCTTCGAGGGCCTCGGCTACCGCCACTACAAGGCCCCGGGCTCCCCGGAGGCGCCAGTCGTCGACGACAACGCGCTCCGTGAGATGATGATCGACCGGATCTACGACACGTACATCGACGAGGACGAGCTCCGCGCCTGCGACGAGACCACGCGCCAGATCTTCGACTCGCTCGCCCCCGGGGCGTACTCCTCGCGCCAGCTGGTCGCCGAGATGGGCCGCTACCTCGAAGAGCGCCACCCCGACGCCGAGTCGTTCGTGCTCAGCGCCCACCGCAAGGGCGTGCCGATCTTCTGCCCGGCGTTCAGCGACTGCTCGGCCGGTTTCGGCATCGTCATGCACCAGGTCACACGCCCCGACGCCCACGTCGCCATCGACTCCGGCAAGGACTTCACCGAGATCACGCGCCTGAAGATGGCCGCCCCCGACACCGGCCTGCTCATGATCGGCGGGGGCGTGCCGAAGAACTTCGCGCAGGACATCGTCGTGGCTGCCGACCTGCTCGTCGAGTCCGGCGAGGCGCCCGAGGGCGTGCACGCCTCGATGCACAAGTACGCGATCCAGCTCACCGTCGCCGACTCACGCGACGGCGCCCTCTCCGGCTCGACGCTCCGCGAGGCGTGCAGCTGGGGCAAGGTCGACGTCGTGCACGAGCAGATGGTCTTCGGCGAGGCGACGACCACGCTCCCGCTGCTCGCCAGCGACGCGTACCACCGCGCGTCGTGGAAGTCGCGCAAGGCGTTCGCCTTCAACCAGCTGCTCGATCAGGTGCCCGCGAGCGCGACCTAGCCTCAGCCGCTAGTAGATGCCCGATTCGTCCGGGCCGCCCGGGCGTCCCTCCTTGGTGGCGAACTCGACGATAGCCGTGATCGCGCTCTCGGCGTCCAGATCAGGACGCGCCTCCGTGCGGATCGAGACCTCGCACACGCGGTTGTCGCGCGTGAACCGCATGTCGGCCGCGTCTCGATCGAAGCTCAAACGCTCGGTCTTCCAGCCCGCTTTGCGGAGCTGCTTGCGGACCGTCTCCGCAACCGGGCGCGCGTCGTCGCCCGCGACGACCCACTCGAACGTACCGCTCCGGATCTCGTCGTCGATCAGCACGACATCCACCGCGCGCTTGTACTCGGCGTCAGACGGCGCGACGGTGTTGCCCAGACGGATCGACGAGACGCACCCGGTCAGGGCGGTCGCCGCGAGTGCCGCCCCGATCAGGGCGACGGTGACTGCGATGCGCTGCTGCTTCATCTGACTGCTCCCCTGGTGGCCCGCTCCCTGGGCCGTGGCTTGTCCCCCCACCCCCTTGGCCAACCTCCCCGGCCCCTGAGGACACCCGCCCCAACGAACCCCCACAAGGCGCCTTCTTCCGAGACGCCCGCGCCCGGTTTCATCGGCCATACGAGCGTCCCCTGGACTCGATCCGCATCGGCGCGGGTACGCTGACAGCGTGACGAAGGAAACGGAACTGCTCGGGCACATCTTCGCGCGCAGCGCCGGGCTGCACAAGACGTTCGAGCACGTCCTGGTCGGCCCGGGAGACGACTGCGCAGTCGTCCGCCATGGCGCCCACACCGTCCTTCTCACCGTCGACCACCTGGTCGAGCGATGCCACTACGAGCCGTCCACACCCGTCGACCTGATCGCACGCAAGAGCATCGGACGCTCCGTCAGCGACATCGCGGCCATGGGCGGCACCCCCGACTGGGCCCTCGCCACCGCACTCCTCCCCCACGACGCCACCCAGATCGACCCCGACGAGCTCTTCGATCGCATGGCCCATTGGGCCAGCCACTGGAACTGTCCGCTCGTCGGCGGCGACATCGCGACGGCAGCGCCCGGTCCTGAAGGGGACGCATCGCCGCTCGTCCTGACGGTCACCGTCGGCGGCTCACCACACCAGGCGCGCGGCCCCGTCCTGCGCACCGAGGCACGCCCCGGCGACGACGTCTACGTCACCGGACGCCTGGGCGGATCGCTCGCAAGCGAGCGCCACCTGCGGGTCCAGCCACGGGTGGCCGAGGGAGTCGCGCTCTGCGAGGCGCTCGGCGATGAACTCGGTGCGATGCTCGACGTCTCCGACGGGCTCGGCCTGGACGCCTCACGAATCGCGAGGGCCTCCGGCGTGCGCATCGAGCTCGACGCCGCCCGCGTCCCGACCCACGAGGGTTGCGACTGGCGGGCGGCCCTCGGCGATGGGGAGGACTACGAACTCTGCTTCACAGCGCGACCGGACACAACCGTCCCGGACGCGCTCGGTCCAGATGACACACCCGTGACCCGCATCGGGCGCGTGCTCACGGGCGCCGGCTGCATCGTGCGCACACCCGACGGCGCAGAGCACGATGCGTCCGACATGGGGTGGCTACACGGCACGGGGTGACGGACGGGAAGGGGGGGAGGGGCGGAACAGGAGGCGATCTCATGGCGATGGCGCGAGCGAGCGTTTCCAGGTGGGCGGATCTCGAGGTCGAGCACCCGATGGAGCTGATCGATCGGCGTCGGATCGTGGGCGAGCGGATGATGCTCGCCCATGTCACGCTGCACGAGGGCTTCATGGTGCCGTCGCATCAGCATGAGAACGAGCAGTTCGCCGTGGTGCTGAGCGGGAGGATGCGTTTCGTCGTCGGCTCGGGCGACGAGAGCGAGGTACTCGTCCTCGGCGCCGGCGAGGTCCTGCACCTCCCCTCCAACGTTCCACACGCGGCCGAGGCGCTCGAGACCAGCGTCGTGCTCGACCTGTTCAGCCCGCCGAGCGAGCGGACGGGGGTCGACGCGCACGGGAAGTAGCGTCCCGGCCCGATCACACGCGCGGACGTGAAGCGGCGGGAACATCCGGGCCCGCCCGCCGGTTGATCGCCCAGTCGAGTCGGTACAAACCGACAACGACTCCTCGTGGGGGGGGCGTGTACGACCGACCCAACGCCATGTAGGCTCTCGGCCCAGGGCGCGCGGCGCGCTCGGAGTCGCCGCGGAGGAGACACGACGTGATCGCACCCGCCATCCCCGACGATGAGTCGCAGCGCCTCATCGAGCTTCGTGCGCTCAAACTCCTCGACACGCCACCCGAGGAGCGGTTCGACCGCATCGCGCGCCTTGCGACGCACCTGTTCGACGTTCCGATCGCGTACATCGCGCTGCTGGACGGGGACCGACAGTGGTTCAAGGCCAAATGCGGGCTCGAGCCCGAGGAGTCGAAGCGATCGGTCTCGTTCTGCGGGCACACGATCCTGCAAGACACGCCGCTGGTGATCCCCGACGCCCGAGCCGACGAGCGCTTCCACGACAACCCGATGGTGACCGGGGACCCGCACATCCGCTTCTACGCGGGCCACCCGTTGCGCGGACCCGGCGGGCACAACATCGGGACGCTCTGCATCGCGGACAGGTCGCCCCGAGCGCCGGATGACTTCCCCCACGGCGCGTTCGCGGAACTCGCCGCCATCGCCGAGCACGAGCTCGGCCTCATGGACGTGATCAGCACACAGCGCGAGCTCATCGAGACCAAGAACACACTCCTGGAGACCAAGGACCGCCTCGACCTCGAGCTGCGCAACGCAGCCCACTACGTCGAGTCGCTCCTGCCCGGCGAGATCGAGCTGCCCGGCCTCCGCGCATGCTCAACCTTCGTGCCCAGCTCCGAACTCGGCGGGGACTTCATCGGCTGTGTCCGACTGGACGACAGACGACTCGCGACCTTCCTCCTCGATGTCACCGGGCACGGCGTCGCCGCGTCGCTCCTGGCCGTCTCCATCGGCAGCAGCATCCGCCAGCACCTCCTGTACGGCGGGCTGGACCGGGACCCGGGCGCGCTGCTGACATCGATCAACCGAGCCTTCCAGATGGACGAGCAGGATGGCAGGATGGCCACCGTCTGGCTGGGAATCTTCGACGCCGGGTCACGTCAGGTGCGCTACGCCTGCGCCGGGCACCACCCGGCGCTCGTGCTCGGGCCCGATGGCACGCGCCACCTGCATGAGTCGGACCTCCCGATCGGCGTGCTCGCGGACACCACCTACTCAACCTCGACCGCCTCGCTCGATGAGGGATCGCGCCTGTTCCTGTTCTCCGACGGGCCGTTCGAGGCGACGATGCCGAACGGATCACTCGTGGGGCTCGGTACCTTCGAATCGATGATCGCGGAGCTGAAGGACTCACCGGGATGCTCGCACAAGGGGATCATCGACGCTGTGCGCGATCGGACGGGACGCGAGTCCTTCGACGACGATGTGTCGCTCGTGGAGGTAGTGCTCGGGCGCTAGGGCCCTGGGCGCCTCTCAGCGCAAACACAAGGCCCACGTGCCGCGTGCGGCACTGGGCCCGTTCGGGATCTCGGCTGCTGGTGATCCAGCTGGCGAGCAAGTTCGCCATCGGTCACCTGATGAAGGAAGCGGTGCGGGAGGGATTCGAACCCCCGAGACCCTTACGGGCCTAACGCATTTCAAGTGCGTCGCCTTCAACCGCTCGGCCACCGCACCGGATCGACGCGCCCAAGTGGGGCGAGCGTGCCGGAACATCATCGTAGGGACCCGAGCGAGCTCAGTGCCCCCCCGTGCTTCCGAACCCCCCGCTCCCGCGCGCGGTCTCGTCCAACTCCTCGACCTCCGCGATCGTCGCGTGCGAGATCGGGGCGATGACGAGCTGGGCGACGCGCATCCCGTGGCGCACCTCGTACATGTCCGTCCCAAGGTTGATCAGCGCGACGCGCAGCTCACCCCGGTAGTCCGCGTCGATCGTGCCCGGTGCGTTGGGCACAGTGACCCCGTGCTTGGTCGCAAGTCCTGAGCGCGGACGGACCTGCCCCTCGAACCCCGGCTCGATCGCGATGGCCAGCCCCGTCGGGATGACGACGATCGACCCCGGTTCCAACACAACGCCGACGCCGTCGGGCAGGCAGGCGCTCAGGTCGAGCCCGGCCGCCAGCTCGGTCTGATACGCCGGCAGCGCGGCCTCGGGGTTGAGCTTGCGGACACGGAGGGTGGAGGTTGGCATGGGCCAAGGCTAGGCAGGCGGACGCGTCCGACAGAAAACCACCGACAACTGCACGGACAAGATACCGACAAGGACATGCGACTCAGAGAGTAACCCATGAAGACGATCCTGCACACAGTAGATGTCCGAGCCGGCTGTTCAGCTGTGTACGACGCGCTGGTCTCCGAAAGCGGACTTGCCGGTTGGTGGAGCACCCAGGTCGATGCGGATACAAGCGCCGGTGGGCTCGTCCGCTTCACCTTCATCCCAATCTTCACCCCGGTCATGCGCATCACGTCACTCGAGGAAGCGAAGCACGTCGAGTGGACCTGCATCGGGGGGCATGAGCCATGGGAAGGGAGCACCTTCCGATTCGACATCCAGCCACGCGCCCCTGGGTCCATGCTGCTGTTCCGGCAGGAGTACGCCAGAGAGTTGAGCACGGAGGAGTACGGACGCTACAACTTCAACTGGGGCTGTTACCTCAATAGCCTCAAGAGCTACGCCGAGACCGGCGCGGGTAGTCCGTTCGACCCGCGGACCCTCAACCCGGAAGGATGACCATGGCAGTCGGGCCGACGCTCCACACGCTCGAGTTCAACCGCCGTTACGTTCATGATCTGGTTGCCGACATCTCGCCCGAGAAGATGTGCGATGCCGCCGGGACCTTGACGAACCACCCCGCATGGCAGATCGGCCACCTGACGGTGATTCTCGGCTACGCGGGAACGATGCTCGGCCTCGACACGATGCTCGAGCAAGAGTGGCTCGACCTGTTCGATCGCGGGTCCACAGTCGACCATGAACAGAGTCACTACCCACAGAAACAGGAACTGCTCGGCAGATTCGACGATCTGCATGACACACTCGCGCGCGGCCTACGCGGAGCCACCGAGGAACTGCTCGACCAGCCAACGCCCGAACGCTTCCAGATGCGCGCTTTCGCTCCGACGATCCGAGACGCGGTGTGCTTTCTCCTGACTTGGCACGAGGGTGCGCACGCAGGGCAGATCGCCGCGTGGCGGAGGGCAAAGGGATTGGACAACGTCCTCTGAAGAAGCGGACCGGCTGCGAACATACAGGCGAAGTTCCGCCGAATTCCCCCAGAGCCGCGGCGTCGGGCGCCTACGCCCCACCAGCACCCGGTCGCGGCTCCGTCGCAACGACCACCACGGCGCCGGTTGACGCCAGACGCTCGGCCTCACCCGTCGCGTCCTCGATCTTCGACAGCAACTCGTGGGCGTTCTCGAGCGTCTTGTCCAGCCCGCTGCGCCCGGTCACCGCCTGCACGAGATCGAGACGGTTCTCCGCCTCGCGCAGCGTGCGACAGTCGCGGCACTCACGCTCCATGTCGCGCACAACACCCGACGCGTCCGCGCAAACGCGCCGAGCCTGCGACAGGTACCGATCCATGTCCTGCGTTGCCTGCATTCGTGGTCCCTCGCGGCCCCACCCGGCGGGTCGCTCACAAGCGGCCCCTGCCGAAGCAGCAATGCTACCCCCATCCCCACACCGGCGGCTCACACACCCAAACAAAGACCGATTCAGCGATCAGCCTCAGTCGGCGCGCTCATGAAGCTCCGGCACGTGACGCCGGATCGCCTTGATCACGCTCTCGCGATCGCTGCTGAGGCGCACCGCGCCCAAGTCCTGCGTCATCTTCGCGAGCGCTCCGCCATCCGTCGGCGCTCCATCCGAACGGATCCACGCGAGCACGCCCGGATGACCCGTCGGCTCGAGGTTCTCCGCGTCGTACGCGAGCTCCTCGTGGATCTTCTCACCAGGACGCGCGCCGCTGAAGACGATCCGCATCGTCGGCGTGTCAGCACCGACACCCTCGCCCGACTCGGCCTCGCCGGCGTCGCAAACCTCAGGCTCGAACCCGTGTGCGCGCACGAAGCGCTCGGCCAGATCCAGCACCGGGATCGGTTCGCCCATGTCCAGCACGAACACCCCGCTCCCACCGCGAGGGTCGAGCGTGGTGGACTGCAGCACGAGAGCCGCAGCCTCCGGGATGGTCATGAAGTACCGCGTCATGCGCGGATCGGTCACCGTCACCGGACCGCCCTCGGCGATCTGGCTGGACCAGATCGTCAGCACGCTGCACGCACTCCCCAGGACGTTGCCGAAGCGGACCATGCTCATCGCGGTCGGGCTGTCCTCGAGCGCACGCCCCTGGACGTACAGCTCCGCCAACCGCTTCGTCGCGCCCATCACGCTCGTCGGGTTGACCGCCTTGTCGCTCGAGATCATCACGAACCGCTCGGCACCCGCCTCGATCGCCGCGTCGAGCACCGCCTTGGTCCCGAAGTAGTTGTTCGTCACCGCGTGGGCCGGGTGGTCCTCCATCAGCGGGACGTGCTTGTGAGCCGCGGCATGCAGCACGACGTCCGGCTGGATCTCCTCGAACAGCCTCTTGGTCGCCTCAGGCTCGACGACGTCGTGCAGAATCGCACGACGCGCGATCTCTGGTCGCGAGCGTTCGAGCTGGCGATCCACCTCGAACAGCGCGTTCTCCGCCCGGTCCATCAGGATGATCTGCGACGGACGGAAGGCCGCCGCCACGCGAGCCAGGTGCGAGCCGATGCTCCCGCCCGCGCCCGTGATCAGCACACGCTTGGCGCCTAGCACCCGCGAGACACCCTGACGGTCGATCTCGTGCGGCGTGCGCCCGATCAGCGATGCAAAGTCGATCTGCGCCCCGACCCGCCAACCAAGCCCCGTCGAAGCCACGCCCCCGGAGCTGAACGACGCGGAAGGCGGCCCATCGTGCCCGCCGAGGAACTCGTCCGGCGCCGGGATCACCCGCGTCTCGATGTCTAGCCGCTCGAGCGTGCGCACGGCCAGCTCACGCGTCTGTCGCGCAGCCCCCGGCAAGCACACGAGCGCCGCACGGAAGCGGTACCGCGCGTGCAACGTGGGCAGTTCTGCCAAACGCCCCAGGACCGGCACGCCCGCAGAGTCACCATCGAGCGTCGCCGCGTCGTCGGCCAGCAGCGCACCGGTCGGGACCGGCACGGGGTCGAGGGCGCCGATCCAGGCGTGCATCGCACCGATCGTCGCGTGGGTCCCGACCAGCAGCGTCCCCGTCGCGGGCAGCGACGCCCCGGAGGTCCCGCCCTTCCAACGCTTGACGACCACCGGCTCACCGAGCGCCTCAGACGCGCCGGGAGTGCTGCCGTTCGGGGGGGTGGTGGGGGTCTGGGGAAGGCTGGTCACTGGGTGCTCCTCCGTGCGCACTGTGCGGCAAGCCCGCGTCAGCGAACTCACCCGAGCAATCTTCGGCTCGCGCGGGGCGCAACCCTGCACGGATCGCCCCGAACGACGTATCTTGTCGGCATGATCAGTCGCCTGAGCGGGGTGCTGGAGTGGATCGCCGACGGACGCGCAGGAGTTGCGCCTCGCCACGCCGATGCGTCACCCGGTGAGGTGGGCTACGAGGTCCTCGTCCCGGCCTACTTCCACGCCCGCCTGCTCGACCGGATCGGCCAGCCCATTGTGCTCCGCACCTTCCACTACCTGGAAGGCGTCGCCCAGGGCACCTCGTTCGTCCCGCGCCTGGTCGGCTTCCCGAGTGTCGAGGACCGTGCCTTCTTCGAACTGCTGACGAGCGTCAAAGGGCTGAGCACGCGGAAGGCGCTGCGCGCGATGGCCGTGGAGCCAGGCGAGATCGCCGGCGCGATCGTCCGCGAGGACGAAGCGGCCCTGACCAAGCTCCCCGAGATCGGCAAGAAGCTGGCGTCAACGCTGGTGCACGAGCTCAAAGACAAGGCCACCCC
>JANQQG010000141.1 GCA_028285065.1 Phycisphaerales bacterium
TCGCGCCCGCGGGCACCGGGGCGCAGGGCGAGAGCAGCCTCCCGGACGCAGCGGCAACCGGCCCCTCCTTCGTGCGAACGCTTGCGTCGCTGGGGTTGGTCCTCGGTGTGATCCTCGCAGCAGCGGCATTGGCCCGGAAGTTCTTTGGACTCCAGGGTGCGCTCGCGTCGCAGATGGGAGCCGGCGGCCCTTCCCCGGCCGGCGTCATGGAGGTTCTGGGCCGCTACCCCGTTGCGCGCGGGCTGAGCGTCGTACTCCTCAAGGTTGACCAGCGGGTCATCCTGCTCAGCCATGCCCACGCGGGCCTGCGAGGACGTGGGGCCTCGCTCTCGACGCTCTCGACCTTCGACGATCCCGAGCAGGTCGCATCCCTCCTTGTGCGCACGCGCGACGAGCAGGGCGAGTCGATCGCCTCGCGTTTCCGAACACTGCTGACCGAGCGGTGGGCGGATGGCTCCGACGAGACCGACGCGTCCGACGAGCCGCTCGCGTTCCCGGCGCCCGGGTCATTCGAGGAGTTGGACGCCCAGCGCCCGGAGCCCGCCCGCCTCGTGCGCGACGAGCCGGAAGCCGTCAGCGAACTGCGCCGTCGCTTGGGCGCGATGGAAGGGGGGCTTGGGGCATGAGGCTTCTGGCCCTCGTGATCGCGGTTGTCTTGGTCGCATCCGCTTCTGCGGCGAGCGCGCAGGTGCAGGGCCCGCCCGTTCCGCCCGCGACGACCTCCGGCGACGGGATCGGCGTGGTGACGCCGGCCGGTCCGTCGCGCGACGGCGCCGATGCGGGCTTCAACCCCACCGGGCTCGCTGGGATCAACCCGCTCGAGGTGCTCGATGGAGCCGGGCGTTCGCTTCCCGGTGGCGCGGGTGGGCTGGACCAGGGCGCCGGCTCCGGACTGAGCCCGGCGATCAACATCCTGCTCGTGCTCTCGGTGATCGCGCTCGCGCCGTCGCTCATGCTGATGACGACCTGCTTCGTGCGGATCGTGATCGTGCTCGGGCTGCTCCGTCAGGCGCTCGGCACGCAGTCGCTCCCGCCCCCGCAGGTCATCGTGGGTCTCTCGCTCTTCATGACCCTCATGGTGATGACGCCGACGCTCGACCGGATCAACTCCGAGGCCGTGGCGCCGTACCGGTCGGGCGAGATCACCGACTACGACGAGTTGTGGGTTCGCGGCACGCAGCCGATGCGCGACTTCATGTTCGACCAGATCGAGGCGACGGGCAACTGGTCGAGCCTGTACATGGTGATGCGCTACCGCGGGATCGACATCTCGGAGGACAGCCTGGCGACGATGACGCGCTCGGACGTCGACCTCGTCTCGCTGGTCCCGGCGTACATGCTCAGCGAGCTCAAGGTCGGGTTCCTGATGGGCTTCAAGGTCTACCTGCCCTTCCTCGTGATCGACATCGTGATCGCGAGCCTGCTGATCTCGATGGGCATGATGATGCTCCCGCCGGTCCTGATCAGCCTCCCATTCAAGTTGTTGCTGTTCGTGCTCGTGGATGGATGGACGCTGGTGGTCGGGAGCCTGCTCGAGAGCGTCTCGACGCCTGGTGCGCCGGACGCGGTTCGCGCCGCGACGGGCGCTGCCATGGGCGCAGGCCCGTAGGAGGAGACGCTCGATGATCTACGACGAGACGATCCTCGATCTCGTGAAAACGACGCTGCTGCTGACCCTGAAGATCGCGGGGCCCATCTTGCTCTCCGGTGTCGCGATCGGTCTGGCGATCAGCCTGTTCCAATCTGTTACGTCCATCCAGGACCAGACACTCACCTTCGTTCCCAAGATCGTCGTCATGCTCGTGGTCGCGGCGGTTCTCGTCCCGTGGATCACGGAGATGCTCCTCGCGTTCGCGACGGACATGTTCACGCTCTTCTAGCCCGCAGGAGCCCCCGCCCCCGTGGAGGCGTTGCTCGATCATGTCGCCCCGTTCTGCCTCGTGCTCGCCCGCATCGGCGGGCTGTTCGTGTTTGCGCCGGTGATCGGCAGCCCGCTGATCCCCATGCGGGTGCGGGCGCTGCTCGCGGTGACGATGACGCTCGCGGCATACGCCGCCGTCCCGGGCGTCGAGCAGGCGCCCGTCACGCTGGACCTTGTCACGCTGAGCATCGGCATCGTCAGCGAGACGCTGATCGGCGTTGCGATCGGCCTGGTCGCGATGATGCCGATCGTCAGCATCCAGCTCGGTGGCCTGCTGATGGGCTTCCAACTCGGCCTCGGCATCGCGAGCATCTACGACCCGGCGACGGACTCGGAGTCGTCCGTCCTCGGGCAGATGCTCCTCTACGTCGCGCTCGCGATCTTCGTGATGCTCGGAGGCGTCGACTTCCTCTTCCACTCGGTCGTGATGACGTTCGCGACCGTCCCGCTGGGCGAGGTCGCCCACTTCGGCCCGACGACGGAAACGATCGTCGGTCTGCTCACGTCCGGGTTCGAGCTCGCGCTGCGTGTCGCGACCCCGGTGCTCGGGATCATCGCGCTCGAGACGGTGGCGACCGCGCTGATCATGAAGACCATGCCGCAGATGAACATCATGAGCGTCGGCTTCCCGATCCGCATCATGGTGGGGCTGTTCGGTCTTGCCGCGGCAATGGCGGCGATCGGCGAGGTCGTCGGCGACGAGATCATCGCCGGGTGCAACGCCTTCCACGATTGGGCCCTGGGTCTGACCCCGGCCGGGACGGGGGGCTGATCGATGGCCGAACAGCTCGGCGAGAAGACCGAAGCCCCGACGCCCAAGCGCAAGAAGGAAGCACGCGGCAAGGGCCAGGTCCCCAAGAGCCAGGATCTGGCCAGCGTGATCGTCCTGGCGGTCAGCGTGATCGCGATCGTCATGTTCGGCGGTCGCCTGCTCGAGGGCCTGGCCGGGATCACCAGGGCGGTTCTCGACAGCGACACGACGGGCCCCCTCACGCCCGCGGGTGTCGTCGAGACGACGACGCTCGTCGCCAAGCGAGCGATCGCGCTGTCGTGGCCGCTGGGGCTCGCGGCCCTGCTCGCGTCCTGGCTTGGTCAGTTCATGCAGGTCGGCTGGCTGTTCACGCTCAAGCCGCTGGAGCCGAAGTTCGACAGGCTCAACCCGATCTCCGGCACGAAGCGCCTGTTCGGCCTGCGCAGCGCCGTCAAGTCGGGCGTGAACATCCTCAAGCTCTTGGTTGTCGTGACCGTCGCCGCACTCGTGATCGGCTCGGACCTCGGTGAGCTCGCGGCCATGGCGCGTCTTGGAACACTTGCCAGCTTCGTGCTCATGGGTCGGATGGTCCTCGAGCTCGCGGCGCTGCTCCTGCTGGCGATGCTCGCGATCGCGCTCCTGGACTTCGCGTACCAGAAGTGGCAGCACACGCAGGACTCGAAGATGACCAAGCACGAGGTCAAGGACGAGCGCAAGAGCATGGAGGGCGACGCGGAGACCAAGGCGAGGCGTCAGCGCATGGCCCGCGAGGTGCTGCTTCAGCAGATCCAGCGGGACGTGCCGCGCGCCGACGTGATCGTCACCAACCCGACCCACTTCGCCGTCGCGCTGCGCTACGACGAGAAGACGATGCGTGCCCCGGTCGTGCTGGCCAAGGGCGCGGACTTCCTCGCGCTGCGCATCCGGGAGATCGCCTCCGCCCACCGCATCCCGATCATCGAGCGCCCACCCCTCGCGCGGGCGCTCTACCACAACGTCGAGGTCGGGCAGGCCATCAGCCCCGAGCACTACGAGGCCGTCGCGGAGATCCTCGCCTACGTCTACCGCATGGAGGGGCGTGCGGCATGACGACCCGGACCGCCACAACCAGACCCGCTAGGGGGGGCATCGCTTGAGCGATCTGACCTCCAGTACCGGGATCGCGATGCCCGTGTGGCTCCAGCGCCTGGCCAAGCACCGGGCGCTGTTCGTGCCCGTCGGGTTCGTGATGCTGCTCGTGGTGATCCTCGTCCCGCTCGAGCCGTGGCTGCTCGACGTGATGATCGCCTCGAACATCGCGCTCGCGGTCGTCGTGCTGCTGACGACGATCTACATGACGCGCCCGCTGGACTTCTCGGTCTTCCCGTCGCTGCTGCTGGCGACGACGCTGCTGCGCTTGGTCCTCAACGTCGCCTCGACGCGCCTGATCCTGACCGCCGACGCCTCCAGCCCCGAGGAGGCGATGGGCGTCGCCGGGCAGGTCATCAGCGCATTCGGCGGCTTCGTCGCCGGCGGGTCGCTGGTCGTGGGCATCATCATCTTCATGATCCTCGTGATCGTGCAGTTCGTCGTCGTCACCAAGGGCGCCACGCGGATCAGCGAGGTCGCCGCACGCTTCACGCTCGACGCCATGCCCGGGAAGCAGATGGCGATCGACGCGGATCTGAACGCCGGGCTGATCGAAGAGAACGAGGCACGCCAACGGCGCGAGGAGATCTCCCGAGAAGCCGACTTCTTCGGGTCCATGGACGGTGCTTCCAAGTTCGTGCGCGGCGACGCCATCGCCGGCATCATCATCATCCTGATCAACATCATCGGCGGGTTCGCCATCGGCACCATCGAGCGAGGCTGGCCCGCCGGTCAGACGGCCGAGGTCTTCACCACCCTGACGATCGGCGACGGCCTGACCAGCCAGATCCCCTCCTTCGTGATCGCGATCAGCTCCGCGCTGATCGTCACACGCTCGGGGTCCAAGCAGGACCTCGGCTCGGAGTTGACCGGCCAACTCGGCAGCCAGCCGATCGGGCTTGGCATCACCGCGGGCTTCCTCGGGCTGCTGGCGCTGACACCGCTCCCGACGCTCCCGATGCTCGCGGCCGCGTCCGCGCTGGGGGCCGTTGCCTTCGGCCTTGGGCGAACACGTGTCCGCGAACGCACGGGGGCAACGGAGGCCGAGGCCGAGGCGGCATCGCGCGTGCAGGCCGAGCCTCCATCCGCAGAGTCGCTGCTCGGGGTTGACACACTCGAGCTCGAGGTCGGCTACGGGCTGGTGCGCCTCGTCGACGCCAACCAGGGCGGGGACCTGCTCGACCGGATCAGCGCGATCCGGCGTCAGCTCGCGGCCGAGATGGGTTTCATCCTCCCGCCGGTGCGGATCCGTGACAACATGCAGATCGAGGCGAGCGCGTACCGGATCAAGATCCGCGACTCGATCGTCGCGTCGGGCAAGCTCGAGCCGGATCGGCTCCTCGCCATGGACTCTGGGATCGCCAGCGGGCGCGTCGACGGGATCCCGACGAAGGAGCCCGCGTTCGGCCTGGAGGCCTGGTGGATCGAGCCGCAGGCCCGCGCCCGCGCCGAGACACTCAACTACACCGTCGTGGACCCGACGAGCGTGCTGGCGACCCACCTGACGGAGGTCGTCAAGACGCACGCGCCGGACCTGCTCACGCGCGACGAGGTGAGCGCGCTGCTGGCCAAGGTCGGCGAGAAGGCGCCCAAGCTCGTCGAGGAGACCGTCCCGGCGCTGGTGAAGCCGGGCGAACTCCAGAAGGTCCTCCAGAACCTGCTGCGCGAGCGCGTCCCGATCCGCGACCTGGAGGGCATCCTCGAGGCCGTCGGCGATTGGGCGGGAAAGACCAAGGACTCCGACGTGCTCACCGAGTACGCCCGCAACGCGCTGCGTCGCGCGATCTGTCAGCAGTACGTGGTGCAGGACGAGCAGGGGGTCGAGCGCCTGCCGTGCGTGACGCTCGATCCTGCGCTCGAGGACACGATCAACGGGTACGTCGACCGGAGCGGCGACGCGACGCGGATCACGATGCCCGCGCGCGTGGCAGGGCGGATCGGGGGCAGAATCGTCGAGGGTCTCGAGGCCCTCTCGTCCAAGGGGCTCCAGCCGGTCGTGCTGGCCTCGCCGCCGGTCCGCGCGGTCGTGCGTCAGCTGATCGAGCCGCACGTCCCAACTGTGGGTGTGCTGGGGTACAACGAGGTCGTCCCAGGGGTAGAGGTCGAGTCGGTCGCGCTCGTCGGCGATGCGCCGGCGGAGCCCGAGCGAGCCGGTGTTGCGTAAGCGCGCTTGACGGCGCGGGCTCGACTGTTCACAATCGTGTCGGCCTGGCAGGACGCTGGGCGAACATGGTTCCCACGGACGGGGCGACATGAAGCTGAAGACCTACCGCGCGCGGACGATGGCCGATGCGTTCACCGAGGTCAAGAACGACCTCGGCGCCGCAGCCGTCATCCTGCACACTCGCACATTCAAGACCGGTGGCCTGTTCGGGCTCGGTGCCAAGGCGATGGTCGAGGTGATCGCCTCGAGCGATGCCAACGTCGTCGGACGTCCGGGCGCACGGGGCCGCA
>JANQQG010000174.1 GCA_028285065.1 Phycisphaerales bacterium
GGACTCCGCCATATGCGTGGCGTGGTGGCGGAGCTATCCTGCGTGCCCATGAACCCCTGCGCCTTCCTCGATGAGCTCAAGTGGCGTGGCCTGGTCCACCAGACCACGGATGAGAATGACCTCCGCGATCACCTCGGCGCGGCGGACTCCGCGCGGGGCGGACGCCTCGGCTACGTCGGATTCGATCCGACCGCCGACTCGCTGACGATCGGGAACCTCGTCCCGATCATGGTTCTGCGCCACTTCCAGCGGGCCGGACACACGCCCGTTGTCGTCGCCGGCGGTGGGACAGGGCTGATCGGAGATCCGTCAGGGAAGACGGCCGAGAGGATGCTGCTGACGCCGGACCGTGTCGAGCACAACGTGTCGCGCCAGCGTTCGATCTTCGCGGGGCTGTTGTCGGAGGACGGGCCGAACGCGATGCGCCTTGTCAACAACGCGGACTGGCTGGGGCCGCTGGGATACATCGAGGTGCTGCGTGACGTCGGCAAGCACTTCTCGGTGAACCAGATGATCCAGCGTGACTCGGTGCGCGCGCGTCTCGAGGAGCGCGAGCACGGGATCAGCTACACCGAGTTCAGCTACATGGTGCTGCAGGCGTACGACTACCTGCACCTGTGGCGCGAGATGGGCGTGACGCTGCAGATGGGCGGGTCGGACCAGTGGGGCAACATCCTGTCGGGCGCCGACCTGATCCGGCGCGCGAGCGCCGAGGAGGCGGACGCCGCGCCGGCCTTCGGGCTGACAGCTCCCCTGGTGACGAAAGCGGACGGCGGCAAGTTCGGCAAGACGGAGTCGGGGGCCATCTGGCTCACGCCGGATCGGACGAGCGCGTACGCGTACTACCAGTTCTGGCTGAACGCGTCGGACGAGGACGTGGGACGCTTCTTGCGCCTGTTCACAGTGCTGGAGCGGGACGAGATCGAGGCGCTGGAGGCCGCGTCGCGCGACAACCCGGGGGCTCGCGAGGCCCAGCGGGCGCTGGCGCGCGAGGCGACGGCCCTCCTGCACGGGCCCGACGAGCGGGACCGGGCCGAGGACGCCGCCAGGGCGCTCTTCAGCGGTGACGTGGCGTCGCTCGATGAAGCGATGCTGGACGAGGTGCTCGGGGCGGCCCCGGCCTCCGAACACGCCAAGGCGTCGCTGGCTGGGGATGGGCTGGCGCTCACCGACTTGCTCGCAGAAACGACGCTGGCCTCCTCGAAGGGCGAGGCGAGGAAGCTGCTGGCCCAGCGGTCGATCAGTGTCAATGGACGAAAGGCCGAAGAGGGCGGAACCCTAACGGAATCCGATCTACTCCACGGGCGCGTGATCGCGCTGCGTCGCGGGAAGAAGACGTGGCACGTGACGCGCTGGTCTTGATCGGCATTTGATAGGGCCTCACGAACCTCCTGCCCCCCCGGTCTTCGCGTTCTTGGGCAGGTAGAAACCGCCTTGCAACCGGATTGACGGACCCGCGTACCGGCTTTATATTGGAGGGGTCTCCTCCGAGTGAGACGCTGTTTCACGGGCATTCTGCCCAGTGGTCGATCGATTCCAGGGTCCTGACATAGACGAAGATGGATGATTCGTGCTGCGGACGCGGGCGCCTCACCCGGTCCGAACAGCACTCATTCGGGTTTCTAGAGCTAGGCGTTCTGCCGGCCTCCCGGAAGTCGGACAAGCTTCGTCGAAGGGAAACACAGTCATGAGAAAACGAAGCGGATTCACGCTGATCGAGCTGCTGGTGGTGATCGCGATCATCGCCCTGCTGATCTCGATCCTGCTCCCGGGCTTGGCTGCGGCGCGCAGAGCCGCGGCGAAGGTTCGCGAGGCTGCTGCGATGAAGCAGCAGACGCTTGCCTTCCTCTCGTACGAGGGCGACTACGTCGCGTTCATGCCTGGGTTCCTCCACTACACGTGGGGCCACCAGCGCGACTTCATCCAGACGAACACGCTCGAAGACGGTCAGAAGCTCGAGGGCTGGGTCCTCAAGCGCTACCCGCTGCGTCTGACCCCGTACGTCGAGTGGGCCTACGAGTCCATGGTGACGGACGCGACGCTCGCAGGCGAGATCTTCAACCGTCCGCGCGCCATCCCCGAGCGGGCGACCGGGATCATCTCCGACTCCGAAGCCAACGACAAGTTCGAAGAGGCGTTCAGCGTCACGTCGTCGTTCGGCATGAACACCATGTTCGTCGGTGGTGACTACGAGTACGGCTCGTTCCGCGGCTTCAACTCCGGCCGGATCGGCGCTGCCCAGTACACCCAGACGCGCTCGAGGCAGGAAGTCGTCAGTCGAAGCGACGACATCTACGACCCGACCAAGCTGATGGTGTTCACCACGGCGCGCGGCGAGCTGCCGCGGATCAGCTCTGGCAACGCCTTCAACGACGTCGTGATGCCGGGCCACCACCGCATCTACGCCCCCAGCTTCCCGACCGGGATGTCCGGCAGTGCCGGCGTCTACGAGACGGACAACGTCGTGCAGGGCTGGGGCCATCAGATCCAGGACGCGGACTTCGACCCCACCATCGAGCCGCACCGGCTCGGGCACATCGATGGTCGCTGGGATGGCAAGTTCATCACCGGCCACCTCGATGGACACGTCGAGGCCGATCGAGGCCTGACCGAGATGCGTGACATGCGGATCTGGTCGAACCAGGCCCGTCGCGCAGACGACCGGTTCGTGGGCCCGAACAACCGCGACATCCCCTGGCGTCTCGCGCCTCGCACGAACTGACAGCGAGCCAACGGCTCAACTGATTTGACTCACCCGGGCCGCCCGTCGTTTGACGGGCGGCCCTTTGCGTTGAAGGATCACACTCCTCCCTCTCGCTCCCCCTCAGGATGAAGGACCCGCACCCATGCAGCAGAACAAGCCCCTCCTGATCGGCGTTGTCGCGGTCATCGCGCTCTCGGTTGCGTGGATCGGTTTCCGGGCGCTCAGCGGAGGGCGACAAGTCGACAAGCCCACGCCCGCGGCACAGCTCGTCCAGTCGCTCCAAGATGCGCTGATGGAGGCAGCGGGCGGAGACGATCGCTACACCTACGTCATGCCCGAGGTCCGGAGCGATGAAGAGTCGGGCGGGGTCGAGACGGTGGTGATCGGCGGGATGGTGCGCACCAACGCGGATCTCTTGGAGGCCCAGCGCGTCATCGAAGAGCTGAGGGCCGACCTCGGGATCGAAGACGTGCGCATCGAGATCAAGGTGCAGCCGCTCCCGGGCGACTGAGGGGCTCAGCCCGGGATCACCATCCGCAGAATCGTCGAGGGGGATTCGGACTCGCCGGTGCGCGCTGAGAGCAGGGCCGCCTCGCTCATTGCGAGCGCCGCCCCGTAGCCGCGCAGCGCGTCGAGCCCGTCGGCATGCATGGTGGCACGCGAGAGTTGCTCCACGATGCACGCGACGAGCACACCCATCGGATCCGAGACTTCAAGATCTGACGGAGCCTCGATCCGGTCGGTCACGCTCCCGTCCGGGGCGGTCCAGCAAAGGGCGAACGGGGTCACGTCGAGGCGCCCAGACGAGCCCAGGGCGACGAGGTGGGTCTCGAGCCCCCGGGGCGCCCGGTCTGACAGGGCCAGACAGGCCCCGCGCCCGTCAGCGAAGCGTGCGTTGATCGTCATGTCGCCCGAGAGGCGGTCGAGGCGCTCCGGGGCAGCGCCGTGCACGAGCCGCGAACGTTCGCCGGGGGAGTAGGCCCCGTCGATCAGCTCCGGCTCGCCGCAGAGGAAACGGAGCATGTCCATGGCGTCGAGCAGGCGTGCGCCGAGCGAGCCGGCGTCGGGCGAACCGAGCGAGCGCATGGCCATGGAGCGGACGGGCCCGAACGCCTCGATGATCTCCGTGCCGGCTCGCATTGCATAGGAGCATCGCAGACACGGCGCGAGGCGCGCATCGGAACCTGGGTCCTCGCGGGCGGCGGACGAACCGGCGCCCAGGTCGGCAACCCGGGATGGGATCGGGAAGAGGGACACGACGCGTCGCGGGTCGGGGATGGGTGCGGCGTCCGCGGGCGCCGCGATGAGCACGCATGCGTCCCCGGCACTTGCGCACGCGGCCCTGAGGTCATCGAAAGGCCGATGGCCGGTCTGTTCGGCGAGTTGGCGCGGCGCGTCGTCGCCGGGTGGGCCGCCGATGCCGACGACCGGAAGTTCAGTGCGTTCGATGACGGCGCGCACCGTGTCGTCGCGTTCGGCATCGGACCAGACGATCAGGCCTGGAGTGGGCGCTTGGGGCGGCATCGTCGCGCCCATAGTAACCGGGGTGGGCCAACACGACCTGAACAGAAGCACCCCGAGCCGGGCGGGTTGCGCTCGAAGGCCCGCCTAGAGTGATCCGTGGCGTGGGTCGGCGATCGCCGGCGCCCCGGCCTTGGTCGGGGGTCGTCGGAGGAAAGTCCGAGCACGACAGGACGACGGTGGTGGGTAACGCCCACTCCGGTCGCTGGTCGAGACCGGAGGTCAGGCAACAGAAAGCACACCGCCGATGGCCCCCCGGGGCACAGGCAAGGGTGAAATGGTGCGGTAAGAGCGCACCGCTCGGCTGGTGACAGCCGGGGCACGGTCCCCCGCCGCGTGCAAGGTCAAGCAGTCCTCGTCCGCCCCTCGGGGCGGGACCGGTGGTCCGCCGGGAAGAGGACGGGTGGACCGCTCGGGCCCGATGGGCCCGGATCGCGTCGGCAACGACGCGACGAGAGAAATGGTCGCCCGGGACTCGGTTCGCCGGGTCCCGACAGAACTCGGCTTAGGCCCCACGCCCGACCACTGGAACACGGGCCCCCGGATCCCCGGGGGCCCGTGGCCGTTTTGGGAAGGGGCCGCCGGACACAGACCGGCCGAGAGCGCCGGCAACAGAGTGAATGAAAACGGGCTCCCGAATCACCGGGAGCCCGTCCGTTCTTGTGGGGTTGTCGTGCCGCCGGGGCGGGACGAGCGAAGGGGTCAGCGACGCCTGCGACGAGCCAGGCCGAGGCCGGCGAAAGCGAGCAGGGCGCCCGTGCCGGGGCTCGGGATCAGGAAGACGTTGCCGCGCAGACCGGTCAGCTCGGTGTTGCGCATCATGATGTCGGCGAGCGTCGTGCCCTCGATCTCGGCGAGGTAGTCGGCCAACTCCTCGTCATTGAGGTAGAAGAACCGGTCGGCGTCGCGGAGTCGACGGAACTGGTCGATCAGGATCGCGCCCATGAGCTCGCCGACGGAGGAGCCGTCGATCTTGTTCTCGCTGAGCATGCCGACCCAGGCGTCGACGTTGTCGATCGAGCCGTAGAGGGCCTGGAGTTCGGCGGCCAGGACGGCATCGTCGGTGAGCTCGCCGAAGCTGGTCAGTCGATCGAGACCGAAGTCCTCACGCATGGTGTTGTAGTCGGCGAGGCCGTGGTCGCGACCGCGCTGGATGTTCAGAGCGGCAAGGTCGAGGGCCATCGTCTCGCCGGCCTCGGGGTTCCCGAAGAGCTGGTTGCGGACGGCGTCGGTGAGCTGGGCGTCGACCTCGTTGGCGAGCTGTTCGGTCAGGCCCTTGAGCATCGAGTCGATGCCATGGGTGGCGATGAAGCTGGAGTTGAAGAAGCCATCGGCGAGGGACAGATGCCCGCTGGCGTGGGCGGTGCCGTCGTTGTTGAGGCTGAGCAGTTCCTCGTTGAGCATGGTGTGGCCCATGCGGTAGGCGGCTGTCGAGAAGGCGTTGGAGATGGTGGGGTCGGCTTCGTCGTCGTAGCCGGCCCAGTCGCCCATCTGCGCGTTGGCGTCGCCGAGCAGCGCCGGGAGGAACTCGTTGTACGTGATGCGCTGCATCTCGGCGCCGACGATGCGCCGGGCCATCTGGTAGATCTGCTCGTCGTTCCAGCCGGGGTTCTCGCCGGCAAGACGGTCGGCCCAGTAGTTGTGCTCGCGGACGAACAGCGTGTGCATGGCGGCCAGGCCGGGCTGCTCGTTTGCGCGGACGTCGCCGCCGATGAACAGGTCGGTGCGCGTGTCGCCGCCGGCGTTCTCGGCGCCGGTGGTGTTGTAGGGCATGAGGTTGCCGGCGCTGGTGTTCAGACGCCCACCGACGCCGGTGCGGAGCAGCGTGGCGCGGGAGGCGTCGGAGCCGTAGACGTTGGACCCGTCGATCCAGGTTGTGATCTCGTTCATCTGCTGACGGGCGCCGACGGCGCCGGTGTCGTAGATCGAGCGTGTGAACGGCATCATCACGTTGCCGGTGCCCGTCGGATCGAAGTCCGGGTCCCACGCGGGGATCGGCATCGGCATGAACTCGACGCCGTTGGTGGGCGTGAGGTCGATGTCGTGGTCGAGGAACTGTCCCCACTGCCAGACCATGCTGGTCATGCCGCGGCTGTTGGCGAGGAAGGTGCTCTGATCGAAGATGGCGTTGGAGATTGCGCGCGCGCCGGGTCGGGCGTGCGTCATCTCATCGACACCATCGACGTAGTGCGCGCCGGAGTCCTCGCGCCCGAGCTGGGTGTGGGCGCTTCCCCAGGCGGAGTGGTCCTGGTTGTTCTGGGTCCCGTCGAAGGTGCGGGTTTCCTGGCCCAGAGCGAGCGACGGGCTGAGACCCATCGCGGCGCCGGCCACGATCATGAGCGCGCCGCGTCCCCCACGGCTCTGTACAACGACCATTGAGCGAGCTCCTGTCACATCTGGTTTTCGGACCCACTGAGCGAGAGAGCAACGAGAGAAAAGCTCAGCGGCCAACCACATCTTGCCCCGCCGAGATGCGGGGGGCAAGGGAGAATTGCCCAAACTCAAGATGATTCCTGATGTTCACATCCGGATCGAGTGGCTTGAGATCAGGTCTCAGCCGGTCCACCCGGCCACACACACGATCATCGTCTCGCCACGGACGTCCGCAGGCCCCGCGGGACGGACGTGGGCAGCTCCCGTGTCGTCCACGGCCTCGGGAAGCATGGCGAACGCCTCGGTTCGGGTCATGCCGGCATCGCGCATCGCGTCTCGAAGTTCTGGGACGGACCAGAGACGCCAGTCGTAGACGAATGCGTCGCGGTATTGGGCGACGATGTCGGACCCTCGGATGAGCGTGAAGTGCAGAACGTCGCGGACGCGGGCCGTCAGCGGGTCGGCCTCGCGCTGCTCCCAGGTGTAGACGACACGTGCGCCGTCGGGCAGGTCGATCCGGCGTTCTGTGGAGCCGAGGTCGAACGCGGATCGCCCGCCATAGGTGTCGCAGACGAAGACCCCGCTAGAGCGGAGGCGGTCACGGGCCTTGACGAGGTAGGCGACGAGATCGGACCGCTCGTGGATGTAGCCGATCGAGAAGTTGCCGACGAAGACGACGTCGGCGTCGCCCGAGTCGGTTGCGGAGGTTGCGTCACCGACAATCGTGCGCACGCGCTCGACCCCCTCGAGGCGTGACAGGGCGCCCGCGTCGGTGTCGATGCAGACGGCGTCCGCGTGTTGATCCGAGGCGACCCATGCCCGGGCAACAGCGCCGGTGCCGGCAAAGTCCTCGCCGAGCGTTCTCGCGAGGGCCCCTGGCCCCCCACCGCCCCATGCATGGATCGCGCGGAGCAGGCGGACGGCATCGGGCGCGGACTGCACGCAGTGCTCGTAGAGACGCTCGGGCGTCCAGTATTCGTCACGGGGCATGTGATCAGGCCATCCGGATCCAGCGGAGCAGCGTGCGCAGGTTCGGGGGCTTGCCGTACATGAGCGCGCCAATGCGGAAGATCTTGGCTGCGATCCAGACGAGGACGAGTGCCATCAGTGCGCCGACGGCGATGGTCGCGGGGATCTGCCAAACGGGGATCTCCTCGGACCCACTGATGCGCACGACCATGATGAACGGGCTGATTGGTGGCAGGAAGCTGAGCACCTGCGCGAGGACCGAGTTGGGCGCGCGGCTGATCGGCATCCACGCGAGCATCGGGAAGATGAGCACGATCATGATCGGGCCCATCAGCGCGTTGGCTTCCTTGACGTCGTTGACCGCGCTCCCGACGGCAGCCATCATCGCCGCGATCGAGAAGAACGCGATCAAGAAGTACACAGCGAGCAGCAACAGCTGCATCGGATCGATCAGGTGCCCGGCCGCCATCGAGAGCAGACCGGCGACGCCGACACCGGCGTAGACACAGAGGATCACCATGCCGACGGCGAACTGCCCGAGGATCTTGCCGGCCATGAGCTGCATCGGAGAGACGGCGCTGAGCAGGACCTCCATGACACGGCTCGATTTCTCCTCGATCGTCGAGTACAGCAGGAACTGACCGGCCGTGAAGACCGAGATCCACAGCAGCATCATGAACGCGATGGGCATGAGGAACTTGGCGAACTCGAAGGTCGGCCTGTCCTCGCCCTCAGCGGTCACGGTGGTCGCGTCCGCGCCCGGGCGGCGCATGAGCCTGCGGATGTCCGGTGGGTTCATGCCCGCGCCGCGCAAGCGTGCGTCGACGACGCCGTCGGCGACGCGCCGGCGCAGGTCGCTCTGAACCTCTGGGTCGAGATTCTCACTGACGAACATCTCGAGTCGCTCGAAGGACCCGTCTTCGCCCGCGGTCACGGAACCCCGGGGGATGACGACGATCGCAAGCCGCGGGCGCTCGGTGTCCGACGCGATCAGTTCGGCCTTGGCCGCATCGAGGTCGGTGTCGGCGGGGAGCAGCTCGTAGGTCACATCGCGCTTGGACCCGATGTTGGCCACCGCCGCGCCGGCAGCGCCTTCGAGCTGCTCGGTGACCTCCGGGGGCATGCCGGCGTTGCGGGCGGCCTCGATGGCCTGCTCCTGCATCGTCGGCTCGTCGGGGTCAACGCCCAGGTCGGTCTCGACGAGCGCGCCGGAGCGATCGATGATGCCGACCGTCCCGACCACCGACGGGCCGGCCTGGTCGATCATCGAGATGATCACCGGCATCATCGCGGCGATGATCGCGGGGAAGATGATCACCCCGAAGATGAAGCCCTTGGTCGTGACCGTCGCCACGAACTCACGCCATGCCACGGAGAGCAGCTTCACGGCTCACCCCCGCCACCACCATCGCCGCCTCCGATGCTGCCGCCCGTGTCCATGTGGGACTCACCGCCGGGTGCTGAGTATGGCGCAATACCCGGAGGTCCCGAACGCGCGTACTCGACCTTCTCCTCCGCGGCCTCGTGCGGCGACAAGCCGACGAGCTCGACGAAGACGTCCTCGAGTGTGACGCGCTTGATCTCGACGCGTCGCATCGGGGCCGCCCCGAGCATCGCGTGCATCGCGCCGGCGGGGTCCGTGCCCTGATCGAGCCGCGCAGTCCAGACACCCGCCTCGGCCTCGATCGACGTGAGCCCAGGGATCGAGCGCACGACGGCCGGGTCCATCGACGGGTCCATCGGCTCGACGAGCAGCGCGTGGGGGTCGAAGCGGCTGCGGATCTCGCTCATCTCCGCATCGAGCACCTTCCGCCCGCCCGTGATCATCACGACGCGGTCGCAGAGCTGCTCGGCCTGGTGCATGACGTGCGTGGAGAAGAGGACTGTCTTCCCACGCCCGTGCAGCTCGAGGAGCAGGTCGCGGAGCAGTCGCATGTTGACAGGGTCGAGCCCGCTGAACGGCTCGTCGAGGATGATCAGCTCGGGGTCGTGGATGACGGCCCCGATGAACTGGACCTTCTGCTGCATGCCCTTGGAGAGCTCCTCGCAGCGCTTCTTGGCGACGTCGGCGAGGTCCACGCGCTCGAGCCACTCGCCGATGCATCGGTCGAGCGTGCGGCGCTCGACGTGCTTGAGCCTTCCGAGGAAGCGGAGGAAAGCGCTGACGCGCATCTTCCGGTAGACGCCGCGCTCTTCGGGGAGGTAGCCGATGCGGTCCTTGGAGTCGAGGGCGCTTGCACGCCTGAGGACGGAGAGCTTCCCGGAATCGGGGAAGATGATCGACATGATCATGCGGATGGTGGTCGTCTTCCCGGCGCCGTTGGGCCCGATGAACCCACAGAGTGAGCCCTCGGGTATGGCCAGGTCCATGCCCTCGACGGCGACCTTCGGGCCGAAGGTCTTGCGGACGCCTTCCATGACGATTGCCTGTGACACCGGTCGCGATCTCCCCGTCGCTGGGTAGGACGCGATGATACACACC
>JANQQG010000206.1 GCA_028285065.1 Phycisphaerales bacterium
TCCTGAGCCAGCTGGTCGCGAAGGCCGAGGAGGCCACGCGTGCCCACTCAGGATCCCAGCACCAACCCCCCACCCGCCGGTTCGCCCCGACGCGTCGCCATCCTCGGCGCGGGCCAGATGGGACTCGTCTGCGCACAGATCCTCGCAAGGCCGGAGGGCTTCGACGCCGGACAGGACTCCGCGGCCCCCGAGGTCGTCCTCTGGGGGCACGGCTCGCTCGAGGTCGGCGCCCTAACCCAGACACGACGCTCAGACCGCCTCGACCAGTTCGTCCTGCCCGATGAGGTCCGTGTGACCGGCGACATCTACGAGGCCGTCCGCGGCGCCGACCTCGTCGTCAACGCCACCCCCGTGCAGTTCCTCCGGTCCGTCTGGGAGGGAGCCGCCCCGGGAGTCGAACGCGACGCTGGCGTGGTCTCCTTCGCAAAGGGCGTCGAGAACGGGACGCTCCTTCGCCCCAGCCAGATCATCGCCGACGTCCTCGCCGACGACCCGGACGACCGCCCCCGCCCGATCGGCGTCCTCTCCGGCCCCACGATCGCCGCCGAGCTCGTCCGCTGCCTGCCCGCGACGATGGTCGCCGCCAGCGACCACCCCGGCTTCGCCGACCGCCTCCAGCAGGCCTTCGCGACCAGCTGGCTCAGGATCTACACCCACGAGGACCTGCTCGGCGTCGAACTCGCCGGAGCCACCAAGAACGTCATCGCCATCGCGGCCGGCGTGCTCGACGGGCTCCAGGCCGGCTACAACGCCAAGAGCGCACTGCTCGCACGCGGGCTCGCGGAGATCACCAGACTCGGTGCCGCCATGGGCGCATCGCCCGAGACCTTCTTCGGGCTCGCCGGCGTTGGCGACCTCGCCACGACCTGCTTCAGCCCCGAGGGACGCAACCGCTCCTGCGGCGAAGCGCTCGGACGCGGCTCCACCATCGCCGACTTCCTCAAGAACGCGACCAGCGTCGTCGAGGGTGTCGCGACCACCAAGTCCGTCATGAAGCTTGCCGAGCGCTACAAGGTCGAGATGCCCATCACCGCCGCCGTCCACGCCGTGCTCTACGACGGGATGGACCCGCTCGAGGGGATCGGTCGCCTCATGTCGCGCAGCCTCAAGCGCGAACAGGTCGGCTGAGTTCTACGCGCGCTCGTCCGGCGTGCGCTCGCTCTCGGGCTTGGCCTCGACCTGACCACGGATCGTGATCCCGCGCTCCTTCGCCAGACGCTCGAGCGCATGGTGCTCGTCGACGCGACGGCTCCAGGCCGCGATCAACACCGGCCAGCTCGCGACGAACACGACGAACGCCATCACCGAGCCAATCACGAAGCCGGACCATCCGCCGACCAACACAGCCGTCAGCAACGACGCGCCCACGAACAGCGGCAGCACCACCAGCGCAACTCGACGCCACATGACCCGCGAGTCCTCAGGCGGGGGCTCGCCCTCCGGGTCGTAGTGCATGCTGCGCCGATACTCCTCGTCGGTCACCAACTCGCGGACATCCTCGATCGACCCGACCTCGCGCGGCGCCTGGGCGATCTCCACAGGGCCGTCCCGCAGTGCCGGACGCACCGCATCGGGTGTCTCGTGCGTGCTCATGGGGCACCTCCTGACACACAGCCGCCGGCGGCGCGTGCGCACAGAGCATGGCCGCCGTTCGTCAAACCCCCGCTTCAACCCCTTCCCTGCCCCTGACGCCCGCCCCGTGAATGAACCCTGGTGTGGTGCCGCCATGGCCCATCGTGCCCGGATACGCTCTCGCGCTCATGCGCTTCACGTTCCTCGGCACCGGCACGTCCGCAGGCATCCCGGCCATCGGGTGCAACTGCGACGTCTGCCGATCCAAGGATACAAGAGATCAGCGTCTCCGCTGCGCCGCGTCGATCCGATTCACCGATTCCGAGGCGGCCTCCCGAACCGTCCTGCTCGACGCAGGACCGGACATCCGGGCCCAATCCCTCCGCGAGGGGCTCGATCGCCTCGACGCGATCTTCTTCACGCATAACCACGTCGACCACACGTTCGGACTCGACGAGGTGCGCCGCTTCAACGTGCTCATGGGCCGCCCCATCGACATCTACGCCGAGCAGCACACGCTCGACTTCCTCCACCGCGTCTACCAGCACATCTTCGACCGCAACAAGAACATCAACGACTCCTTCGTCGCGACGCTCATCGCAAACCGCATCGAGCCCGAGACCAACATCGACCTGCACGGGATGCGCTTCCGCCCGTTCCGGCTGCTGCACGGTCGCCTGCCCGTGCTCGGCTACCGCGTCGAGCCCGCGCCCGGATCCAAGATCGGGCGCGCCGTCGCCGACGAAGACCGGTGGTGGCCGCTGGCGTACTGCACGGACGTGAGCGCGGTCCCTCCGGAGTCGTGGGGCGAACTGACCGGCCTGCGCACACTCGTGCTCGACGCGCTGCGCCACCGCCACCACCCGACACACCTGACGCTCGACCAGGCCATCACGATCGCCGACCGGATCGGCGCGGAGCAGACCTACTTCGTCCACATGTCCCACGACCTCGCCCACGCCGAAACCGACGCCAACCTGCCCGAGTCGATGTCCCTGGCCTACGACGGGCTGACCCTCGGCTCGCCCGAACCGGACCCCGAGCCGGACCCCGCCCAGCCCGGCCCTTGGGGGCGTCGCCCAGGCCCCTGAAGGGGCCGCCCCGCCGGCCGCGACCGGGGGTGCCCGAGGGGTGGAGTGGGGCCTACGATCCCGCCCTATGGCCAAGACCCGCGAGATCAAGAAGCGCATCAAGGCGGTCGGAAACATCAAGCGGATCACCCGCACGATGCAGATGATCGCCACCAGCAAGTTCGCCAAGAGCCAGCAGCGCGCCCTGGCGACCAAGCCCTACACCGAGGGCGTCTTCGAACTGGTCCAGGAACTCGCGGCCACCGCCGGAAACGTCTCCCACCCGCTCATCGACGGGCCCAGCGCCGTCAAGAAGGACGCCAAGGAGCTCACGCTCATCCTGACGTCCGACCGTGGTCTCTGCGGCCCCTACAACGGCTCCATCCTCCGCACCTCCATCGCACGCCTCCGCGAGCGTCCACAGGCCCGCTCCGGCGAGGTCGAGCTCGTCGGCAAGAAGGGCGTCAGCTTCCTCCGCTTCAACGCGGTCGACGTCTCCGTCCACCACACGCAGTTCGGTGACCAGCCCGAGTTCGAGGACGTCGAGCGCCTCGCCGAGACCTACATGAGCCGCTTCATCGCGGGCGAGCTCACCAGCGTCAACGTCATCTACATGCGCTACATCTCCGCCGGCAAGCAGCAGCCGGAGGTCATGCAGCTCCTCCCGCTCAAGCCCCCCGCCGCCGCCACCGAGGCCAAGCCCGTCGACTACGAGTTCAGCCCCGCAGCCCCCGAGTTGCTCGGCTCGCTCCTGCCCGAGGCCGTCAAGGCCACGCTCTTCCAGGCGTTCAACGACGCCGTCGTGTCCGAGCACGTGGCCCGCATGGTCGCGATGAAGGCCGCGACGGACAACGCCGGCAAGATGGGCAAGCTCCTGACCCGCCAGTTCAACCGGGCACGTCAGGCGCAGATCACCACCGAGCTCACGGAGATCATCTCGGGCGCAGCCGCGCTCGAGTAGGGCACCCGTCCCGCTCCCCAAGACATCCACGCATGCCTCACCGGGCGATCAGTGCGCGCCGTCCGACGCGTCGCCCTCGTTGCTCACCCCCGCCTTGCCCGGCGGCATCAGCACGCGCAGCACCGGCCCACCCGGAGGCGTGGACTCGAGCGCCGACACGATGTCCGCCGGCGTGACCGCCCGATACGAGTCGGGCGCGAGCACGATCTCATCAGGCGTCGAGCCCATGTACGTCGATCGCGCCAGCATCGAGGCGATGTAGCGCGAGCTGCCGACGACCCGCTCGCCCTCCTGCGCGAGCATGCCGCGCACACGGATGACCTCCTCGCGCGTCGGCGGGTCCGCCCGCAACGAGGCCAGTGCGGCGTCGACGACGTCGGACGCCGCATCAGGATCGCGCGTCCAAACGAGCAGCGAGACGAGCCCCGGGCCCCGACCGACCGACCCCGGCAGCGAGCGACCGCCCACCGCGTCCTTGCTCTCGATCAGGCCGCACTCGCCCAGCATCGCAGCCGCACGCTCCGACCAGATCCGCGCAAGCACCCATCGCACGCGGTGCGGCTCAAGCCCTTCCTCGAACGAAACACCCGGCAGCGCCGTGACGAGCACACCGACGGCCTCGGGGTCTTCCGGCGGCTCGAGGTGCATCGTCCGCGTCGCGAGCAGTCGCCCCGGGTCGCGCTCCTGGGCCATCAATCGCAACCCGATGCGCTCGCGCTCCGGCAGTTCACCAAGCACGCGCGCACCGGTCGTCAACGCGGTCCGCGCCTCGACAGGGCCCACGATCGCGACCTCCATCGGGCCCGACGCGAGCCGGCGCAACCAAGACGTCGCGTCGCGCACGCTGTGCGCGCGAAGCTGCTCAGGGCTGTACGCGACCTGCCAGTCCGCGCCGGCCGCTCCCTCGGCAATCGCCAGGTTCAGACGCCCCCACCGGCTCTTGCGCGCGCGCTCGAGCGAATCAGCCATCGCGTCCCGTGCTTCGAGGAACTCCCGCTCCGGCGGACGTGGGTGCTCGAGCATGCGCACAAGCTCGACCAGCGACTCCTCCAGCGCCGCGGGCTCACAGCGGACCGACACCTGAAGTGAGTCACCGCCGGACGACGCCCGGAACCCCTCCCATGGCGCCTGGCCCTCGACACGCTCACCGATCACCTCGAGCATCCGCTCGCTCAACCGCGTCAGCCCCCGCTGATCGTCCGACTCGATCGCACCGCCGCCCGCCAGGGTCACGCAGACCACGACGCCCCCGTCATCGGGCGCCGGCTCGGAACGGTGGTGCAAACGCACGCCGTTGCCCAACCACACCGAGTACACGCCGGACGACGGTGCATGCGCGATCTCGGCGATGCGCGACTCCGCATCGTCGGGCTGCGCGCCCGCGGCCGGCGCGGATAACACCGCCGCCACCCCCAACGCGAGAGCGAAAGGCATCACCCGAACGAGGCGCACAGCGAGCCCTCCCTCTTGCACGTCCGCTCCCATTGACCCGAGAGCATCCCGTCGACCGCCTTGTCGATCTTCTCGCGGATCGCGCGCATGTCGAGCGCATCGAGCCCAACCGCGCCGCGCTCTCCCGTCGTCAGGAGCCAGTACTCCGCCACCCCCTCGACCGCCGGCGGCGTCGGGTCGCCGAACAGCATCCCCTCCTCCGCCACCGTGTCACCGAACCCATCCTCGAGCAGCACCCGCGGGAGCGCCAAGGCGTAGATCCCCATCTGCAAGTCGTCCGCCTCCGGAGAAGTGAGCGCGTCGCGCGGCGCGCCCGTCTTGTAGTCGACGATCCGAAGCCGCCCGTCCCCCATCTGGTCCACCCGGTCCAGCGCCGCCGTCATCGTGTGCTCATGCCCGCACGACTCGAACGTGAACCGCGCCTTGCGCTCCAGGAACAGGATGTTGTCGGTCGCCGAGTGCAGCGAATCCGGAACACTCGCAACCATCGCGCGGACACGTCGCACATGGTCCGGATCGATCGCAAGCGAGTTCGGCCACTGGTGGATCAGCTCTTCCTCTCCCATGGTCAGGAGCGCGTCACGCGATGGCGGCTCGCGTCCCTCCGCGTCCGCCTCCCGCCACAGGGAGTAGTACCGGTACAGGGCCTTGTGGGCCGCGTTGCCGAGCACGAGCGCCACGCTTTCCGGCTCGCGGATCCCCAGCACGTTCTTCAGGTACGCACAGCGCGGGCAGCGCAGGTACGCGTCGATCGCCGAGTAGCTCAGGCGCAGCGGAGCCTCCAGCGGTCCGAACAGCCCTCCCGACCCATCCCCCCCACTCCCCCCGTCCTCCGCCACCGCCAGTCGCTCCAGCAAAGCCGCTACGCCCCGGTCCGACGAGGCCCACGCCGGCGTCTCGGCGTGCTCGCCGATGTGGGCCGCGATCGCGATCTGACGGGCAGACTCCGCCAGACGCTCGCCGATCGCCGACACCTGCTCCGGGCTCAGGCCGGGAGCCGCGGCCTCGCCGAGCGCCCCCGCAGCATCGAAGCGCGCATTCTGGATGGCCCGCTCGATGATCTCATCGCGCGCATCGCGCAACGACGTCGCCCGCCCCAAGGCGACGGCCCCCTCCGGCGGCGCGCCCGCGTCCTCGAGTTGCTCGAACACCTCGTCGGCGCCCATCACGGGGATCCGCTCGTCCGGCGCAGGATCCAGCATCAACTCATGCACGAAGTGCGTCGCGCTCGAACGGCTCTTCTGCTGCTTGCACACCAACAACAACCGACGCTCCGCGCGCGTGCACGCGACGTAGAACAGCCGACGCTCCTCGTCGAGACGACGCGCCGGCTCGTCGCGCTCGTCGTCCATTCGGTCCGCGAGCGACTCCGGCAAGCGCGTGTCCGGATCGCGCGACCCGCCGCCGGTCTTCGGGTACCCGTGCATCGGGTTGGCGCGCGGAACGATGACCGTGTCAAACTCGAGCCCCTTGGACCCGTGCGCCGTCAGCAGACGCACGCTGTCGTCCTCGCCCCACCCGGCGGTCTGTTCGTCGAGCCCGTCGATGCGCTCCTCGACCGAGAGTGCCGTGCGCTGCTCGCGCTCGTCCAGGTCCTGGTAGTACCGCCAGAACGACTCGAGCGTCCCCGGCGGCTCGATGAGGGCACCTCGCGATTCGACGAAGTTCAGGAAGTTCCCCAGCGCGCGCACCCGCTTGGCCACCTCACGCTCGCCAAGCAGCGACGCATCCCCAAGACGCGCCCGACGCATGATCTCGAACGCCATGTCGTGCGCCGACGCCGACCCCGCGAGCTCACGCAGCTCATCGAGCGTCCGCAGCAGCGCGAGCGCCCGCGCCGGCGCGCCCGGCGCCCTCGGATCGAGTTGACCCGACAGCGATTCGGCGAACGCCGGCAGATCCATGCCGGACGCCCGCTTGCCGGCAAGACGCCCGCGATGGGCCGTCAGCCAACGGCTGAGCTGCTCCAGCGATGCCGCCACCGGCGGACGCGCCAGGAGGCGCTGCAGGCTCCAGTCCGCACCGGGCGTGACGACGAGCTCGATCCACGCGAGCAGGTCCTGGATCGCCTCATCGGCCTCGCCCGTCGCATCACGCGGGGCGCTCGCCGGGATCCCCTCGAGCTCGAGCGTCCACGCGATCCGCGAGAGATCCCCGTGCGTGCGTGCGATCACGCCGAAGTCCGCCCACGACAGGCCCTCCCGAGCCGCACGCTCGCGCCGGATCAGCGCCGGCACCAACTCCGCGTACCCCTGATCACCCGGCGTCAGCACGCACTGAACACCCGAACCCGCCGGCGCCTCACGAGCCTCGCCCCTGTGGTCGACCGGCGCGAACACAACCCGCTTGTCCGGGTCGAACCGCCTCGCGGCACGCGACATGATCCGCGCGCCCGCCTCGATCACGCACGGCGCCGACCGGTAGTTCTGCTCCAGACGAACGATCCGTGCGCCCTCCCACGCACTCGCGAACCGCCAGAACGCGTTCTCGTCCGCACCCCGGAACGCGTAGATCGCCTGGTCGTCATCGCCGACAACGCACAGATCCGGGCGTCGATCGGGCGGCGCAAGCAGGCGCAGCATCTTGATCTGCGCGACGTTCAAGTCCTGGAACTCATCGATCACGAAGTGGCGCAGCAGGTCGCGCACCAACGCACCAGCCCCCGAGTCCCGACCGAGCACGCGCAGCGGGAGCGTCAGCAACTCATCGAACGACGCCCACTGCCGCTCGTGCATCAGCCGGTCGTACACCTCGAACGCGCGCGCGCCCAGCGTGAACCGCGACAGACGCTCACGCTCGGCCTCCAGCGCCTCCTCCGTCAGCGGCCCGTCACTCCGCCACCGGTCGAGCCGTTCCTCCCACGACTCGATCGCCCCGATCGCATCAGCCGGCTCGATCGCGTTCTGACGGAACCGCGCGATCCACGCGCCCACGTCCGGCACCAACGGCTCGCGCCCGAACGGCGCCTGCGCCGGATCGATGCCGACCTCGTCGAGCGACTCGCGAACGAGCCGCTTGCGGTGCGCAGAGTCCACCAGCCGCGGGCGCGACCCGTACCCAAGCGACCCATGAAACCGATCCAGCACCCAGAGCCCGAGCGCATGCAGCGTGCACGCACGCACGCGCTGGGCCACCTGGCCGCCCAGGATCTTGCCAAGACGCTCGCGCAGTTCGTTCGCCGCACGCACCGTGAACGTCACGGCCACGATCGACTCCGGGTCGACCCCATCACGCTCGACCAGGCGTGCAACACGATGCGTGATCACGCGCGTCTTGCCGGTCCCCGGCCCCGCCAGAACGCCGACCGGACCGGCGTCGTGCTCGACCGCCGCCCGTTGCTGCTCGTTCAGGCCTTCCAGCCAGGGCTCAGCCAACCGCGTCGCCCCCCTCCGCGTCGTCTTCGGTGTCCGGCGGGCGGACCCGATCGGCGCGCATGTACAGGTGCACCGCGCTGTGCCGGTACACGTGCGTCTCCGGCCCCTCGGCGACGTCGAACACCAGGTCGATGTCGTCCGGCGCCTCGGTCACCTGCTCCTCGAACACTAACTCGAGCTCCTCGCCATCCGGACCCGTGATCGTGTCGACGTCACGCTCGGTCGTCCGCTTGGCGCGCCCGCCATGCACGCACGGGTACGGCGTGCGCAGAATCGCGAACGCATCATCCTTCAGCAGCGGCACCAGCCGCTCGAACTGACGACGGATCCGAGACCAACTCGACTTGTCCCACACCAACGGGTACGGCGGGTCCATGAACAACAGGTCCAGACCCCCGTGCTCCTCCGCGAAGCGCGTGATGCGCGTCAGCGTCTCCGGACCGAGCGCATCGGCGCGCACAAGCTTGGCCTCATCCTCGCACCCGAGCGTGGTGATGTTGCGACGCAGAAGGTCGTGCACCCGACGATCACGCTCGACGAAGATGCAGGCCGCGGCTCCCCGGCTGATCGCCTCGAGGCCGATCGAACCCGTCCCCGCGAAGATGTCCGCGACGCACGCACCCTCGAACCGCCCCCGCAGCAGCGCAAAGACCGATTCCTTCACCCGATCGGGGATGGGCCTGGTCGTCTCGGCGTCGGGGGGCGACTCGAGCACGCGGCGTCGGTATTGGCCGGAGATGATCCGCACGCAACGAGCAAAGCGTGGGGGCGGGCCCCGGTCAAGGCGCGTCGACGGACCCCATGGGCGGCACCGCCCCGCCTAGCTCCCAGCCCGGCTCCCCGCCGCACCGTCGATCCGGTACCGGAGCACCGGAGGCGCCTCGACCCCCGTCACCACACGCCACAAGGGCTCCTCCGTCCCCTCCCGCAGCCACGAGCAGAACTGCCCAGACGGGTCCTCGGCATACCCGTCCAGTGCCGGCGAGCCAACGAAGACGACCCGCAAGAGCAGCAGCAGGTCCTCGCCCGCGTACTCGCACTCGGCCGCCACGCCCGCAATCGCGTCGACGAGTCGCCCAAACGCGAGATGGTCGCGCTTGAGCATCACGTCAGCATCGCGCCACACAATGAAACGGCGCTTGATCGCGTGCCCCCGCACCTCCGACGTGCGCACGCGCAACAAGTCGTGCACACCCCCGTCGCCCGGCCCACCCACGCACATCGGGCAACCGATCGCCGAAGCGAGCGCGCCGGTGAACGACTCGACCGAATCAACACCAGATCCATCGATGCGGCACACCTCGGTATCCGGCAGACGCGACAGCGCCTCGCCGATCCCATCCGCAAACCGCGCCCGACGCGGAACGTCCGGCGCAAACGCTACGAGGTGGTGCTCCTCGAGCAGCTGCAACACCTCCGCCTGCCACGGCTCGATCGATCGTGCGCGCGCAATGGGATTGATGAGGTGTTCCATACGCCGGAGCCTTCTACGCCCCACCCACGCGAGCGTTGCAAACCACACACGCGCTGGGCCCGTACGGAACCCGCCTCCAAGTCTGACTCACCCCTGACTTGGGGCCACCTACTCAGGGTGATTGCGCCCAGAAACCCTGGGATTCCGGCACTTTCCCTGACCCCTACTCCCCCGCTTCGGGCATCACCTGAACACCTGAAAAGGCGTCCGTTCGGGCCCGCGATCGCTCCTGGACCCCGCGAGCACCCTCCGGAGTCTCCAGCACCAACGCCGACGCGTCCGGAGCCGGATCCATCAGCGCCTCTCCCCACAAGAGCGCAAGCCGCTCCTCACCAGACTCGCCACGCGAAAGCGTCGCACGCGACAAGGGCCCCAACTGCACCGCCCATCCACCCGCGACAACAAGCGTCACCGACGAACCCGGACCCGTGCGCACCTCAATCCGCCCCGTGCCGGAGTCGGCCTCGCTCGGAGACTCCCAGCGCCGATCCGCCTCGCGCCACTGCACGCTCCCATCGACGCGCGCGACGCGCACCGACGTCGACAGGCGCGAGTCAACCGGCGCAGGGGCGGGCGCGCCCGCCTCCTCGGCGCCACCCAGCGCGATCACACTCGGACGCAGGGCGCCGCCGTCACGCCCTTCGGCAGGCGCACCGTCCGGCGCACCCGTCGGCGAGGCGCCAGGCGCACCCGCGTCACGCGCAGCCGCCGGCCCACGCGGGACGACCTGTCCCTCTCGCTGAGCCGCGGCCTGACGCTCAAGGTTCACGACCGGGCGCTTCAGCGGCTTGCGGCGCGCAACACGCGTCCGGTCCGGCTCACCCGACGACGACTGCGCGAGCGCTTCCGGACCCGCTCCGAGAAGCACGCTCGCCACACCGATGCACACCAACCTGCGCTTGCTCATTGGGTCCTCCCGCCGGCCGACTTGCTCAAGGGACGCCCGATCACCCAGTACCCACGCGGGCCGCCACGCTCGTTGGCGCCCGAAGCCGGTGCTGAAACGGCAGGCGGATACACCGGGCGGCTCACAGCCGCCGCATCAGGATCCGCGAGCGGTACGTCCAGCAGCGGCTCAGGACGTGCACCGGGCGCACGAGCAGCAGCAACCACCACCGTCTCTTCCGCTGCGTCGGGCATGGCAGGCGGTGCATCACGCGCCCCACTCTCGACCGGACCCGCATCGAACATCTCGAACGACTCCTCCACCGCTGGCTCCGGCGGGCTGATCGGCTCCGGCTGCGCAGGGCGCACCACCTCGGGCGCCTCGTCCATCCGGATCGGCTCGGGAGCCGGAGGCGGTGGGGGCGGGGGCGGAGGCGGCGGGGTCAAGTCCGGCGCCGGCGGCGGCGCCGGATCGGCCGAGACGATCGCGACCGGTTCGGGCGCGGGTGCCGTGTCCGGAAGATCAACGAGCGGCGTCGGGTCCGGGTCACGCGCCACCTCGACCGGTGCTGCGCGCTCCACTGGCGTGGGGTCGGCCGCAACCGGCACAGGGTCCGCGACCGGCTCGGGCGCCGGAGGAGGCGGCGGTGGCGGAGGAGGCGCTGCCGGAGGCGCCGGCGTCGCCCGCGCAACCCCCGTGGACGACCCCGCATCGATCGCACGAGCCACCGCGATCGCCTGCGCGCCCGTCAGCGGCGCCTGCGCGACGCTCGTCCGCGGCACCAACCCCGCGCCCTTCACTCGCGACAGCGATGATCCGTCCGGCCGATGCCCGAGCAACGCAGAGTCCATGATCCGTGCCGCATCCTCGAGCGTGACGACCTCGCGCGGACGTCCGCGCCAATCGCCCGCATCGATCCACCCCTGCTGGGCCGCGATCGCAACACGACGCGAGTACGACGGCGCGTTCACACCCGGCTCGGCCAAGAGGGCCGCGTGCAGCATGTCGTCGCGACAGACCAGGCGCCGCCTGGCGAGGACCTCGTAGAACTCCATCGCCGCGCGTCCCGGGTCGCTCTCGCGCGAAGCCGCCCACTCCACCGCGGAACCCGCGACAGCGGATCGTCCCTGCGGCGAGACCGGGCGCGAGCGAACATCCGAAGACTGTCCCGACGAACCGGCGCACCCACCGAGCGACGCCAGAGCGATCGCACCGACAACGACGCACCGTCCCGACCTGAGGGGCTTGCTCATCCTCTCAGTAGAGGACGCCAGCGCACCCGGTGTCAACCACGCTCTGGGCTAGTTGGCCCGGACGAACCGGTACGCACCCTCGGTCGCGCCCCAGACCTGCTCGCCCTCGTCGTCGAAGCCCCGATCCCAGCTCTCGACGTTCCCGTCTCGGACGGTCACGATGCTGGTCGCGTAGGCCGCGCCGCGGAGCGAGCTCGAGCAGTCGCGCCCGCGCGTCGAACCGACGAACCTCGGGTCGGAGCCATCGTCGATGAACCGCAGCTCCACGGCACACCCGTCGCGCTCCATCAGATCCGCCGGCGTCACACCCGCAACCCGCTCCGGCTGACGCCACGCCCCCACGGCCGCACGCGGGTCCGGCAGCTCGAACACGCGGCTGACGTACAGCTCACCCCGCTCGTCCGTCGTCCGCTCGACCTTGTAGACGCGCTGGCGGTACGGGCGATCGGGGGCCGCGCCGACGGCCTGCTCGACGTACAGCCAGATCCCCTCCGCGTCCGGCCAGATCGGCGCCATGTGCAGGCTGATGTCCAAGTAGTTGTCCGGGTCCTCCTGCGACTGATCGAAGCTGCTGAACGACCCAGTCATCCAGCTGGCCAGCATCGCGGTCCGGTCCGCGCTCGCCGGTGCGTCGTCCTGCGCCCGGGGGCCGGCAGCACACCCGGTTGCGACGCCCACGAACGCGACGAACCCACCCAGCAGCACTGCCCGCACGATCGATGTCATCGAAAGCCTCCAGTCGCTCACGCGCCCCGCTGCGGGGTCACGCCGAGCTCCTCCTCGCCCACCTCGGCTTCATCGATGTCGCCGGCAGGCGGGGCCTTGGTGCGAACCACTACATCGGGCTTGATCCGCTTCTCGCCAGAGCCCGCGACGCCCGGACGCTCATGGATAGCCGCGTTACGCCCGTCCTCGGTCACGTTGTACGTGAGGCCGATCGTCTGCTCGGCCTCGCCAAGCAGGATCCGGTTGACGCACTCGACGCCTTGCATGACCGAGTGGTCCGTGTTGGCGACCTCGTACTTCCACATCCCGAAACGCCCACGCGAGTGGATCCCACGCGACTCGAGCCACGGGATCACCTCGGCCAGGACCTCGTCGCGCTCCACCGACGGCGTCGGGTACGCGTAGTCGGCCCGGTACAGCCAGGTAGAGACGATGTCGTCACGCTCCCCCGGCTCGAGCAGCCCGCACGCCTCCAGGCCGGCGATCGTCCGCTCGACGATCGTCGACTCGTCCTCCGGCTTGAACTCACTGAAGCTCGTCTCGCACAAGAGCGAGTAATGCGTCTCCCGGTCCGGCGTCATGTTCGGCGAGTAGTTCGAAAGGTACGTCACCCGATAGAACGGACAGTCCGACTCCGGGAAGTACATCCACGAACGAGTCGACGGGCACGGACGCTTGATCCCGACGCCCACCATCAGCCCGCCCGAGTGACGCAGACGCGACGCCGCGTCGCGGATCGACTCCGGTGCGTCCTTGATGATGCGCGTCACGAGGATGTCCAGCGGCATCGTCGAGATCAGGTCGTCGTACCGCTCGGTCGTCCCGTCGGTGAGTGTCGCGGTGCGCGCGGCGCTGTCGATGCACTCGATCCCCACACCCGTGGTGATGTACTGATCCAGGTGCTCGCCCAGGCGCCGGTAGAAGTCCCCGGTGCCGCCACGGAGCGGGAACTTGAACCGGTTGTTGGGCCCCCACCCGTAGTCATCCTTCTGGAGCAGCAGGTTCTTGAGCGCGCGATCGAAGTCGACCACCGCCACCCGCTCTCCGATCCACTGCTTGTTCATCAACTCCGGCGGGTGGGCCCAGACCTTGAAGTTGTACGGACGCATGAACCACTTCGCGATCCCGTCGCCGAACACGGCATCGATGAACTCGCCGAAGTTCGTCGCGTCGGCATGGCTCCGCGTGGTCTGCGCCTGGATCAGCCCGCTGATGCACTCGTACGCGACCTCCGCCGGCAGGTACCGGATGTTGTTCTGGAAGGGATAGGGAACCCAGGTTCCACACATCCGCACCCAGCTCTCGCGGTCGTTGAGCGTGAAATCCTCGCCCATCATGTGGTCGAAGACCTTGTCGTAGTACGCGTAGTGGCTAAACAGCACGTGCCCGCCGATGTCCCATGTGAACCCCGCGTCATCGGTGAACGAGCGACTCAGACCACCCACCGAGGGGTTCGGCTCAAGGATCCGGAACCCTGCGCCCAGCTCATCAAGGCGGTACCCGGCGCCCAAGCCGGTCGGCCCGGCGCCGGCGATGAGGATCTTGGGGGCGCTGGCGGGGTCGGGGCGATGGTCGGTCGCGTCATGCGGCGCGTGCATAGAAGCCTCTCGGGCAGAATCGGGTGGGATCTGGGGCCAAGCATATGCGTGGGCGTCGGCGCGCGGTGGGAGCGTCCCGAGGCACGTTCCGGGGCCCTGCACCACGCCCGCGGGCCCTTGCCCAATCCGAAGAACGCGCACATCTTCAAGAACAACCGCTAGGCGGACCGACACGTAAATGGAACAGCTAGTGGCAATCTGATAAGGTTGGGTGACCTTCCCCCAAGGTTGGCGGAGAACTGAGTCACTGGCGCAACGAGGCCGAACGATCGGAAGGGATGCGTTCGGCTCTTCTCCATTCGTTTCCGGAGATGAGGGGAAGGCGTTTGCTGGTCGGTGAGGCCCGGGTTTGCGGGAACCCACCACCGACACACGAATCCCCCCCCGGGTATCCCGGGTGATGCGCGGGGGGTTGGCTCCGCTCCGGGTGGAGCAAGGCGGAGAAGCCGTAGATATGAACACGAATGACTCGGCTCAGATCAGCGCAGCGGCAGCGATCGCGGAACGAATCTGCGCCCTGCCGGCAGTCGCAACGCAGGACTGGTGCGACCAGGCCGCTTCGGCCCTGCTCGACATCAGGTCCAGCTCAACGTCTCTGGTGATGATCGGTCGCCTCAGCGATGACGGGCGGATCGAGGCCCACGAAGCCACCGGCGTCGCGGGTGCCCACCGTTCCGACATCACAACCACCATCGGGCGCACCGCCTCGACGCCGGCCATGGCGCCGACCGACGCCCGTGACCCGAAACTCGCCTCCCTGCGCGCCTCGCTCGCACAGGCATCCACGCTCGGCTGGACCCCGGGACGCCTCACCCCCGGCCAGTGCCTCGCGACCGACCCGGACGCGCGGATCAGCGATTGGCGCAACGGCGCCCTCGCCAAGCGTTGGGAAGGCCTCGGCGCCGGCGGGCTGCTGCTCGGCGCCGTCGGGCTGCCCTCCGACCAGCCGACGCGCGCCCTGATCGTCGAACTCGGCTTCGCTGATCCGACCGGCGAGCGCTCCGTCACGACCGGCGTCCTCGAGGCAACCTTGCCCATCCTCGCAAAGCGGGCCATCCTCGCGATCGGCTCCGCGGGCGAAGACGGCGCCAGCGCGTGGCTCACCCCGCGCGAGCAGGTCATCCTCAACCAGCTCCTGCTCGGCAAGAGCGTCCGCCAGATCGCGGAGGAGCTCGGACGCAGCCCCCACACCGTCCACGACCACGTCAAGAGCCTGCACCGCAAGCTGCACGCCTCCTCACGAGGCGAACTCGTCGCACGGGCGCTCGGCTACGCCGCAGCCTTCGACACGACCGAACCCAAGGTCACCGTGGTCACAAGCGAACCCACCATGGGCGCCCGCCCGGCGCACATCGGGGCCAACGAGCACCACTGATCGCTCGTTCATCCTGAGAACCCACGACGCCGCCCGCCGCCGGGCGGCGTTTTTCATACGCGTCCAGTGCTGTGCGGCTCAGCGCGAGATCACGCCACGCCGGATCCGCTCGGCCAGCTCCGAGGCAAGCTCGGGGTCCTGGGCGAACGCGACGGTGTAGACCGGGTCCATCCCGCGCCGCCGAAGGACCGGGTCCTGCGTCCGCGTCGCCAATCGGACCGACTGCGTGTCGACACGCCACCCCGGCCGGTGGATCCGCTCGAGCGTCACATGCACGCGGACCGTGCCCGAGCCCACCCCGGTCTCCCCCCACAGACGCAGGTCGTACGTCGTCGGGTCGCCCGTCTCGATCCCGTCGGGCTCGAACGTGACCCGCACGGACCGGCGCTGGTTGGCAAGCGCGTCCTCGAACTCCGCGTACGGCGTCGCCTGCTGGGAATCCCACGGGGTCAGCAGCCCGCCGGTCGGCTTGGGGCTGGTCGTGATCACGCCGGCCCGCGCATCGACGCGCTGGATCTTGAAGCCCTGGCGCCGCAGCACGTCCCGGGCGGTCTCGAACACCCGCGCATACCCCGCCGCATCGATGCGGAACGACCCCTCGGGCGCCGCGGCTGCGCGCTGCGCAGGAGCGCTCGCCCCGCCCATCCAAGCGCAGCCGCCAAGACCAACGGAAACACCCAGGAGCGCGATCAACGGTCGGATCAGTCGGATCATCCCGGCAGGGTACCCAGACTCAGCCGCCGCGGCCGGAGCCGAGCGTCTCGTCCGCGACGGAGCCGATCAGGTCCCAGGTCTCGTCCACATGCACCGCCTCGGTCGCGATGCCGCCGACGCTGAAGCGGATGACGACACCACCACCCCACCGCCCGGGCAGCGTCGTGCGGGTGAGCAGCGTGCGCCCCGTCGCGTTGACGCGATCGCACAGAGCCGCGGTCAGTTCATCGCGGCGCTCCGGGTCATCGTGGCGCACACGGAAACAGATCAGCGAGAGCGAACGCTCCGTCGTCAGTTCGAACCGCTCATCCGCGCGCACCCGCGCCTCCGCCCGCTCGGCCAGCGCGATGCCACGACGGATGTGCGCACGCAGCCCCTCCGCCCCGTACCAACGCACGACGAACCACAGCTTGAGCGCGCGGAAACGACGCCCGAGCGGGATCTGCCAATCCCGGTAGTCAATCGCGGCCCCACCCTCGGACTCCGGCGTCCTCAAGTACTCCGGCATGATCGACAACCCGTCAAGCAGCGATCGTCGATCGGAGACGAACAACGCATCGAGGTCGAACGTCGTCAGCAGCCACTTGTGCGGGTTGAAGCAGAACGAATCCGCATGGACCAACCCGCCCGCTCGCGCCCCATCACGCAGCTCCGGACACACCAACGCCGCCCCCGCCCAGGCCGCATCCACATGCAGCCAGACACGGTGCGCGCGCGCGACCGCCCCAATCTCGTCGATCGGATCGAACGCGCCCGAAGACGTCGTCCCCATCGTCGCGCCGATCCAGCACGGGATCAGACCCGCATCGAGGTCCGCGCGGATCGCCGCCTCGAGTGCCGCGGCATCCATCGCGAGCGTATCCGGATCAACATCCACCAGGCGCACACGCGAGCGATCCTCAGGGTGCTCGGCAAGCCCCGCGATCATGGCGGCCTTCACGACCGAGCTGTGCGCCTGGCTCGACGCGTACAGGCAGCAGCGCGACGCCAACTCCGCGTACGCCGAGTCGTCACCCGCCTCCCGCGCCGTGCGCACGCTCCGCGCCCGTGCCGCAACGATGCTGCAGAGTGTGGCTTCCGATGCCGTTCCCTGGATGACCCCCCCACCGCCGCCACCCGTCCAACTCGACCCGTCAGAGTCCGCCAGGAAATGCTCGGGAAGGCCAAGCAGGTGGACGAACCAATCGAGCACGCGCGACTCGACTTCCGTGCAAGCGGGGCCGGTGCGCCAGAGCATGCCCTGCGTGCCGAGCATCGAGCTGAGCATGTCGCCGAGCAGCGCGGGGTCGGTGGCGGTCGCGGGGAAGAACGCGAAGAACCGCGGGTGCTGCCAGTGCGTGGTGCCGCGCTGGACCGGCCCGTCGTCACCGGTGGCGTCCTCGAGGATCTCGCTCCAAGGCTGCGGCGTCTCCGGCGCTCGCTCGGGGAGCATGTCGCGGATCTGGCCCGGTTCGAGGCCCGTCGGCCAGACGGGCCGCTCGTCGATCGAGGCGCGATAGCGCTCGAAGAAGGCGAGCAGGTCGTCCACGCCGCGGCGCAACTCGCCCGGGGTCATGTGACACGGGCCATCCGGGATCGGCACACCCTTGCTCACACCGGGATCGCCGTCAGCTCCTGCTCCACGGCCTCGGCCACGCGCGACACCGTGCCTTCGCCGAAGTCGAAGCCGAGCCCCGTCGCCTCGAAGAGCTCCGGGAGCGGCCTCGCCCCACCGATCGTCAGCCCGTTCATGTACGCGCCGATGGCCGCCGCCTCGCCCTCGCTGCGGCTGCGCAGCCACAGCTGCAGCGCACCGAGCTGCGCGATCCCGTACTCGATGTAGTACAGCGGATGGTTGTACACGTGCGTCTGACGCTGCCACGCGCTGCGACGGACATCATCGAGACCCGACCAGTCCACGGCGCGCCCGTACGTCGCGTCCAGCTCCAGCCAGAACGCCTCGCGCTCGGCGATGGTGTGGCCCGGGTTCGCGTACACCCAGTGCTGGAACCGGTCGATCGTCGCGATCCAGGCGAGCACCGTCAGCGCGCTCTCCAGATGCTCGCGACGGGCGCGGTCGTAGTCCTCGCCCGCGTAGAACCCGCCGGGCGCATCCCAGTGCGCCATCGTCAGGTGCTCCATCGCCATCGACGCGACCTCGCAGTACTCGATCGGCGCGTCCCAGTAGTCCACCAGCGGCTCGTCCTTCGCAAGGATCGAGTGGAACGCGTGACCAGCCTCGTGGATCATCGTCATCACGTCACGCTGCAGCCCCGCGGCGTTCATGAAGATGAACGGCTTGCGCGACGCAGGAAGCGGGTACTGGTACCCGCCCGGACGCTTGCCGCGACGCGAATCAAGGTCCAACGACTCCGTGACCACCTTCTCGTCGGCCTCCGCGCCGTTGGTCAGCGTCGCGAACATCTCCGCCAGGCGCGGATCGGTCTTCGAGAACACGGCGTGTGTCTTGCGCACCAGGTCCCGCCCGCCATCGAACGGCCGGATCGGGTCGCGTCCCTTCGGATCCACGCCCAGGTCCCAAGGGCGGAGCGTGTCGACGCCGAGCGCCACGCGCCGCTCCTCGTCCAGACGCCGGATCAGCGGGACGATGTGATTCTCGATCGCGGTCCAGTACGCCTTGCAGTGCTCCGGCGTGTAGTCGAACCGCTCCATCTCCAGGAACAAGTAGTTGACGTACGCGCCCGCCCCCGCGGCTCCCTCGGTCTTCTCGAACCCCGCGTTGCGCGCCATCTGGTCGCGCAGATCGATCATCTCGTTGAAGACGGAATCAAACGCCTCGCGGTCCTCGAGGCGGCGGCCGGCGACGGCGCGCCACGCCTCTTCGCGCGTCGCGCGATCGGTCTCCTCCAGGTAACGCGCCATCTGTGGGAGCGTCTGCTCCTCGCCACGGAACTGCACCGTCTGGGCGCCGCAGATCTGCCCGTGCTTCTGGCTGAGCTTCTCGAGCTGCGTGGAGAGCGGGATGTTCTCCTCGCGGAACAGACGCACCTCGGCCTCGCGCCGGCGACGCAGCACGCGGTAGCGCTCCTCATCCATCGGGATCTTCTCGAACAGCTCCACCGTGCGCTTGGCCAGCGCAAACTCCAGCGGCTTGATCTTCGGCGGGACGTTCTCGATGAACGACTCCCAGGCCGCGTTGATCGCCTTGTCCTCGGTGTTGCAGCTCTGCGCGATGTACAAGCGCGCCCGCTTCTCGCCAACTGCGCTGACCAGATCGGACTGGTCCAGCAGCCACCGCTCAAGCTCGGCAGGCGTGCTCACCTCGCGCTCGAGCAGCGCGTTGTACAGGGGCTCGAGCTGCTCGAACTGCGCGGCATCGAGATCGGCGGGGACGAATCCGGACTTGTTTGGCGTAGACATGCCACGACTGTACGCAGCGGGGCCCGCGCACGCCCACACCACCTGGGACGCCCCCTGCGCGGGCGATGCGCGGCCTAGTCCGCCCGCTCGAGATCGGTCAGGAGCTCGTCCTGGACCTCGAGCCAGTCGTCGTCCATCCCGTAGAGCCAGTCCGAGTTCGGGTGTCGCTCCGCGAGCGCTCGGACCTCCGGGAGCAACTCGCGCGCTCGCGCGACCCGCTTGCGACGCTCGTTGGACCCGATCGGCAGATCCGATGCGAGCTCAACCGCAAACCGGTACTCGTCAAACCTCTCGCCGAGCTCCTTGTGGATGCGATCGACCTCCCGCATGGACTCATCGATGTGGCGGGCGGCGTGATCCCCGCCGAACGTGCGCTCGGTGTAGCCGAGCGCGCCAGCGAGTTCATCGCGCGTAGCGGCAACGCCCCTGGCGAACCTTGTCTGGATTCCCTCGGCGGAGTTCATTGTGTAGATGTCGCCGCGCCGATTGAGCAGAAGCTGGCCGTCCTCGTCCTGACGCCATGTGACCACACCGGTTTCCTCGTCGACGTCAACGGAGAGGGGATACTGGATGAGCATGGCTCTGAGGATCGTCGGGCTGCGCCCCGCGCGCTCGCTCGCTTCGTCCATGACTTGGATCCAGTAGTCAACCCAACCAGCTGTGTTGCCCCAGCTCCACCCGACTCCGGTGCTCGCCCCGACGCTCCCCTCGGGGAGGAAGTACATCTCCTCGAGGACCCAGACACTCATGGCGGCATGGTTGATCGTGCTCTCCAGCCAGACGACGGTCCTGAACCTCTTCCGGTACTCCTCGAACACATCGTGGAAGGACTCGACCGCGTCGGGGTAGCCGCCGCCGGAGTTGACGCGCACGACGACGACGTCCACGCCGTCGGCCTCAAGCAGCGGGATCGCCTCGCGCCACGCATTGGCGTTGATCTGAACGCCAACGATGTCGGCAACCTCACCTCGCCAGTCGCTGGGCGGTCCAAAGTTGAGAACAGCGATGCGCGGGGCGCCGGTGTCGGGCTCGGCGGGCGGGATGAGCGCCTCGGGGTCCGCTTCATCCGGTTCTGACGTCGGCTGATCGCTCACAAGCCGCTCGATGTCCGCACGCACGAACAGTTCGGTCCTCTCGTTCGGCTCGACCCCGTACTTGAAGAAGATGTACCCGTCGCCCTCCTTGACGACGCTCCCCTCGAGCACGCGCCCGTCCTTGAGGTGCAGCGTGTCGCACGCTGCCCGAACGCTCGCCACCAGCAGCACCCCTGCGATCGCGACGGACAAGAGCAGGCCTCTGACGATCAGGATGGGCTGCATCGTGGGGTCTCTTTCACGTGATGGATGTGCGCAGCGATGGCCCGAGGCGCGAACGTTCAGGTCCGTGCGACGAGCCAAACAGGTGGTGCAGTTGTGTGTCGGATGCGTGAGCCGCGGGCCCCGGCCCGATGCCGGGGCCCTTGCGGCGTCAAACGCTTGGCGTCGCGCCCGCGTATCGCGGGGGCGTCATGAGCAGATCACTGCGTGCGGACGAGGTCCTTGAGGAACTCCTCCTGCTCGCGGAACCACTCGTCGTTCATGCCATAGAGGAGCACGAAGTTGGGGTTGGACTGGACCCAACGCCGGATCTGTGCCAGGAAGCGCTTCGCGCGGGCAACCTGGGCGCCGCGCTCCTTCGAGCCGCGGGGCTGGCCCTGCGCGAGCTGGATCGCGAACCCGTACTTGCGGAACACCTCGTTGAGCCGCTTCTCGAAGCGGTCGGTGATCCGCATGTTCTCATCGATGAAGTCCGTGGCCTTCTTGCCGGCAAACTCGTACTCCGTGTAACCGAGCACCTCTGCCAGCTCCTCGGGCGTGGACGCGACGCCGCTGGCGAACTTCGTCAGCACGCCCTCGACCGCGTTCATGGTGTAGACCTCGCCGGCGGGGTTGAGCACGTGCTCCCCGTCCTCGTCCTGACGCCAGGTGACCCTGCCGGTGGCCTCGTCGATGTCGACCGACAGCGGCTCCTGGATCTGCATCGCGCGCATGATCTTGTGATCACGCCCGGCCTTGTCGCTGGCCCGCTCCATCTGGAGGAGCACGACCTCGAGCTGGAAGCCCGCGACCGCCTGCAGATTGCCAGACCAGCCCGTGCACGCGCCGATGTTGCCCTCGGGGAGGAAGTACATCTCCTCGAGAACCCACGGGCTCATCGCGGCAGCCGAGATCGCGGACTCGATCCACGTCACCGTGCGGAAGCGAGGCTTGTACTCCTCCTCGAACACCTCGTGGAACTTCTCGAGCTCCAGAAGGTACCCACCGCCCGAGTTGATCCGGACAACAACGACGTCCACGCCGTCCGCCTCGAGCATCGGGGCGGCATCGCGCCACGCCTGCGCGTTGATCTGGATGCCGACCGTGTTGCCGACTTCGCCGTGCCAGTCGCTGGGCGCGCCGAAGTTCAGGATCGCGATCTTCGTGACGTCATCGTCGGAGTCGGGCGAGTTCAGGTCGGTGGTCGGCTCGGACGGATCCGAGTCGACGCCGGGCGTACCCGCGTCGGCAGGCTCGTCGCGCACGAGCTTGTCGATGTCCCCGCTCGGGAACAGCTCGGTCTTCTCGATCGAGCCGATCGAGTACTTGAAGAAGATGTACCCGTCACCTTCCTTGACGATGGTCCCCTCGAGCACGCGCCCGTCCTTGAGGTGGAGCGTGTCCTCGGCCATCGCGCCGTTGGGCGATGCGAGCACCATCAGGCCGGTCACACCGGCGATCATCAGGTTCCGAATCGTTCGTGTGAGCTTCATCTGTCGTTTCCTCGGTCGTTCAGTTCGTGTGGTGTCCATCCAGCGAGCCAAGGTCGGTGATCAGGATCAACGCCCACGGTCCGGGCGGTCCAGACGCTGCATCTGCTGGATCTGGTCGATCATGACGCTGATCTCAACGTCCCACATCGTCGGGTCGCCGGAGATCTCACGCGGGTTGAGCGCCTCGCCGTACCGATCGAGGATGCTCTTCATCTCGCGGAGGAGGCGGATCTGCGTCCCGCGGTACTTCGTGCGGGCCTTGTAGTCGTCGCCATCCTGGCGGAGCGTTGCGAAGTCCTGGAACACACGCCGGAAGTTCTGCTCGGCCCGGTCGACCTCGTTGGACCAACGCTCGAGGATCCCGTTGGCGCGGCTCTCGATCAGGTAGTGCGTGCGAGAGTGACCCATGTCGAAGATCAGGTCGTCCAGACGGTTGACGGTCCCGCGGCTGAACCCCAGCGTCTTGGCAAGGTCGGCGTCGAGCGTCAGGACGTCATCACCCTTGTAGCGGATGATGTCGCGCGGGTCGTCCCTGGAACCGATCGTCTGCCCGCCATCATCGGTGATCTGCGTCTCGCCGGGTCCTTCGGCGATGCCCTCGAAGAGGACGACCTTCCCGCCCTCGATCTTCGTGGCAAGGCGGTGGCGGACGTACGCCATCGCGCGGATCAGGTGGTAGTCGTGCCCACCCTTGATCGCCAGACCCTCTGCACGCTTGAGACGCAGGGAGTACTGCTTCTCGCGCACGACCTCGTCGCCCGTCTGGCCGAAGATGTACTCAAGGTAGCCGATCCCGCCGTGACGACCATCCTCATGGAAGTAGACGTCCTTGGCGACGAACGGGAGGAACGCGATCCCGCCGAGAGCCTTCTTGACCCAGAAGACCAGGCGCGGCTTCTTCTCCCACTCAGGATCATCACGCACATCATCGACGAGGATCGTCTGCAACTCGCGGACGGTCTCGAGTTGGTTGAACGCGTTGCCGGCGCCGGTCGGATCAAAGTCCTCCTTCTCGACGCCCTGGAACGAGTACTCGCAGTCGATCTTGATGACGATGACGTCGGGCTGGTAGCGCTTGGCCTCATCGAGGAAGCGCCGGATCGGCGTCCGGGTGATGTCACGCCCGAACTCGCCGGTGAACTCGACGTACAGGTAGCTCGTCGTCCCGTCGGGAAGATCCAGGTCGATCCGGTTGCGCCCACCGGGCACCACGATCGGGCCAGCATCCTCGACCTCGTCGTCCTTCCGCGAGCCGTCGTCGAGGCCCTCGGACGAATCGACGACCCCGCGCTCGATCTGGGCGATGTCGCGCATGTCGTACGTCGTCGTGACGATGTTCCGGATCGACCCGACCTTCATGTGGGCCTCGATCGTGATCGTCGAGCCCGTGTCCGTCAGGATCTTGCCGATGATCACACGCCCGTCCTTGAAGGTCACGCGATCCAGGTCTTCGCCGCTCCGGGCCGCGACCATCGCGCCCTCGGCAGTCGCGGGCGCCACCGGGAGCTCGCCGACCAGCACGCTGGCCGCGATCCCGATCAATCCGATGTGCTTGAGCTTCATGTCCAGTTCCTTCGTTCGTTCCTTGAGGCCCGAGGCTCGGCCCAGGCCCGGCTGATGGCTGAATCGTCCATTCCCGGCGTCGCGTTTCCGGGCGCCGCCGGCCCCCAGAGGCCTCACCACCGGTCGGCTCGGCCCCTGACTGTTCTAGACGCCCGACTCGCCGGAATGTTCCCGCGCAAAATCCAGGGCCTCGGCCAGGGTCCGCACCCGCCCCTCCAGCTGCGCATCGTAGACCGAAGCCAGCAGCCCACCGAACGACGGCCCCGGGCGGAAGCCAGCCCCGATCAGATCATCACCCGTGACCAGCGGATCCGGGTTGAGGCCCCCGTGACGCCCTTTCAAAGTGCGAACATCGTCCAGCACCCTCGCATGGGCATCCGGAGCCGCCCCCGCCAGCAACGACAACGCCTCGGCGAACCCAGCACCCGAGGCCGCCCGCTTCCGCGCGGCTTCCCCAAGCCCCTCCCACCGCTCCCAGACCACGTCGAACTGCTGCAGCGTCGCCCGCAGCCCGGCGCTCTGCTCGTTGCTCAGGCACAAGGCCGCGCGCCTGCGCGCGACCAGCGCCTCGACCCGACGGGCCCACTCCCCCGCGTCCGCCTCGGTCGGCAGCCCCCCCAGGGCGCCGCGATCGAGCGCCCAAGCGCTGAGGGCCGTGACGAAACACGCCGATGGCGCAAGCGCCGCCAGCAGCGGCGTCGGACCATGATCGTGCGCCTCGTCCAAGGTCGGCCCGTCAAGCAGCAACTCCCCCAGCAGCCGGGCAGCATCGGCCCGCGCCGGACCCGACAGCATCCGGCGCAACTCCTCGCCGACCCGTTCGCGGCTTACCCCCGCCAGCTCCGACGCATGGGACCGGATCGCCGAAGCCGTCGCAGCGTCGAGCGAGAACCCCAGCCTGGCCGCGAAGCGGGCCGCGCGAAGCGCACGGAGGTGATCCTCGGCGAGCCGATCGTCCGCCGAGCCGGCCGCTCGCACCACGCCCGCCTTCAGATCCGCCAT
>JANQQG010000251.1 GCA_028285065.1 Phycisphaerales bacterium
GGAGTCCAGGCCGCACGCGGACGCTGGGTCGTCCCGCTGGACTCCGACGACGTGATCGCGCCGACGTTCATCGAGCGCTGCCTCGGTGCCGTGAAGCTCGACCCGGAGCTCGCGTTCGCGACGACGCTTGTCTCCTACTTCCGCCACGACCCCGAAGACGCGCACGCCGGCTGGGTCGCGCTCGGCCACGAGCCGGACATGATGGCGTTCATGAACGTCGCCGGCGTCTGCACCGCGCTGATCCGACGCGAACGCATCCTCGAGGCCGGCGGCTACGACGAGTGGATGACCTCCTACGAGGACTGGGACCTCTACAGCACGTTCGCCGAGCGCGGCTGGCGCGGCACGGTCGTCCCGGAGTTCCTGTTCCGCTACCGCGTCCGCGAAGACTCCATGATGCGCCAGGAGGGCATGCCCAAACGCGAGTTGCTCCGCGCATACCTCGCCGAGAAGCACCCCCAGCTCGCGCCGAACCCGGACCGCACGCTGCGCCTCGCACTCGGCGAGATCCGCCAGCTCCGCGCAGGCGCCGAGGGCGCTCGAAACGAGGCGGTGCGTCTGCGACAGCGCGTCGTCGAGCTCGAGCAGGCGGCCGCCCGCTCACAGGCCGAGCACGCGCTGATGCAGACGAACGTGCGCTACAAGATCGCGGACCGCCTGAACTCCACGCTCAAGGCACTCAAGCTCCAGTCGGCCGTCAAGGCCGTCACCGTCCGCGCGCTGGGCATGAAAGAGGACGCGCACCAGAGCGCCGGGGGCAGCGGTTCAGCTTGATCCGCGCGGGGCGTGGGCTCAGCGCCGCGGAAGCAGGCCCAACGAGCTGAGCAACCGGTACAGCGGCTTGTTCCGGATGGCGTCGGACCGGCTCTTCAGCGCCGTGTTCGCCGTCTCGAGCGTGCGCACCTCCGCGCGTGCGTCCTCCAGCCCATCCGTAAGCGCCTCGACGCTCGCGCGAAGCTCGGCGATCACGCCCTCGTCGTGCTCCGTGCGCGACTTGGTCGACTCGAGCCGCTCCCGCGCCTCCGCGAGCAACCCCTCCAAACGCGCGGCATTGGCCATCGAGGACTCCAAACGCCCACGCTGCTCCTCGCGCGTCTGCTCCAGTGCCTTGATCGTGTCGCGATTCTGCTCCCAGTTCTTGAGCAGGCGTTGCGATTCCGCCCAGTTCGTGTCCAGGGCCCGCTCGAGCCCACGCACGTAATCGAACCCCGATACGAGCTGCGACGACACCGGCCCACGCGACTCGATCGGCTCGGCCGAGCACGCAAACAGATACCCCGCGGCATCGTCAAGCGCCACGTGATCCACGCGCCGCGCAACCCCGTCAGCGACCGACGGGCTCGTCGGCGTCAGCAGCGACCTCGCCCACACCGCCGAACCCACGATGTGCACCTGCGCGCAGGCGACGACGTGCGCGAAGCGCGACGTCAGCCAGGCGTGGACCTCCTCGAACGGCGCACGCCACAGGTGGTGCGGGTTCTCCGCCTCGAGCTTCGTGTCGTTCGGAACGCTGACCAGCAGCACGCCACCGGGCGCAAGCAGCGAGCGGAACACATCAAGCAACCGCTGCGGGTCCGCCAGATGCTCGATCGTCTCCAGGCTCACGATCGCGTCGAACGTGCCGACCGTCGCGGCATCCAGCGACAGCGCATCGGCGCACCGGTACTCGATCAGCGGGTTCGCGTGCTCACGCCGCGCGTACGCGAGCGCATCTTCCGATGCGTCAATCGCGAGGATGTGCTTCGGGTTTGCGCCAACGAGCAACTCACTGCCGTATCCCAGCCCGCACGCGCAATCGAGCACGCGAGCGCCCGCCGGGATGCACCCCGCGGCCCAGTCGTACCGCACCAAATGCTGGGCCGCCTGGTGATCGTGGCGCGCCAGCGCATCGAGACGCTCAAGGATCTCGCCAGAGGGGGGGGCCTCGGCGGAATCGTCGTTGGCGCGCGGTTGATCGGGTGAGTCGGGGCTCGTCATCGGCTGCTCGGGCGATCATAGGGGAGCACAGAGACACCAATGCCGAACGCGACTCGTGAATGCGCTCGCTCGCCAGCCTGGGGAAAACGGGCGGGGGACAGGAGGACCTAGAGTCCGCCATGGCGTTCGTCGCGGAGTGGATCGAGGCGTTCTGGGGTGTGCTGCTGGCCAGCGGATGGTGGCTGGTCGTCGGCTTCGCGCTCGCCGGCCTGATCCACGCGCTCGTCCCCATGGACATGGTGTCCCGTCACCTCGGCGGGCGGGGCATCCGGCCGATCATCAAGGCCTCCGTCGCCGGACTCCCGCTCCCACTCTGCTCGTGCTCCGTGATCCCCGCGGCCGCCAGCCTGCGCGCCAAGGGCGCATCGCGCGGCGCGAGCGCGAGCTTCGCCATCTCGACGCCCGAGACCGGCGAGGAGAGCATCGCCATCACCTGGGGACTCCTCGGCCCCGTCATGGCGCTCATCCGACCGATCGGCGCGATCGCCACGGCACTGGCCGCCGGCCTCGCCATCGACGCGATCGATCCCGACCGCAAGCCCGCCGGAACGAAGCACGAAGAGCCCGCACCCGAGACACCGCTCCCGGTTGCGACCTGCTGCGCATCATCGGCTCCGCCAAACGCTGAACCGCGCGCGTGCTGCTCGACGCCCGACCCAGTCAACGATGCGCCATCGTGTTGCTCGACACCCGCCTCAGCGCCGGATGCGCACTCATGCTGCCCGACCGAGCCCAAGGCCGAGGCGGGCACCGCGGGCGCGAAGATCCGATCGGCGCTCCGCTACGGGCTCGTCACGCTCCCGGCCGACCTCGCGCCCTGGCTGGTTGGCGGCCTCGCGCTCTCCGCGCTGATCGGCGTGCTCGTCGATGAGACCTGGATGGCCGAGCACCTCAGCACCGGGCTCGCGCCGATGATCATCATGCTCGTGATTGGCTTGCCGTTGTACGTCTGCGCAACCAGCTCAACACCCGTCGCGGCCATGCTGGTCGCCAAGGGTCTCAGCCCAGGGGCCGCGATCGTCTTCCTGCTCGCCGGCCCGGCGACGAACATGGCGACGATGGCGTGGGTCTACAAGGACCTCGGCAGGCGCTCGCTGGTCATGTACATCGTCGTGATCGCGCTCATGGCGCTCGTGATCGGCGTCCTGGTCGATCAGTTGGTGGCGGCCCCGACCATCCGCGATGCCGCGGCCCACGCGCTCCACCACGAGGGCGCAGGCGTGATCAAGCTCAGCGGCGGCATCGCGGTGGCGTTGCTCCTGGGGGTTGGCGTCGTGCGCCGCATCATGGGCGCGACACGCACACCCCGCGCGCGCTACTCGTCCCAGGCGTAGCACACCCAGCCGAAGAACTTCGTGTTGTCGTTCGTGTCGTTGGGGTCCTTCGGATCGCCCTCTTCGATGCGCTGGACGCGCCCCCACCCGCGATTGCGCCAGGCGTTCAGGCACCACTCACGTTTCGCCTTCCGTTGCGCAACGGTCTTCGCGACCTTCCGATCGGTGATCCGTCGATCGTCCTTGCGGAAGATTTCAGCCCCGACTTGTCCCATTGCTGCCTCCTTGGCTAGCTGCGCTTCCCGGTCATCAGGTCGTTGACGAAGTTGATCAGATCGACGCTCGGCTGGCGCACGAGCAGCGCGCCGATGTTCGCCCGCGTGGCCTTGACCTGGTCGAGCGCGGCCTCGAGCTGCGGGCGAACACTCGGATCGGTCGCGAGGACCGGCGCGGGCGCAGCGCCTCCACCAGCTGGAGCCGGCGCCTGGTAGTTCCAGCCTTGAGTGATCGCATCATCGATCGCGTTCTGGGAGGGCTCGAGCTCCATCTCATAATCGAACAGTCGCTGATACCCCGTGGACGCGAACGTGTAGGTGGTGATCGTCAGTGTGCCCCCGTTGTCCGTGTAGAGCTGGAAGGAGTTGGGGATACCGCTGGCGAGCGCATCCGCCGATGCTTGGATCGCCTTGGCGCGATCGATGGTCTCGCGCGAGTAGCCCGACGTGGCGCCGGCAACCTCGGCCGTAATGTCGTACATCCGCTGGAGAATGCCGACCTGGTTCACCCCGGTGATCACCTCGGCGCGGGGCGCGGGCTGCAATGCCGCCGACGGCGACAGGGCCGCCGCGATGTTCTCCCTCCTTGCCAGTTCGGTTGCCGCGTCGCCCGTCGCAAACCACTGCGCGACCTCGGCCCGGACACCGCCCTCGGTCCCCGCACCCGAGTTCGCGTACGCGTTTCCGCCGGCCGCCAGCTTCGCCATGACCGAGTAGGCCTTGGGTCGGTAGCGCTTCTGCACATCGGTGACGCTGACGGAGGTGTTCCTCGTTCTCGAGTCGCCCGAGCCTGTGGTCGTGCTCGTCCGCCCGACGTCCGCGTCCCAGACCGGGTTGAGCACACCCTCGAACCGCTTGTAGCCAACCAGCAGCTTGACGGGCGAGTCGGCCTGCGAGGGCGAGGCGCTGACCTCGATCCCCGCCGTCGTCGCAGTCGTGAAGATCAGCGACCGGTCGATCACGCTGTTGGTGCACCCGGCCAGGGCGATCGTCGCGAGCAGGCTCGCGACCGATGTGATGAGCATCCGCATCGTCATGGTGAATCCTCTTGCGTTGTCGATGAAGCAGCCGCTTCGTTGGTGTCCGTTGGTCCTGGTGCGCTGGGCTCGTGCGCGCGCGCGCCGAGCCACTCGTCGAAGCCTGCCGCCGCCTCGAGCGCCTCATCCCCCACCGCGAGAACGACGACACGCCCGTCGGGGGTCATCGGCGGCGACGTGATCGTGTAGCTGGCGCCCTCCACCTGGGCCGCGAGTGTGCGCCGGTCGCTGAACCCGAGGGTGAGGCTCCCA
>JANQQG010000017.1 GCA_028285065.1 Phycisphaerales bacterium
GTTGAACAGATCCGTCGCCGCCAGCATCGGACCCGGACGCGTCGCGACGGTCCCGACCGGCAACTGCGGCCACCCATGCAGCCCGTACATCCGCTTGACCGGCACACCAAGCCGCGTGCCATCGAGCGCGCCGTCATCGCACATCGCCTTCCCGCCGGCGCCACCCTCCTCGGCAGGCTGAAAGAGCAGCGTGACCGGGTTCGGCCGCTCATCGAGCTTCGAAAGGACCCGCGCAACACCGAGCAGGTTCGCGACGTGCCCGTCGTGTCCGCAGGCGTGCATCACGCCCTCGTTCTCGCTCGCGTACGCAACGCCCGTCTGCTCGACGATCGGCAGCGCATCCATATCCGCGCGAAGGCCGATGCACGCCCCGGGCGCATCCACCGTCGCAGGAATGTGAGCCAGCACACCCGTCCCACGCGCAAGCCCGCTCACATGCTCGACACCGATCGCATCGAGCTCCTCGCAGATCCGCGCGCACGTCCGGTGCTCCTGGTACCCAAGCTCCGGGTGCCGGTGAAGGTCGTGCCGCGTCGTGATCGCAAACGCCACGGCCTCATCGATCAGGGGCCCGAGGGCGTCAGAAGCTGAAGCGGGCGGCGAAGAAGAAGGGGAGGGGGGGGTGGTGGTCATCCCTGACGATAGACGCTCCCGGTCCACCCGTCGGAGACGCGCTCACAGACCCAGCACCTCGACGCACAACTCGATCGCCCGGTCCATGGACTCGGCCGCCTCGCCCATGGAAACCCCCGACGCGTCCGGGATCCGCAGCCCCGCGAACTCCTCCGCCAGGCGCGGGTGCACCGGCATGTTCCCAGACTCGCTCTCCGCCAGCAGGCGCTCGACCCGCGGCGAGAGGATGTAGTCCAGCAACACACGCGCGTTCGCAGGGTTCGGCCCGCCCGCGACCAACGCTGCCGTGTTCGGGATCAGCACCGACCCCATCCCGTCCACGATCGGGTCCGCATCGTCGCCCGAGGCCATACCCAGCGCCTCGAAGCGCAGCCCGATCGGCCAGTCCCGCGCCCGCCCGGCATAGACGTCGTCGGTATCCGTCAGCCCCACGTAGATCTCACCGGTCGCCACGGCCCGCACGACGTCCGAGTTGCCCGGGAGCACGCGCACATCGTTGGCCACGAGCGCCTCGAGCCACGCGACGAAAGCCTCCTCGCCCGCCGCCGCCAGGATCGCGCCCATGTGCGCGCGCGTCGTCCCAAAGCGCGGGTTGGCGATCCCAACGCGCCCGCGCAGCGACGGATCGGTCAGCGACCCGAGCGTCGCACCAAACGACGCATCCACGTGCTCCGTGTTGACGACGAACACACGCCCGCGCAGCGCGAACCCGTACCACGTCATCCCCTCAGGCCCCCCGCCGCGAAGCTGCGACGGCCACCCCGCACTGAACGCGCCCTCCGCCCCCTCGGCCCGGTGCGCCGACAGCACGCCGAGCTCGCTCAACCGGATCGATCCCAGATGCTCGCTGGACCACCACACGTCCGCACGCGGGTCGTCGCGCTCATCGATCAACCGCTCGACCAGCCCGAACGTCTTCGTCGCCTCCGTGTCGCCCACGTAGCGCACGCGGATCCCCGTCGACGCCTCGAAGTCCTCGAGGATCGGACGCAAGTACGTCTCGTCGACGGAGCTGTACAGCACCACCTGGTCCTGCGCCTCATCCGGACACCCGCCGAGCACAACCAGCGCCGAAAGCGCCCAGACCGCAACCACCAAGCGTCTCATCGCTCACGCCTCCCCACGCTGCTCTTGCTGATGTGCGTGCGCAACCAACCGACGACGGACCGATCAGTCGTCCGTGTTCTCCGTGTCGTCCGAGTCAGAGTCGGCGTCCGACCCGTCCTCGCCGCGCTGCTGGAGATTGCCAAGGTACCGCTTGATGGTCTCGTGGTACTCCTTCGGGTACACGTTCGTTTCCATCGCCTCGGCGGCCTTCTCACGCGCCACCGCGACCGCAGCCTTGAACTCCTCACGAGACTCGCCCTTGACCTGCTCGCCCTCGGTCAGACGGCTGCCGATCGTCGGGCCGGCCTGCGTGTTCACGTTCGATTTCTCGTTCGTCTGCGCGAACGCCGCCTCGGCCTCCGTCGAGTTCCCGTTGCCCTGACCCGGCCCGCCGGAACCAGCGCCCGGGCTGTTCGTCGGATCGCCCGGCTTGTACGGGCCGTTGCTCGGGTTCATCCCGGCCATCATCCCCATCCCCTGGCACGATCCGCCCTCGCACTCGCTGAACAACTCGCTCAGCTCGGCGGCCGACATCTCGCACTGACTCGCGGCCTTGTCGATCGCCGACATCTGGCTCTCGAGCATCTCCAGCTCCGAGAGCTGGCCCATCATCTCGCTGAACGAATCACTCATCTGCCCCATGTCGCCCTGGCTCATCGACTGGCTCATCGACTGCATGCCCTGCGACATGCTGTTGCATGCCTTGCACGCGCCCTGCTGGCTGTCGGCCTGCTGCTGCAGCTGCTGCTTCTGCTGCTCGGACAGGTTCGCGTTCTTCAGCGCCTCCTTGAGCGCCTCCGGATCGGACGCGAGGTCCTTGTTCAGCCCGGCCTGCTCGAGCTTCCGCTCGAGGTCCTTGCGATCGTTCGCCAGCTTGTCCAACTGCTCCGCGAGCCGGTCCAGCTGCTTCTGGAGCTGCTCCTTCTGCTCCGCCGTCATCTCGCCGGAGTTCATCTGGTCACGCAGCTCCTGCAGCGCGTCGGCGGCCTTGGAGAAGTTCCCCTTGCTCAGCTCGCGCGACATCTCCTGAAGCGGGCCGTCCGCCGGCGAACGCAGCTTCGCGAGCTGGTCACGCAACGCGTCGAGCTTGGCGCCATCCTCGCCGGAGCGGATCTGCTCCAGCCGGTCCTTCATCTCCGTCACGTCCGACAGCGCCTTGAGGATCATCTCCTCACGGGTCTTGGGCTTCTGCTCGGACGCGTCCGCCTCCGTCGCCTCGAACTCGAGATCCAACTCGATCGGCGCGGCATCGACGATGTCCTGCACCGACTCGATCGCCTCGTCGATCGTCGCCTGCGCCTCGATGATCTCCGCCTGCTCCTGCGCCTCCTGATCGCGCTGGGCCTGCCAGCCGAGCACGTCGATATCACGCGGGAACACGATCGCGACGATCACCAGAGCGAACGCCAACGCGATCGGAACCGGCCAGAACCGAGGGGCACGCACCGGCACCGCCTGCACGACACGCACGCCGCGAGCACGCTCGGCGGCAGAATCCACGGTCGCCTTCGACCACGGGCTCGGGTCGCCCGCCACCGAGAGCGCCGTCGAGAGCGACTCACGCAGGTCCGCGCCCTCATCAACGCGACGCGCAACCGTCAGCGGACGCGGACGCGTCACCAACGCGCCGATCACCGCCGTCGCAACGACGCCGATGCCGGCCCACATCGCGACCTGCCACCAGTCGACCACCACGCCAAAGACCGCCGTGACGATCACCGCCACGATCGCAGCGCCGAGCGCCACCGCGAGCATCAGCACGAACCAGCGAACCAAGTTGCTCACCAGGAGCAGGGCCCCGGCACGACGAAGAACGCGGTTGATCTCGGTCATTTCGAATCGCCCTCCCGGCGGTCAGAAACGGGGCTCCGATCAAGTCGAACGGGCCTCCGAAGAGTCTATTCGACCGTTCGCCAGATCCGTTCGATGGATTTGACCTCACAGATGAGAATCACCCGAACGCGACCCGTCCATTTGTAGGGAATCCGCCGATCCGGGTTGCATGTATCGTGCCCACGTGCCCGACCCAACCCCTCCCACCAAACCCCCCGCGCCACCGGACCCCCTTGTCCGGCAACACGAGACCGACCCGACCTGGTGGCGCATCCACGTCGGCACAGCAGCCTTCGCACTCGTCCTCTTCGCATTCCCCACCACATGGGTCGAGTGGGCCTGCCTCCCCCTGCTCATCGTCAGCCTCATCCGCCTCGGCACCACATGGCGGGCCTACCCCCCGCTCCTGCGCGACCCGCTCGCCTGGCTCATCTTCGCATGGGTCGCCCTCGCATGGCTCAGCCTCCTCTGGTCGTCCGACGTCCGCCAAGGCGTCGAAGAAGCGGGCGCCTCGCGGTTCCTCGGCCTGCTCGCGTTCGGCCTCGTCCCCGTCATGCGCTCACGCCGCATCCTCGTCGGCGCACTCGCCGTCGGCTTCCTCATCGGCAACGCCTCCCAACTCAGCCACGCGCTCGACGTCATCACCTGGAACCGACTCCCGGGACGAAACTCCGGATGGTGGGACCCCGTCGTCGGCGGCTCACTCCTCTGCGCCGCGCTCGGCCTGCACCTCGCCGGCGCGCTCACCGGCACAGGACGTGCGCGCATCTTCGGCGCGATCGGCTGCCTCATCACCGGCGCGGCCCTCGCCGCAACCGGCACCCGCGGCGCATGGATCGGAGCCGCCGGCCTCATCGGCGCCGCGATCGCGCTCACCATCCTCATGCGCCGACCCCTCTCCCGTGCGCTCCGAGACGGCGCGATCCTCGCCGGTGCGTGCGCGCTGCTCGCCGGCGGCGCATGGCTCCTCGCAGGCGACACCATCGGCCAACGCGTCCGCGACGGCATCAGCGAAGTCGAGCGCGCAATCGACGAAGGCGACTACGCCAGCGACACCGGCGCACGGATCCTCATGTGGGAAGTCGCCGTCGAAGCAACCCGCGCCCACCCGATCCACGGCCTCGGCGCCGGCGCCTACAGCCACTTCGCCGAGAACAACTCCGAGCATCCACAAGCCGCACGACTGACGCACGACCACGCACACGGCGCCTACGTCCACGCCGCAGCCACCACCGGCATCCTCGGCCTCGCCCTCGGCCTCGTCGCCTGGATCGGGGCCATCTGGTTCGGCATCCGTGGCCGCCGAGGCTACGCCCTGGGCCCGGCGCTGGGCCTGATCGGCCTCGGAGCCGCGGGCGTCTTCGACACCGTCCAGGTCAACGCCCAGACCGCCGCCGTCGGCTCCGCACTGCTCGTCCTCTGCCTCCCATCGTGCGCACACGCCGCCAACACCGACGAGGAGGCGCCGTGAAGATCGCCCTGGTCGGCGCACGACTCCCGCGCCACCCCTGGGTCCAGGCACGCGCGCCCATCCTGCTCGCGAGCCACCTCGCCCAACGCGGGCATGACGTCACACTCCTCTGCGACACCATCGAGGAAGCGCCACAAGCCGAACCCGCCAACGTTGTCGCCTTCACCGACTACAGCCCCGCGTCACCCGAGCGCCCCGTCGCGTTCTCACGCTGGGCGCGTGCACAGCTCGACACCCTCGACCCCGACGTGATCCTGAGCACCACGCGACTCGTCCCTGGGCACGCCCTCATGCCCGTCGAACCCAGCGCCTCCGCCTGGTGGGAGCAGGCCCGCGCGCGCGGCCCAGTCTCGTTCGTCATCGACGTCCTCAAACACACCGGCGCACTCTGGGAAGCGCTCGTCGAAGCACGCAGCGCACGCAAGGCCAAGGGAACCGTCCGTCAGCTCTGGGCAATCGGACCCTGGGAAACACGCCGCCTCACCCCGGGCGCGCACAGACTCGGCCTCGAACCAACCGACATCGGCCTCTTCAACGAACTCGACCCGCCAAGCGCCGACGAACGTCAGTCCCTGCGAGCCGACCTGCGCGCACGCCTCGACATCCCCGAGGGCGCCTTCGTCGTCCTCATCGGAGGCGACGCCCTGAGCCCGCGCGCCATCACCACAATCCTCGATGGCCTCGCCGCGACCGCCGACAACATCACCGGCCTCATCTCCCTCCGAGCCTCCAGCGCAGCCGATCGCGAGGCCACCCGCGCCGGCTGCCGCGACCGCCTCCGCGTGGTGGGTCGCACCGCCCGCCTCGACGCCCTCCTCGCCGCCGCGGATCTCGTCGCCACCGGCGACCCCGGCACCGCCCCCAGCGGCACCTGGGGCGTCACACGCACCATCAGCGCCGCCCTCGCCATGAACCTGCCCACACTCGCCGAAGCCAGCCCCGCCACAGCACTCGCCCGTTCGGTCGAACCAACCGCGCAAGCCTGGCGGACAGCCGTCGAGGCCGCAGCCAACACACCGCACGACCCAACGAACACCCGGCCGACCCTGGAAGCCTTCATCGACAGCGTCGAATCGCGTCTGCTCGAACTGGCCCAACCGACCAAGAGCCCCCCTACCGTCACCGAACCAAGGCAGCCAGCCGACCAAGCGAGCCGCGACCGATGACCACGATCACCGCCGAACCAACCCCCACTACCGCCGACTCCACCGGCGCCGACACCACACTGGCGCGCGCACGCCAGGCCGTCACGCGCGGCGCCGACGCGCTCTGGGCGAAGCAGCGCCAAGACGACGAAACCTGGGGCGGCGCCAAGCGCGGCCCCGACCACTGGTGCGCGGAACTCGAAGGCGACTCGATCCTCTCAAGCGAATACCTGCTGATGAAGTGGATCCTCGGACAAGAAACCGACGATCCCGCCATGTACGAGCGCATCTGCAACCACATGCGCCTCACACAGCGTGACGACGCCACATGGGGTCAGTACCCGGAGTCCGGACCAGACCTCTCCGCATGCGTCAAGGCCTACTTCTGCCTCAAGCTCCACGGCGACGACCCCAACGCCCCCCACATGATGCGCGCACGCGACGCCATCCTCAACCTCGGCGGCGCCGAACGCATCAACACCTTCTCCACCTTCTACCTCGCATGCCTCGGCCAAGTCTCCTGGGACGCGTGCCCCGCCATCCCGCCCGAGATCGCCCTCCTCCCTCGCTGGTTCCCGTTCCACATGGACAAGGTCGCGGCCTGGACGCGCACCATGATCCTCCCGCTCGCGATCTGCTCCGCGCTCCGCCCCGTGCGCACCGTCCCCGCAGAACTCGCGATCGACGAGCTCTTCGTCGACCAACGCAACCGCACGCGCCTCAACCAGGACTTCGACCGCGACGAGCCGATCGGCTGGACGAACACCTTCCTCGTCGTCGACCGCGCACTCAAGATGGTGCAGAAGGCAGGGTGGGCCAAGAGCGCCCTGCGCAAGAAGGCGCTCCGCGAAAGCGAACGCTGGATCCTCGAGCGCATGCGACCCGAGACCACCGAAGGACTCGGCGCGATCTTCCCCCCGATGGTCTACGTCCAGATCGCCTTCCAAGCGCTCGGCTACAAGCGCTCACACCCGGTGATCGTCGAGGCCGAACGCCAGCTCGACGCCTTCATCATCGATCACCCTCACGACGATGCCAAGCTCGACCACGTCCGACTCCAGCCCTGCTTCAGCCCCGTCTGGGACACCGGCATCGCGCTCTACGCACTCACCGAAACCGGCGCAACAGCCGCCGGCGACGAACGAGCCGCACGTGTCTGCGACTGGCTCCTGAACAAGCAGGTCACGCTCACCGGTGACTGGGTGCGCAACCTCGAGCCCGAAGACCGCGCCATCCGACTCGGTCACGAAGGCGCTGCCTGGGCCTTCGAGTACCACAACGACTGGTACCCCGACAACGACGACACGGCCAAGGTCGCCATGAGCCTCTTCCGCGCGGGCGACCGCCCCGGCGAAACGCGCAACCGCGACGCCGCCATGAAAGCCATGCGATGGCTCATCGCAATGCAGAACGAGGACGGCGGCTGGGCGGCGTTCGACCGCACCAAGGACCGCGCCTGGATGGAGGCTGTCCCCTTCGCGGACCACAACGCCATGCAGGACCCCTCCTGCCCTGACATCACCGGACGCATCGTCGAATCCATGATCATCTGCGGCATCCCCGCATCACACCCCGCCATCGAGCGAGCGCTCCGCTACATCCTCAGCCACCAAGACGATTCCGGCGCATGGATCGGTCGCTGGGGCGTCAACTGGCTCTACGGCACATGGCAGGCCCTCGGCGGACTCGCACACGCCGGCGGTCACCCCTCCGGCGACGACGCCGTCGCGCACGCCATGCGCAAGGCCGAGGCGTGGGTCCGCTCCACGCAGAACCCCGACGGCGGCTTTGGCGAAACCGCCGACTCCTACATCGATCCCGCCCTCAAGGGTCAGGGCGAATCCACGGCCAGCCAGACCTCATGGGGCCTGATGTGCCTGCTCTTCCTCACCGACGCCGACGACCCACAGGTCGAACGCGCCGTCGAGTGGCTCTGCGCACACCAACTCGCCGAAGACAAGGCGCCATACGAACCCGCCCGCTCGCACGGCTTCCCCGGAGGCGCGAAGGCCGTCACCGCCTGGACCGACAAGCAGAGCGCCATCGACTGGGTCGAAGACCGCGCCGGCGGCTGGGCCGAACACCTCTTCACAGGAACAGGCTTCCCGAAGGTCTTCTACCTCCGCTACCACCTCTACCGCCACTCGTTCCCGCTCGCAGCACTCGCACGCTACGTCAAGCAGCGCGCGACCTCCGCCTGATGCCTGCGTGACACCTCCGAGCGGGCACGACGCCCGCTCGGCCGCGGCGAAGCCGCAATACAAACAAGCCCCGGCGGCAGGATGCCGCCGGTTGGTCGCCCAAACGTCATTCGCGCACCACACTCGTATCCCGAACGTCCCTCGCAGGACGCGCCCCGTCAGTCATCCGCCGAGATCGACTTCGGCCCCTGCTTGCCCGCCACCCGCTCCATGTAGCCCTTGCCCTTCCGCTCGTACTTCGTGAACCCGAGTCGCTCGAGGTTCTCGTTGGAGAGCTTGGACTTGGACTTCATATCCGACCAGTTCCCCGCGATCGCCGGGGCCGTGATCCGCTTGCGGACCGGGCGCTCGTTCTCGGGGTGGTGGGTCAGCGGCTCCTCGCTCATCGACTGGACGTAATCGAACGTCTCGCCGGTGGGCTCACCATTGCTGTCGAGATACTCGTACTCGTAGGTCGGCACGGCGGATCCTAGGCGTGGAGAGGGCATGTGCTGCCGAGACACCTCCGAGCGGGCACGACGCCCGCGAGGCCCCGCCGAAGGCGGAATACAACCAAGCCCCGGCGGCAGGATGCCGCCGGTTGATCGCCAGCACGTCATTCACGCGCCATCTGGCGTCCCGAACGTCCCTTGCAGGACGCGCTCCACGCCACTACTCCCCCACCAGCCACTCAACCCGTCCGCTCGCCTCGCGTTCCGCGATCTCCTGCGTGGGACAGATACACGCTGTCTGCGGCACACCTGCCGACAGCCAACACATCTCGAGTGGCTCGTCGCTGAAACGCTCATGCTCAAACGTGAACGCGCCATCCCGCGCGCCGGATGATCAACACACGGTGCGTGCGCTCGTCGTTGTAGATCTCGCGTACCACCTGCATGGCGTCAGTGGATCGAGGCTTCCTTGCCGGCGAGGCGGGCGTCCGTGAACTTCTTGACCCAGGTCTCGAAGCTCTTGCCGTGGGCCGTGTCCTTGCCGAAGGCGACGCGCTGGATCTGGTCGTAGCTGACCGAGCGCGGTGCCGGCGAACCCGCGACGAGCAGTCGCACCTGGCTCGCCTCGAGCTTCGAGCACGTGCGACGGTCGAAGATGTACCCCTCGACCTCTTCGCCCGTCACAAGCGTCAGCACCGTGTCCCCGCGGAAGTCGAACGCCTTGTCGAGAACGTCCCGGGCCACCGCCTCGTCCGACAGGTCCACCGTCCACCCCTGGAGCGATTCGCTCCGCTCGGCGTGCGCGTGACCAGCGTCAGACTTGGTTTCCTGTGGCATGTTCCCATTGTTGCGCGCAGGAGACCCGGTTGCACGCGGAAACTCCGCCAGACTGCGCCCGAACCTTGCCTATCCCCCCCAAACTGGTCTACCCAAACGAGCGACCGCTCTCAGGATCCAGCATCCGCCACCCCGCCCCGCGGCAGCACCGCACCAGGACCGGAAACGCGAAGTCCTGATCCGTCATCGTCACCATCACCTGCGCCACCTCGTCGCTGAACGCGGGCACCTCCACCAGCATCCCCGGCCCATACAAGAGCGCGATCCCGCCCGAGCCAACCGCGTTGGCAGGGTCCTGCGGGGCAGTGTTGAACCGAGCGAAGTGCTCGATCACCTCCGCCACGCTCCCCACCGGCGCCTGGGGGCCGCCATCGGCCGAGTCGCCGGAAACGAGAAGAACCTGTCGCTTGGGCAAAGGACCAACCTCGTGGGAACGCGTTGAAGGGAGGGAAGGGTCGTGGGCGGGTCAGTCTTCGTCGGACGCCTCGTCGTCGTACTCGATCTCGCTCGCAAGATCCGCAACGACCTCCACAAGTCGCTCCAGCGGCACCGGCTTGAGCAGGTACCGGTCCACCCCCAGCGACTCCGCGTACGCCATGTGACGCTTGCCCTCGTTGGCCGTCACCATCACCACCAGAGGCGCATCCTCGTGCCCCTTGATCTTCTCGAGCACCAGAAACCCCGAGCGACCGGGGAGCATCATGTCCAGCACGACCACGTCCGGCGGGTCGTCGCCCTGACACGTCAGCACCGCCTCGTTGCCGTCTTCCACCGCGACCGTGTCCGCGCCCTCCGCCTGCAGCACGGCGTCGAAGGACTCCAGGATGTCGCGATCGTCGTCGACGATCAGCACACGCACGCTGTCGAGTCGGCCGGACATGAACACCTCCACGAGGGCCAGCCGCGATGAACCGATCACGGCAAAGGAGTATCAGACGCCGATCTGAGCGGATCAATCGCCCGCCATGAGTGCCCTACGCACCCGCCGCCGCGCCCGTTGCGGGGGCCTGGTCGCTCCCCCCGCCCCCATCGGACGCCCCACCCCCTCCAGACGCCTTCCCCGTTTGGACGGGCTTGGGGGCCTTCGGGTTCGCCAAAGAAGCCGCATCTCTCGCCGACTGCTCCTCGATCCGGGCAAGCTCGTCCGGCGTCATCCACGGCAGAGCCTCGAGCTTGGCCCGAAGCGATGCCGGGAACGCACGCCCGAGCTTCTCGTGACGCGGACGGCTCTTCCAGTACCGATGCATCCACAGGTACTGCTCGGGCGCCGCTCGAACCATCGCCTCGATCGCCCGCCGGTACCGAGCCGTGATGTAGAACAGCGGGTCGGGCTGGTCGACCCAGTCCTCCGGGCTGATCACGTCGGGCGCGTCCAGCCGGTACCGGAACGGATCCCCGTCGAAGCGATCGAACCCGAACGAGGTCAACGACGCATCATCCTGGCGCTGGTCGAGCCGACGCGCATGCCCGCACACGATCGGCGCCTCGTGCTGAATCGCAAGCAGCCCGATCGTCTTGTACGACGACGCAAGCCGACCGAAGAACGGCACGAACAACCCACGATCCCCCGCGTTCTGGTCCGCAACGAACGCAACCGGCTTGTTGCCCGCCATCAACGCGGGCAGCCGCTCCGCCGCCCCGAACTTGTCGATCAACACGAGCCCACGCCGCTGGCGTGTCTCACGCGCCCACTTGTCCAACGGCTCCAGATCGAGCGGGCGGTACAGCGCGTGCACCTGGAACCCGATCAGGCTAAGCGTGTACCCGAGCAGCTCCCAGTTGCCGCAGTGAGCGGTGATCTGGATCGCCGGCCCGGGGTCGAGCAGCTTCTGAACCGTCGTGCCAAGCGAAGCGCCGATCTGAACCCGAGCCGGCCACGCGTCGTCGGTGAGCAAGCGCGGCGACAGGCTCGTCTCGACCGCCAGCGCGAACAGGTGCTCGTACGCGAGGATCGCGTGACGCCGCCGCTTGGCCTCGTCCCAATCCGGGAACGCATACGCGAGGTTGTCGATCGCGCGATTCAGACGCTTCCGGTTGAGCGTCGCGTACCGCCGACCGAGCGCACGCGCGCCGGCGACCGTCGGGCCCAGCGGCCCCATCGTCGCGCTACCCAGAAACGCGCGGATCGCAAGGTACGCGGGCGTCTGCGCCCAGCCGGGGAGTCGGATCCGTGCCATGCGTCAGCCGGGGCGCGCTCCGCCCCGAACCCCTCAAAGACCGAATCGCTTACCAGTCAACGTGTACAGACGGTTCTCGTTGAGCACCGGGATGCCCGTCGCGACGGCCTCGGCGAACAACTCGTCGTAACGCTGCGCCAGCTTCAGCTTGGCCAGGTACTCCTGCACCAGGCTAAACGGCGCGTTCGGGCCCGGCTCCGGCGGGATCGCCGGACGCTGACCGAGCACCAGGAAGTCGATGTCGCCGCTGAACTCGCGCTCGACGCGCCCGCCCCACGCCTGGATCAACGCCTCGATGCCCTCGGTCTCGAGCACGTCCGCGACCCCGTCGCGGTTCGCGTCGAACACCCCGAACACCACGAACCGGTACACCTTGTCGGGGTCGTACACCGCGTTGACGATCACGTCGTCCTGCGCGATCGGGTTGCCCCGACGCGAGGTCAACACGCGGCACGCCGCGCTCGACCCATCCACCGAGATCACCTCGATCGTCGCCTTGCCGGGCGGGTAGACGCCCTCAGCATTCGGACGGACGCTCCCGGCGTCCGGGTAGACCTCGAACGTCAGGCCGACGACGACCTTGTCGCGCACGCCACGGTTGATGTACACGATGTTCCCGCCCGGACCGACGCTGAGGATGCGCCCGTCGACGAGCGTCGCCTCGTTGGCGCCCGTAAACTTCTTGCCGCGAAGCTCCGCCTGCAGCGAAGCGATCGTCTCGTCCTTGATCGCGACCTGGTCGCGCAGGTCACGCAGGTCCTCGTCCAAGCGAAGACGCTCCGCACGGTGATCGGCCGTCAGGCGGTTGATCTCGCTCGTCGCGTTGTCGCGCACGCGCGTGACCTCACCCTGGTACGCCTCGACCTGCGCCGCGTAGTCGTCGACCGTCGCCTCCAGGCCAGTCGTCGTCGCGTCGAACGACGCCTCGATCTGATCCACACGCGAGATCGACTCGTCGCGCAGGCGCTCCGCCTCGTCACGCACCGCCTCCGCGTCGCGGAGCTCACGCTTGAGCGACGCGATCGCAGCGATCCGATGGTCGAGCGCCGCCAGAACGTCCTTCGGCCCAACCGTCTCGCTCGGCTCCAGGCCCGCGACCGTGCCCTCGCGCTCGGCCAACGCCGTCAGGTTCGTCCGGAGCTGCTCGAGCGTCATCGACGGGTCGCCCGCGATCTCCTGCATCAGGTCACGCTGCTGGCTGAGCATGAAGCCCACCAGCGACTGGCGGTTCGTCCGGGCGAGCTCGTTGAGCGCCCGCACCTGCGTTGCCGTCCCGTCGTCGAGCACTTCCTTCAGACGCGTGTCCGACTCAGCCTTGCGCTGCTCGGCGGACTGGTGCTTCGACCAGAACACGACCGTCGTAATGAAGAAGCCGAGCGACGCGATCGCAAGAAGCGTGATCGTGACGCCGGCTCCGACGCCCATCCTGGTCTTAGCGGCCATGTGACAATGACTCCGCGAGGGCCGCGCCACGGCCTCTGGCCGGGACGCGCACCGGGTGTACGTGGGATCCCTCCGCGCCGGGTCCGTCCGCGCGGGACCTCGACGGGCGCACCGGTACGCACCCCCCCAGGGAGCGGATCCGGGGCCCTCCGATTCCGCCAAGTGTCCCGGCCACGACCCCATTCGTCAACCGACGCCCACAACCCCCCAAAACCCCCCACCGCCCACCCACCACACCACGCCCAACCCCATGCCCCGCTAGGGTCTTGGCCGCAGGAGACGCCTCACATGGCACAGACACGCGGATCACTGGTCATTCTCGGGGGAGGCGGGCACGGTGTCGTCGTCGGCGAGGGAGCCCGCCTCGCCGGCTGGGGCCTCGCCGGATACCTCGACGACCACGAGCAAGCAACCCTCGGCACCCAGCCAGGCCCGCCACGCCTGGGCGACCTCCGAGAGATCGAACGGATCGGGGACCGCTGGTGGATCCTCGCCCTCGGCGACGCCGGTCTCCGCAAAGAGCTCGCCGCCCTCTGCGCCGGGCGCTCCTTCGGCGCGACCATCATCCACCCGGAGGCCTTCGTCTCACCCAGCGCCGAACTCGCCCCCGGCGTCTTCGTCGGCCCGGGCGCGATCGTCCACGCCCACGCACGCGTCGCCGAACACGCCATCATCAACTCCGGCGCCATCATCGAACACCACGCACGCATCGACACCGGCGCACACATCGCCCCCGGAACCGTCCTCGGCGGCAACGTCATCGTCGGACCATGGGCCCTGGTCGGCCTCGGCGCACGGGTCATCCCGGGCGCGACAATCGGTCAGGGGAGCGTCGTCGGCGCCCCGGCGCGACCGTCGGCGTCCGCCCCATCGGACTGAGCCTCGCCGAGCGGACGACCCTCGACCGGCTTGGCGACGACCGGGCTCGTGCGGTACCGCAGCTCGCGCGCCCGCGACAACAGCCCCGTCCGGAACGACCCCGGATCCTCCCCGAACTCCAGCGCCGGCTCGAGCTCGAAGTGCCACTCGATCGTGTTCGAGAACGTCACCGGCATCGCCTCGGCGATCAGGTCGATCCCCGGCCACTCCTGCACGGGCGCCTCGGCCACACGCGACGTGTCGATCGGCTCGTATCCATCCAGACGCAGCCGGACGTCGTACGACCCGTGGAACGTGAACGCGGTCGAGACCGGCGTCCGCCCGAGTTCCACGTCGTTGGGGTACACCAACGCCCCCGGCGGCTCCGACGTGATCTCGATCGTCCGCTCGAGACACCCGCCCGCCAACAG
>JANQQG010000018.1 GCA_028285065.1 Phycisphaerales bacterium
TCGGGGGTCGGAGAGGGGGCGGACGGAGGGACCGCGTCATGATCCCGTTCTGCGCGCAGCTTCGCGCGCACCCCGGCGGCCTCATTCACCGTGAGGACCCCGACCAGCCCGACCGCGAAGAAGCTCGCCAGCAGCACCATCGCGCCCGTATCGCCGACGCCCGCCTTGACCAGCCCGAAGCTGAGCACCCCGATCGCGCCGGCCAGCTTGTACGTCATCCCCCACAGCCCGAAGAACTCCGCGCTCCGGTGCTTCGGGCTGAAACGACCCACCATCGCACGGCTCGACGTGCCGATCCCCCCCAGACCGAGCCCGATGAAGTTGCCGACGACCCAGAACATCCACTCCGGACGCGACGGCACCAGCGTCAGCCCCAGCAGCATCAAGGACGTCCCGATCCACAGCACCAGGTTCGCGATCACCGTCGTCCGCGTCCCGATCTTGTCCTGGAACAGCCCCGTCAGGGCGGCCGCGATGCCCGCGGTGACCGCGACCTGCAGGGCGAAGATCGCGAGGTGCGCCCCCTGGATGCCGAAATCGCTGGCGATGATGGCCGCAAACATGATCACGCTCTGCACGCCGAAGCCGTAGATCAGGAACGAGATGAGAAAGCGCGCCAGTTGCCCGTAGCGTGAGACGTGCCTGAACGTATCGCGGACCCGCCGGATGCTCTCACGGACCGCGCCCGTCCCCGGCGGCATGTCGCGCGGGCTCTCCTTCAAGATGAACGCCGCCGGGATCATCCCGACCGCGAACCAGATGCCCGCGAAGACGAACAGCGGCGACCAATCCGGCGTCTTCGCGATCCCGAACAGCTGCATCGCCAGCACGACGCAGATCATCAGCCCCACCGAGCCGACGTACCCCATCGTCCAGCCCGTCGCGCTGATCCGTCCGATGTTCCGAGGTGTGCTCACGTCAAGCAGGAACGACGCCAGGAAGTTCTCGCCGATCTGGTACAGCACGTTCGCCGGGAAGTACAGCAGCGCCGCAAGCAAGACCGCCTCCGGTCCGACGAGCCCGAGTGAGCACGTCAGCGCGACGCACCCGACACCCGTCCCCAGCAGGATCTCCTTGCGCCACCCGCGCGCATCGCCGAGCGCCCCGATCACAGGCGAGACCACCACGACCACGAGCAGGCTCGACGCGACGAGCATCGCCCACAGCCGGTCGCCCTGCGCCGGATCGCCGACGACAACCTCCTTGAAGTAGACCGCGAACAGCAGCGTGTTGATCAGCAGCGTGAACGACTGGTTCGCGAAGTCGTACATCCCCCAGGCCCAGACCTCCTTGGGGTTCGGCAGGCCTCGCAGCGGGGTGTAGCGGACAATCCAGTTCACGTCTTCACGTCAGCTGTGCGCCCAGAAACTCGGTCTGGATGTTCTTCGCTTCATTCGCGTAACGCCCGAAGCCGGCGTGCTCCGCCGGTGCGCCGGTGGACTCCCACGTGACGAGACGCAGCTCGTCCTCATTCTGACCCGTGGTCGTGCGAACCGCATCGATGAACGACCCGATCGCGTTCAGCGGCACCATCTCGTCGGCCGCCGAATGCAGCGCTAGCAGCGGGATCGAGCGCCAGTGCTCCAGGTGACGCATCGGGTCAAGTCGCTCGATCTGCTCCGGCGGGTGGCGGCCATCGTACTCAGGCATCAGGTCGAACGAGCCCGCCGTCGACTCGACGGCCGCACACTTGAACGCGTGCGCATCGCACAGCCTGCGGAGCGTGACCATCCCGCCAGCCGACATCCCGCCGATCGCCACGCGATCCATGTCGAACGCGCCGGCGAACCTGGGGTCTGCGAGCGCCTCGACGACGCGATCGACCTCACGGACGCCTTGCTCGACGACGTTGAGCGTCATGGTCGGGCTGTGCGCACCCTCGAGGTACCGCCGCCCGTGGCCCGGCAGGTCGATCGCGCAGGCGGCGATGCCGGCGCGGAGCCAGCGCAGGTACCGCCCGGGG
>JANQQG010000021.1 GCA_028285065.1 Phycisphaerales bacterium
CCCTCCGCACCCTCAACGGCGTCGCCCTCGACCTCGGCCTCGCGTGCGAAGACCAGGCGCCCGCCCTCGACCACGACGAACTCGATGCGGTCTTCGCCGGGCGCGATCGCGAGCACGGCCCCGTCCAGACGCGCCGACGAGCCCGCCACGATCGACGCGAGCCCGAGCGAACGCAGGGACAGCCCGCGGACCTTGACGCTCGCCTCGCGTGCAACGCCGCGGTACCAGTCGACGCGCGACGCCTCGAGCGCGGACGCGAGCACGCCGCGCTCGGCGCTCGATGCGCCCGCGGCATCCTCCTCCATCGGGAGGAAGTCGATGGCCGCCTCGTCCGACGCCACGGCCATCTGCCGCGTCATCTGCAGACGGATCGTCTCCGGGAGCTCGGCTTCGTCAAGTTCGCCAGGTAGAGCGAGGCGCTTGAGCACGACCTCGCCGCGCGGCACGCCGAAGATCACGCCCCCACGCTTGGCATCGGAACGCAGGTCGGACGCCCGGAGTGCATCACGGAGCCAGCCGCCGACGGCAGCGGCGTCATCGAGCGAGACGTCGCCCGGGCGGGCCTCGCGGTGCACACCGGTGACCTCGACGCGTCCGCGCGCACACTGCACGCCCACGAGGTCCATCGCGCCCGGGCCGATCCCGACGATCACGCCCCGCCATGAACGCCCTGCACTCACGAGCCACCTCCCGTCGTCCATCGCCCGACCCGTGACCCCGTCGCCGGGCGCCCGGTCCCCCCCTCATCGTCAGTGGCCGGTGCGGCCTCTGCGTCCACGTCGTCTCGATCGCGCCGCTCGGGGCGGTCACGCTCCGGGCGGTTGTCGCGAGAGGTCCGTGCGCCCTCGCGCCGGCGCTCGCGAAACTCGGCCGCCCGTTCGTCGCTGGGTGCACGCATGGGCTCGTCGTCCATCGCGTTGAGCATGTCATCCATCGGATCGCTGCGACCAGGATCGCGCTCGGGCGCCATGTCCGGCGTCTCGACCTCCGCGCCCACCGAACGGGCGAGTTCCTCGAGTGTGACGTCGCGGAGGTAGGCGACGCGCGGGCGGCGTTCGCTGACATCGACGACCGCCTCGATCACCATCCGCCCCTCCAGCGCGTCTTCGTCATCGGCGAGCTCGTCGAACATGCCGGCGTCGTCCGGGCCGGCTTCAGGACCAGCCCTACCGAGACCCAGATCGTCGCCCCCTCGCTCGTAGCCCGCTTCGATCCGCACACGCCACTGCATGGAGCGGCAGCAAACGAAATCGATCGCCTCAGTCATCTGCTGCTCTTCGACGATCCCCTCGAGCAGGGGCCACACCGGTGTGACGCGGAGCTCGCCCGACAGCCCATCACGCGTCGCGACGATCGCCTCGGCGATGGGAGCATCGAAGCCGGGGATCAGTTCGAGGACTGCCTGGTCGGCCGTGAGGAGGTCCACGAGCCCGAGGGAGACCGGGGCGTCCGTGGTCGAGAAGACGTCGAGCGGTTCGATCCAGGACTCGGCTTCCATCTGGAAGGACGCCATCGTGCGCACGAGGTCGCTCGTGGACTCGAACGTCGTGCCCTGCTCCATGAGCTGCTTGACGGCATCGCGGGCGCCGGTCCCGAACCGACGTTCGACGGCGCTGCCGAGCTCGTCCGACCACTCGACGTCGAGGTTGATGCGCATGTTGCCGCGCTCGCCGGAGCCGACGCCCGCCTGCACGCTGGGGTCGGCGCTCATGCAGGTCAAGAGTCTTGCACCGCCGACGTCCGGAGCGAAGAACAGGTCGGCATCGACCCCCTCGATCCGCGCGAGCTCACCGACGCTCTGGAGCAGGCTCTGCTGACGGGCCGCGACGATCGCGTCGGCGGCATTCGCGAGGCCGGGAACGCGCGCGAGCGCCTCGGGCGTCGCGGTGTTGACGTTGAGGCGTGATGCTTCGGGCGTTGCCGCGACACCGACGTCGAATGCGCCAGACTCGGCGCCGCCGATGCGCACCAGTCGGTAGACGAGCCGACGTCCACCGCTGTCGGTCCCGAGCGTCCAGCTCTCGGTGAGCGTTGGCGGGGCGCCGCCGAGCAACTCGTCACGCTGGTCGGCGAGTTCCGCCATCACGGCTTGCAGGCCGGACCATGCCGCGGCCCGGACTTCGGTCCGCTGGATGGACTGGCGCGAGGAGCGCAGCGTGACCTGAGCGCGGTACGCGAGGCTCGTTGCGCCCGCTGCCCCGATGGCCACGACGACCATGACGGCGAACAGTGCGGCGCCCTTGCGGCGAGTGGAGGTCATGCGTCCCTCCAACCGACACCGGGTCCGTCAGGGATGACGATCACGCGCGTCCGGTCGGGCGCGCGGAGCGGCTCGTCGGACTCGTCGGCGTCGAGGTCGTCCGGACCCGCTTCGGGTCCAGCACCGATCGACTCGAGGAATGCCGCCTCCTCGGGCGAGATGTCGAGCCCGTCGTCCGGGAGCAGGTCGAGCGGGTCGTCGATCTCTTCGGCTTCGCCCGCGCTCTCCATCCAGATGGAGATTTCGATGGCGACGGGGATGGTGCCCGAGGTGAGGCTGCTGTAGTTCTGGGTCCACTCGGTGCCGTCGAAGTAGCGGAAGCGCAGGCGCTCGACTCGTTGGCCGAGGACTGTCTTCGAACGCGCGCCCGAGGCGCTCGTCTCGGTCACGCCGATCCCGGCGCCATCCCCATTGTTCTCGAGCGCGTAGACCATGGTCTGGAGGTCGTCGGCGACGGCGCCGGGTTGCGCGCCGATCGCGACGCTGACGGCGCGTCGTTTGATGGTCAGCCGCTCGGGCCCGCCCTCGATGCCGGCGCCCAGGCGCGGACCTCCCGCCAAGCAGGTCAACAGATCACGCTCGAGCATGTCGATCGCCGAACCGCCCGCGACCAGGTCGGTCAGACGCTCGCGCAAACGCTCGCGGGACTGAACCATGCCCGATGCGAACACACCGACCATCCCCATCAGCAACGCGATGAGCACGATCGCGAGCGCCATCTCGATGACGCTGAACCCGCGTCGATGAGTCACGGCGTCCCCCCCGCTTCCTCGCTCGATGAGGAACGCCCGCGCGAACCGCCACGGCGCTCGGCGCGGTCGATGGCGCGCTGCAGGTCGTCGACCTCACCGAGGCCCTCGTCCTCGGCGCGCGTCCCTTCAAGGCGCAGCAGTTGGCGGGCCGTCGCGCGCGAGAGTTCTTCGCCATCGGGCGTTACGCGGATCGCGATCACCTCGACGAGCGTCAGACCCGGGAAGCCCGAGGGCGTCGTCTCGACCTCGATCTCCCAGGCGGACTCGTCGACGAACGACTCGTCGAAGCCCTCGATGCCGATCGTCGGGTTGACCCACGGGCGGACCGGGCCGCTGATCGAGAGGGTCGATTCCAGGCCGGATTCGAGCTTGGCCATGGCGGACCATGCGATGTCCGCGCCCTCCTGGCGGACCAGCTCGCGCGTGGTCACGTCGGTCGCACGGCGGACCACGCCGATCAGGACGACAGAGGAGAACGCGAACACGGCGAATGCGGAGAGCACCTCCAGGAGGAGGATCCCCCGTGTCCCGGCCCTCCCCCGGGCCCCGTTTCTCCGACGCGCACGCCGCATCATGCGCCCGGCTCCGGCCCGAGACCGGCGTCGGGCGCCGGCACGGGCGGGTCCTGATCATCGAACGGGTCGACGAAGTCGGCCTCGGGGTCGAGCGTGCGCACGCGCACGCTCGATGCACCGGCGTCGATCTCGAAAACCACGTTCTTCGCGTCACCCGACGACGCGTCCAGTTCCGAACGAGCGGTGATGCGCCCATCGGGCAGGGCGAGCGCGATGCGCACGCTGCGCCCGGGCTCGGCGAGGAAGTCGTCCGACTGCTCCGGCTCGGGGGCGAAGCCCTCGGGGTCGGCGGCGTCGTCGGTGCGCAGCGCGATGCCGCGGGGGAGGGGCGCTCGCCAGTACGGGCGCACCTCGGGTTCGTCGAACGTGGCGGCGCTGCTCGCGTCTCCGATTGTCATGGGCGCTGGCGCGTCGTTGTCGGATGCAACGGTCTCGTGCGCGCGCACGACGAGGGACGCGCCGCTCCCTGGGGCGCCCGATTCGATCCAGACGAGTTCGACGATCTCGGCGCGTCGCATGGCCTCATCGCTGGCGACGAGCAGACCGACTTCGATCAGCTCACCGGCCGCGTCTCGCTCTGCGCGGACCAACCCCTCGAGCGTGACGCTGATGACCAGTCCGGCCACGAGCATCACGAGCGCAAGGACAACACTGATCTCCAGGAGGGTGAACCCCCGGGGACGTGTGTGCGTGTTACTCGCCGGGCATTGAGGGGGGCAGGCCACCATCGAACGAGCCGCCGTCCTCTCCCTCGTCACCGCCCCTGACGATGTCGTCCTCGGTTCCCTCTTCGCCGTCCTTGCCGACGGACCAGAGCCGGTAGGTCTGGGCGTTGGGTCCGGCCTCGTAGCCCCAGTCGTTGCCCCAGGGGTCCTTGGGATCGGTCTCGGTGGTGAACTTGTACCAGGCTTCCTGATCGGCCTCGGGGTCGAGCAGCGTCTTGTCCCAGAGGACTGCGAGCGTCTCTTCCTCGAGCGGGTAGCGCTGGAACTCGACCTTGAACATGTCGAGCACGCGCGCCATCTCGTCGAGCTTGATCTTGGCGCTGCGCTCCTCCGCCCGCCCCTGTGTCCCGATCACGTTCACCACGAACAGGCCCACCAACAGGGCGATGATGGCAAGAACGATCATGATCTCGATCAGCGTGAAGCCCCTGCGGGCCTTCCGGTCGCTCCGTCGCATCAACGATCAACCCTCCATGAGAGACTGGATCTGGACAATCCCCGCGCAACTCGCGGTTCGTGGCTCCGGCCACCGCGCGAGAGTGTACCGACCACGCCGCTCAATGGTTCAACCCCCTGCCAACGCCCGTTCAACCGAGCTGGGAGGCCAGCCTGAGCACCGGTAGGAGCAGCGCCAGGGCCATTACGACCACCACGACGGCCACCAGGAGCAGCAGGACCGGTTCGATCAAACGCACGATCATCCCGAGCACCCGGTCGACACGGGATTCGAGGGTTCGAGCCAGGCCGAGCAGCACCTCATCGAGGTTGTTGGCCGCCTCGCCGACCATGATCATCTCGACGACGTCCGGATCGAAGAGCCCGCTGGACTCGAGCTGCGGGGCCAGCGATTCGCCCCGCTTGACGGCCTCGGAGGCCTCGTCGATCGCCTCCTCCATCAGCACGTTCCCGGCCGCCTGACGCGCGATCGAGAGCCCGGCGAGCATCGGCACGGAGTTGGCCATCATCGTGCCCATCGCTCGCGAGAATCGCGCCACGGCGACGTAGCGGACCAGGCGACCGATCAACGGCACGCGGATCACCACGCGAGCCACCTTCGTGCGCACGCCGGCGTCGCGCAGGAGCCACCGGGCTGCGAAGATCGCGACCACGACGGCGCCGAGGATCCACCACCCGTAGCCGCGCGCGGACTCGCTGATCAAGATCACCGCGGAGGTGGACGCGGGCAGTTCGCCAGCCTCCTCGAGCGCGGCATAGACCGGGCGGATGCGCGGGACGACGAAGAGCAGGACCATCGAGATCATCAGGACGCCGAAGCCAAGCACGACGCACGGATACGCCAGGTTGCCCACGATCTTCGACTTCAGGTCCGCCTGGGCCTCGAGCATCTCGGCCAGGCGGCGCGTGACGGCCTCGAGCGAGCCGGTCTTCTCGCCGGCGCGCACCATCGCGACGTGCGAGGTTGGGAACACCTCCGGGCGACGCTCCATCGCCTCGGAAAGCTCCGCGCCTTCCTCGACGGCATCGGCGATCCGCGCGAACTCGACCGCCAACACCTTCGACGCCTTCGAGCGCCCGAGCAAACGCAGGCTCCGCAGGAGCGGGACACCCGAGCGGAGCAGGTCGGCGAGCTGGAGGTAGGCGGCGGCGAGGCGGCGCTGGCCGACGCGGGCACGCTTGCCGGAGGTGTCCTTGCCCGCCTCGAGTTTGACGGGGGTCATCTCCTTGCTGTCGAGCTCCGCGAGGGCGGCGCGCTCGTTGGCCGCCGTCAGCACGCCGGTCACGCGCTGGCCCCGCGTGTCGAGAGCGACATACCGGAAGCTGCCCATCGGGCGGAGTCTAGCTCAGCCCGCGTCCCGCGCCAGCAGGCGGTCCACCACCGCGATGAACTCCTCATCCGTCGGGCTGGTGCCCGGCTCGAATCGGGCGGCCACGTTGCCGGACCGGTCCAGGACGAACTTGGTGAAGTTCCAGCGGGGCTCCCCGCCGATCGGGGCGGGCTGATCGGCGAGCATTGAGTAAAGCTCGTGCGCCCCGTCGCCCTTGACGACGATCTTCTCGAACATCGGGAAGGTCACCCCGAAGCGGCTCGAGCAGAACTCGCTGATCTCGTCGTTGGAGCCCGGCTCCTGCGAGCCGAACTCGTTGGCCGGGAAGCCCAGGACCACCAGGCCTTCGTCCTGCTTCATCCGGAAGAGGGTCTGCAGGTCCTCGTACTGGCGCGTGTAGCCGCAGCGGCTGGCGACGTTGACGATGACGACGACCTTGCCGCGATAGGCCGCCAGCGGCTGAGGCGTCCCGTCGATGCGGTTCATCGTGAGGCCGAGGACGCCGGCATCGGACTGCTGATCGGGCCGGCTGGTTTGCACTCTGCTCTCCGTTCCGGACTCGGCCGCGCACCCACCAAGGGTGATGAGGGCGAGCGCGGGCACACAGGCGAGGACGGCGTTTCGGATCTTCATGGCGATGTCTCCCGGCAGGGCTTCGCAGGCGGGCACTCGCTCGATGCCCACGCCCGAGGATTGTTCACCCGTACGATGCGGTATGTCGTCCGTCGAGCTCACCCGAACCGTCCGCTTCAGCCCGGGCCGGGACCCCAACGCCCCCGCGGTCAACTCGTACGCGGGCCACCCTGCGATCGAGGGGCTCGGGCGGCACTACGAACTGGACGTGCGCTGCCGAGGCGAAGCCGACCCCACGACCGGGTACTTCGTGGACATCCGCGAGATCGACCAGGCCGTGCGCGAGCGGGTCATCCCGGTCATCGCGGCGTGCGTGAGCGGCTCATCCGGGCGTGAGCCCAGCGGGCTGATCGGCGAGTTGCTCGATGCGCTTCTGGGTTCCGATCTGGGCGGGCGCGTCGCGGGTCTTCGGTGGTGGCTGACGCCGTACCATTGCGTCGAGATGACGACCGATCGCCGGGACATCGCGGTGCTCCGCCAGCGTTTCGACTTCGCCGCCGCCCATCGGCTGCACGTGCCGTCGCTGTCCGATGAACGCAACCGCGAGTTGTTTGGAAAGTGCAACAACCCGAACGGGCACGGGCACAACTACGGGCTGGAGCCGGCTGTCGAGGTTGCGACCGGTTCGGGGGCGCCCGCGTTCACGCTTGCGGATCTGGAGCGGATCACACGCGAGGTCGTGCTGGCGCGGTTCGATCACAAGCACCTGAACCTGGACACGGCGGAGTTCGGTCCTGATTCCGGTCTGAATCCCTCGGTCGAGAATATCGCCAGGGTCGCATTTGAGTTGCTCGAACCGGCGATCGGGGCCGCGGGGGGCGTTTTGCGGGGCGTTACCATCTGGGAGACGGAGAAGACGTCCTGCACCTACCCGGCCATTGGGTAGAGCAACCGGGGTCGGGGGCCGGCCATACACTTGCGCTCATGGGGATCGGATCCATCCTCCTCGAGCAGGGGCTGATCGGTCGAGAAGACCTCGACCGGGCGCTTGCGGAGCAGCGTGCGTCGGGCGAACGCCTCGACAGGGTGCTGGTGCGCATGGGCCTGGTCACGCCGGAGCAGGTGCTCAGCGCGATTGGCGAGCACCTGCACATGCCGGTCGTCGACCTGCAAGCGCTCGACATCGAGCAGGACGTCCTCTCGCTGCTGCCCGCCAAGCTGGTCAACCGGCAGAACTGCGTCCCCATCGCCCGCCAGAACGGGACGCTGACCGTCGCGACGAGTGACCCCTTCGAGCTGGCCGTCCTCGATGAGCTCAAGCTCCTGACCGGCTGCTCGATCAAGATCGTCCTCGCCGACGAGCACGAGCTTCGTTCGTTCATCCACGCCCGCTACGGCGTCGGCTCCGACACGCTGGACGAGCTCAGCGCCGGCATGGAGGACGAGGTCGCGTCCGAGGCGCAGGACGAGCTCGCCCAGGCACAGGAAGCATCGGTCATCAAGCTGGTCAACGACCTCCTGATCGAGGCGGTGAAGGACCGAGCGACCGACGTTCACATCGAGCCGTACGAGCGTGAGCTTGCGGTGCGCTACCGCATCGACGGCGTGCTGCAGCGCGCGAACGTCCCGCCGACGATCCATCGGTTCGGCGCGGCGATCGTGTCGCGGATCAAGATCATGTCGTCCTTGAACATCGCCGAGAAGCGCCGCCCGCAGGACGGTCGCATCACGATCCGGCACAAGGGGCAGGAGTTCGACCTGCGTGTGAGCGTGATCCCGATGCTGTTCGGCGAGGGGATCGTGCTCCGCATCCTGAGCAAGTCGGCCGCGCTGATGCCGCTGACGGACCTTGGCATGCCCCGGCACGTGATGAAGCCGTGGGACGGGCTGATCCGTCGTCCGCACGGGATCCTGCTCGTGACGGGCCCGACGGGCTCGGGCAAATCGACGACCCTGTATGCGTCGCTGAACACAACGGTGTCGGACGAGATCAAGGTCATCACGATCGAGGACCCGGTCGAGTACCACGTCACCGGCGTGAACCAGATCCAGGTGTCCTCGCAGGTCGGGCTCTCGTTCGCCGCGGGGCTGCGATCGGTGCTCCGTCACGACCCGGACGTGGTGATGGTCGGCGAGATCCGCGACCGGGAGACGGCCGAGGTGGCGGTGCAGGCTTCGCTGACCGGCCACCTGGTGCTGTCGACGCTGCACACGAACGACGCTTCGGGCGCGATCACGCGTCTGATCGACATGGGCGTCGAGCCGTTCCTGGTGGCATCGTCGCTCGAGGGCGTGCTGGCCCAGCGTCTGGTTCGTCGTGTGTGCCCGGAGTGCGCCGAGCTTCGCCCGCCGGACCCGGAGGAGGTCCCGTCGAGCCTTGGGCTGGCGCCGGACGAGCCGCTGGCGCACGCCGCCGGGTGCCGCGCGTGCCGCAACACGGGCTACAAGGGTCGTGTCGGGGTGTACGAGCTGCTGGAGATGTCCGACGCGCTGCGTGAGCTGGTGGTCGAGCGAGTCGCCGCACCGGAGATCGCGCGGGTCGCGTCGGAGGCGGGGGACCTGACGACGCTGCGCAGCAACGGGCTTCAGAAGGTCCGCGATCGTGTCACGACGGTCGAGGAACTGCTGCGCGCGCTCGCCTCCTGATCCCCCGCCCGCCCACCCCACCAAGAGAAAGAGCCCGCCGGAGCTTGCCGACGGGCTCTGTGCGGAAGCTGGATGGGGTTCACGCTAGAAGTCGAAGCCGTCGTCGTACATGCGCATCTCCCGGGCCTGGCCCGCCGCCATCGCGGCGAAGCCGAGTCCGATCAGCGGCATGAACGGGTCGAGTGCGCCCATGACGCCGGAGGCGTTGACCAGCATTGACCGGTCGCCCTCGCCGATGGTGACGTAGTCGTCACCGGCCCAGAACGAGTACTGGACCATCGGGCGCGCCCCGTCGGCGAGCTCGGCGAATGGCGGCACGACCATACCGGGCATCCGCTCGGGATCCTGCGGGCTCTGCACGCCGTTGCGGATCGCCGAACCTAGAAGCGCGACGTACTGGTACCCGCGGGACATGGTCTTCTTGGTGTCAACGAAGCTGACGGCGGTCATGGCCTGGCCGCGCGGCATCGCGTTCATGAACGTCGCGTTGGCGCTCAGGCCGGCGTCACCGGCGCCGCGCGCCTGGCGGACGGCCGTCAGCGCGGCCTGCGGGGACAACGCCAGCACCAGCCACTTGCCCTGGAGCGCGTACGTCAGCTCGACCGGGATCGGCAGGCCGGGGAATGAGAGGGTGAAGAGCTGCGACCCCTCGTCGGACCAAGCGCGTCCGCGGACGTAGCCCTCGGTCTCACGCCCGAGTGCGGCGTTGGCGAAGGCGCGGAGCCGCTCGTTGGCCTCTCCGAACCGCTCGGAGTCGGAGAGCTCGACGAACGCGACGGTCGAGAGGATCCCGGCGCCGCCGGCCGAGTCGGCCATGTAGTAGCCGAACGTCGAGCCGAAGCTCTTGAGGACGTCATCGATCAGGTTCACGCCGGTCTGGCGCTCGAACTCAGCGAGACCCTCGCCCGCTTCGGGAACGGACGCGACGATGCCCTCGATCATCTCGATCGTGGAGCTCAGGTCGGTCGTGCTCAGGCCCGCGACCGTTGCGTCGGAGGGGATCATGCGGAACGCGTCGGCCCCGAGCGGCTGGAGTGAGAGCCCGTTGGCGCGTGCGTAGGGCTTGATGCCGGAGACGACCATGCTGCTGACGGAGCGATCCCGGGTGTAACCCCAGGTCATGTCCATCTTGTAGGCGTCCTCGCCGTAGAGGCCGGTCTCCTTGAGCATGCCGAGGCCCATGCCCGCCTCGGGCATGTTCATGCCAACGAAGCCCATCAGCGTGTCGATCAGTGTGCTGGCGGGCTCGAGGTCCATGCGTGCGCGCATGACGGGGGTGACGCCCTCGCCGTAGTCGGGCAGCGCATTGAACGCGGCGTCGGGGTCGCCGGCGCCGGCGAAGTGCACCTCGTAGCGCCAGCCGTCGGGCGCCTCGCGCGGGCCGAAGCGCAGCGGGCCGGGCGGTGTCGCGACCTCGGTCATGCCGGCGTACTGCTCGCTGGTGAGCATCTCCTGTCCGCGCATGCCTTCGCGTGCGAGGTCGCGGACGACGCCGTCGAGCTCGGAGGCGGCGCGCCGCTCCATCGGCCCGGCGCTGGCGACGAGGCCGAGGCCCATCGCGCCGTTGGCCTGGTTGTCGGGGTCGACGGTCAGGGCCATGCGACCGGGGCTGGTCAGCATGGTGAGGATCCCGTCCAGGATCGGACGCGGGATCTGCTCCATGTCGTCGACTTCATTGGGCAGCTCGCGGAGGCGGTCCGGGAGCATCGCCAGGGCGTCGCGGAGCGCGGCGTCCTTCTCGTCGACCAGCATGGCGTCGAGCCCCGCGTGCTCGAACAGGAGCACGGGCTCGGGTTCGGCGGCGGGCGCGGCGGCGGCAATCGCGGCCGGCCCGAGCGCCATCGTGGCGATCACGCCCTGGAGGATCGTGGTGCGGGCGAGCCATCTTGGCAGCGACCGCTCGCGTGCGGCTTGTCTCGAGGTCATGTGCGCAGCTCCGTTTCGTCTCCGGACCCGCCGGTCAGGGCGGGGGAGGGGACGGCGGACGCCCGCCTGTCACACCCTCCGCCAGCAGCCTACCACGGACCCAAAGGGGTCCTTGGGGATCCGCACCGAACCCTTGCACGCGAAGTACCATCGCCGACCACGGATGCCCCCCCCCCCCCCCCCCCCCCCCCCCCCCCCCCCCCCCGCCCCCCCCCGCGCCCCCCCCCCCCCCCCGC
>JANQQG010000022.1 GCA_028285065.1 Phycisphaerales bacterium
CTGGACGACGTGCTGGTCGTCGAGATCGTGCGCACGCTCGCGTCGGTGCGCCGGACGGACGCCAACGGGGCACGCACCCGAGCGGGCGCCAGGGCGTAGGTCAGTCCTTGGTGCCCTCGACGCGGGTGGGGTCGGTGTACTTGATCAGGGCCTCGTTGAGGTCGACACCGGTGATGTTGGCCAGGGTGGTCAGCCAGGCGAGGACGTCTGCGAACTCCTCGACGAGGTTCTCTCGCTGCTCGGGGGTGGGGGTCTTGTCGGGGCGGTTGTCGTGGAGGGCGGTTGCAAGCTCGCCGACCTCTTCCATAAAGAGGAGGAAGGTGCCGGCCGGGCCGCGCCGGCTGTCAGTCTCGTAGTATCGGTCGCGGATCAGTTGCTGGAGGCCCGCCACGCTGAGGGGGGCTCCGGAGTCTGAGGCTTGGGGGCGAGCATCGTCGTGATGGGTCATGCGATCAGTTCCGGGTGGGGGTGGATGCTGGGGCGCAATGCCCGGCGGGGAGCTGCGTGCGCACGATACGCGCTTGCGGGGGTCCTTGCGTCGGCGTGTGCGCTCGCCTCGGGTGGGTGTGCGTGGGATGAGCACCGCCAGCGTCTGAAGGCGATGCATGCGAACGGGGACTATGTCGCGGCGGCCGAGGAGCTCGACGCGTCGACGGACCTGTATGGGGAGAAGGAGCGGACGCTGTGGGACCTCGAGCGCGGGGCCGTGGCGTTGGCGTTGGATGACCCTGATGGCACGATCCAGGCGCTCAGCCATGCGGAGGATCTGATCGAGGTGACGCTGGGGCACAGCCTGGGTGATGAGGCGGCTCGGTGGCTGCTGAACGATCGGGTGCTCCCGTACCTGCCCTCGGCGTACGAGGACCAGTACGTCAACGTGCTGAAGCTGCTCGCTCAGTTGGAGCGTGGGGAGATCAGTGGGGGGGCGACGGTCGAGGCGCGTCGGATGGCGACGAAGGCGAACGTCCTTCGTGATCGGTACCTGGATGCGCGGCGTGTGATCGTCGACGAGGGGCTCGACGAGGCGACGGGGCTGCTCGAGCAGCGCGAGGCCGTGAGCGGGACGACTCGGGGCGAGTTCGTCGAGTCCCCGCTTGGGCTGTATCTCTCGGCGTTTAGCTTCATGCACGCGGGGGACGTCGATGACCAGGGCGTGGCGGCGCGTCGGCTCGAGAGCGTGATCGTGGCGCAGGGGCCGCTTGTCGGTGACATCGACGAGCGTGACTTTGCGCACGTGGGTGAGCTGCGCCCGGACGATGCGAACGTGCTGTTTGTTGCGCTCTCGGGGCGCGGCCCGACCAAGGAGGCCGAGCGCGTCGGGCCGCTGATCATCTACGAGGTGTCGGTCTACTTCGAGGTGCCGATCTTGCGGGGCGGGTCGGGCGAGGTGGCCGCGGCTCGTGGGGTCGTGTATGAGATCGGGCCCGAGGGCGGGCCGGGTGCGGAGGTGCTGCGGGTCGATCTGGATCTGATCGAGGACTTGCGCTCGGTCGCGATTGCGAACCACGAGCGGCAGTTGCCCTTGATCTACGCGCGGACGCTGATCCGCGCGGGGGCGAAGGCCGCGGGGGCGTACGCGCTGACGCAGGTCGCGAAGGAGAACTCGTCGGGCGACACGGAGACCGCTCTGCAGATCGGGAGCGTCATCGGGGGTCTGATCTACCAGATGGCGACCGAGCGGGCCGACCTGCGATCATGGACGTTCCTGCCGGGCAAGGCGCACGTGGGGACGGGGAGGCTCGATCCCGGGCGGTACCTGATGCGCATCGAGTACGGGGCGGATGTGGGGACTGGGCTCGGTGAGGTCTATGCGTCGCCTTGGCGTGAGATCGAGATTCCTGACGGCGCGTCAGCACCGGCGACGCTTGTGGAGCATTACTGGAGATAGACCCCGCCGCCTTGCCAAGCCTGCAAGCCGGGCGCGGAGAGCACGAAGAACCCAACCACGAACGACGGCGTCGCGCTGCGATGACGCCGGGAAAGGCCAGACAGATGAACCGAATCACAACGACGATCCTCGCCGCCAGCACGGCTCTTTCGGCCTTTGCGATGACCGCCTGCGAGAGCGCTCCGCGCCGCGAGGTCACGAGAACCGATCCGACGACCACGGTCGACGTCGATTACCGCTTCGACGACGAGGACGCGCGCGAGGTGTACGAGGCGATGGTCAACGACGCGCTGTTCCGCGGGTGGATCGACCGCTGGGAGGGTGCCAACGGGGGCGCTCGGCCGATCATGATCGTCGGCGGGATTGAGAACAACACCGAGGACTACATCAACAACAAGCTGTTCACGCGCAGCTTCGAGCGCGAGCTGCTCAACTCCGGGCGCGTCCGCGTCGTCGCCATGCGCGACCAGCGCGGCGAGGTCCGCGACGAGCGCTTCCAGGGTGATGAGTGGAACTCGCCGGAGACCCGGAAGGCGCTTCGCAACGAGCTCGGCGCGGACCTGATCCTTCTCGGTGATGTCAACCAGGTGAAAGAGCGGTCCATCGACGGGCGGACCATCGTCAGCTTCTACCAGGTGAACCTGGACCTGATCGACCTGGAGTCGAACGAGAAGGTGTGGATCGGCAACCACGAGATCAAGAAGGTGACGCAGATTCGGGGAGGGTGACCCCCCCCCCCGCCCCCCCCTCCCCCCCCCCCCCGC
>JANQQG010000037.1 GCA_028285065.1 Phycisphaerales bacterium
ACGACTCCCGACTCCCCTTGTTAGGACACCCCATCCCACAATCTCACGCAATATCCCTTGGTACATTTTTCTAGAGCCACCCGGGGTTCACGCCCGCTCGCACATTCCCGGGCGCCCGTGCGCGCAACCGGTGTCGGGTCAAGCGATGGGTGGCCGATGGCGTTCGTGCGGTACCATGCCGATCAGGACCCTTCCATGCTCCGCACACCTCCTCTCCGTTTGCCATGACCACGCTCGCCGTCGACGTCGCCAACACCACCGCCCAGACCGGGCCCATCGACTGGGGCGTCATGGTCATGACGCTCTTCGGCGGGCTGGCGCTCTTCCTCTACGGCATGGACAAGATGAGCGAGGCCATCAAGGCCGTCGCCGGCTCGCAGATGAAGCGCCTGCTGGGCCGTCTGACCCGGAACCGGATCATGGGCGCGATCAGTGGGGCCGTGGTCACCGCGATCATCCAGTCCTCCTCCGTGACGACGGTGCTGGTCGTCGGCTTCGTCTCGGCTGGGCTGATGTCGATGACACAGTCCATCGGCGTGATCATGGGCGCGAACATCGGGACGACGGTGACGGCACAGATCGTGGCGTTCAAGGTCACCGAGTCTGCGCTCGCCTTCGTCGCTGTCGGCTTCGCGCTCGCGTTCTTCTCACGCCGGGACCAACTCCGCAGCCTCGGCGAAGCGATCATGGGCCTCGGGCTGATCTTCTTCGGCATGGGCGTGATGAGCCAGGCGATGGAGCCCCTGCGCACCTACGAGCCCTTCATCGACCTCATGCGCACCATGGACAACCCGGTCCTGGCGATCCTGGTCGCGGCGATCTTCACGGCGCTCGTGCAGTCTTCCTCCGCGACGACCGGAATCGTCGTCGTCCTCGCCAGCCAGGGGTTCGTGACGCTCGAGGCCGGGATCGCACTGGCGCTCGGCGCGAACATCGGCACGTGTGTGACCGCGATGCTCGCGTCGATCGGCAAGCCAGCCGAGGCCAAGCGTGCCGCCGCGGTGCACGTGCTGTTCAACGTCGCCGGCGCCGCGCTATGGATCGGCTTCATCGGCTCGCTCGCGGACCTTGCGATCATGGTCTCACCGGTGAGTGAGGAGCTCGAGGGGAGCGCGCGCCTCGCGGCCGATGCGCCGCGCCAGATCGCCAACGCGAACACCATCTTCAACCTCGTCAACACGGTGCTCTTCCTGGCGGCTGCCGGTCCGATCGCGCGCCTGGTGACGCGCCTGGTTCCCGATCGCCCCGAGCCGATCGGCAAGGCGGTCGAAGCGAGGTACCTCGACCCCGAGCTGCTCGATACCCCGAGCCTGGCGCTCCAACGCGTGCGCATGGAGCTCGGACACGTGGGGGAGCGTGTCCTCGCGATGGTCGATGCGATCTGGCCCGCGATCGAACGGCGCGACGAGGACGCGCTGCGTTCGATCATCGAGGCCGACGACGCCGTCGATCACCTTGAGCGCCTGATCTTCCGCTACCTCGCGAAGATCGGGGCCGAGTCCTTGTCGACCGAGGACGCGTCGGCGCTCCAGACGCTCCTGAATGCCACGAGCGACCTCGAGCACATCGGCGACCTCATCGAGACCGAGCTGGTCCCACTGATCCTCCGCGTCAGTTCCGAACCGGCCCCGACGGACACCACCGCCGAGGAACGGATCCAGACCGTCCTCCGGGCAGCGCGCGACGCGCTCGCCGGCGCGGTGCTCGCGGTCTCCACGGACGACGCGGAGGTGGCCTCGAGCGTGCGGGCGATGAAGCGCACGATCACCCCGCTGATCGAGTCCGCGGGTCGCGCCCAGACGCGACGCCTGATGGCGACCGAGCAGGCAGACGCCGATGACAGGGCCGCCATCCGAAGGGTCCAGCTCGAACTCGAGATCATCGAGACGCTGAGGCGCATCTACTCGCTGTCCAAGCGCATCGCACGCGGCGTCGGCACACCGCTCCGCCCCCCCTCCTCGCTCTCTCAGCAGCCGACACCAGATCAGGGCTCAGGGGGGCCCACGGGTGGTCCCGCCGACCCTACGCTCACGAAGAGAACCGACCGATCCGGACCGGACGCCGCAGCGGCCCCGGAGCGTGACCGGCCGACCGACCCCGAGTGATTCATGGCGCACGACTCCGACCGCAAGACCAAGAAGAAGCACACCAAGCCGAAGGGCAAGAAACCCAAGAACGGGTCGGGAGCCGAGCCCAACGACAACGGTCGGATGTCCCGGAGCGAGTACGAGGCGGAGCTGCGCCTCCTCCAGGGCGAGCTCGTCCGACTCCAACGCTGGGTCCGCGTCAAGAAAAAGAAGGTCATGGTCGTCTTCGAGGGACGCGATGCCGCCGGGAAGGGCGGGGTGATCAAGGCCATCGCCGCCAGGACGAACCCACGCGTGGTGCGCACCGTGGCGTTGCCGGCACCCGATGATCGCGAGCGCACGCAGATGTACATGCAGCGCTACTTCGCGCACTTCCCCGCCGGCGGTGAGATGGTCCTGTTCGACCGGAGCTGGTACAACCGCGCCGGCGTCGAGCGCGTGATGGGGTTCTGCACCGAGGACGAGTACCGCCACTTCCTCGATCGCACGCCGTCCGTCGAACAGGCGATCCAGGAGGCCGGGATCCAGCTGATCAAGTACTGGTTCGACATCAACCAGGAGACGCAGAAGGAGCGCTTCCTCGCACGCCTGACCGACCCGCGCAAGACGTGGAAGCTCAGCCGCATGGACATCGAGTCCTACCGGCGCTGGTACCAGTACTCGATCGCGCGCGATGCGATGTTCGACGCGACCGACACGCGGACGAGCCCGTGGCACCTCGTCAGGGCTGACGACAAGCGGCGTGGGCGCCTCAACTGCATCGCCCACATGCTCAGCCAGATCCCCTACACAGACGTCCCGACCGAGCCGGTCGATCTCGGCAGGCGCGACACGACGCTCGCGTACGACGACAGCGCGTCGATCGCCAAGCGGCGTTTCGTCCCCGAGCGGTACTGAGCCGCTACCGCTCGCCGCCAATCCCACCCGCGCCGCCGACGACGCGCCCGGCGAAGCCGGAGTCGAGCATCGACTCGAACGCCTCGATCGGGGCCGCGCGCGACCAGAACCACCCCTGCCCACAGTCCACGCCGGCGGCCCGCAGGAAGAACGCCTGCTCGGGTGTCTCGACGCCCTCGCCGGTCACCTTCACCCGCAGCGCTCCCGCGAGCGCGACAACACCACGCAGGAGCCGGTCGGCCGACCGGTCTTTGAGCAGCGGCGCAACCTGCGTGCGATCGATCTTGAGGATGTCGAACTCGAGCCCGAGCAGTTGTTTCAGGCCGCTCTCGCCCGTGCCGAAGTCGTCGACCGCGATGCGCACGCCCTGCTCGCGTGCCGAGTGCAGGGCATCACGCCCGACCGGCGTGAGCGCCTGACGCTCGGTGACCTCCGCGACCAGACGGGGCGCATGGCGGACGAGGTCCAACTCCTCCATGATCCGCGCGATCGCGCCGCTCCCGAGCGCCGAAGGCGGGATGTTCACCCCGATGTAGAACCCCGGCACACGATCCAGAAGCGGCGACGCATCACGCGCGAGGCACGCGAACACCCTTTCCATCATCGCCTCGACCGCCCGCTCGTCCTGTTCGATCCGCTCGATGAGCCCGGCCTCGCCCGGCGCACGGAGGGATCCGTCCTCCCCGACGAACCGCAGCAGGGCCTCGGCGCCGACGACCCGACCGGTGGTCGAGCTCGACACCGGTCGGGTCGTCGGCGCCGGGGCCCTGCTGCGGTTCGTCGGGGAGGACGGCTCCCTCCGTGCGCCGGGCGAGGGCGGGCTCATCGAGCGGATCG
>JANQQG010000048.1 GCA_028285065.1 Phycisphaerales bacterium
TGCGTGGTGGACGGCTTGCCCATCATCATGATCCGCTTCGGGCGCGTGCGACTCGACGTGTTCCGGCTCGGCGTCGACGAACGCGACCTCGGTGACCTCCGCCTCCGCATCGCTCGCGCCGTGATCCTCGTAGTGCGCCGGTGCGATGAACGCGATCGCGGCACCCACCAACGCGCCGACCACCGCCGCCGCCAGCCAGGCAAGCGGGCCATGAAAACCCTTGGCGTGAGGATCGTGGGCTGACATCGGCTGCGGAACGCTCCGGGAAGACAGAGAGCGTAGCGGCCCGCGGCGTCTGGATCAGCCCGGGCGCATCCGGGTCAGCAGCAGGGCGCCAGCGCTCGCGATGAACACCCCGAGCGCATCGGCCAGGAAGTCGTCCAGAGCCGCGAACCGACCCAGGACCGGGATCGCTTGGGTGAGCTCGTCGACCGCCGCGTAGACCAGAGCGAGCCCCGCCGCGGTCGCGATGCCCTTGTTCCCTCGCCCGGTCCAGCGGGTGAGGATGAGCAGCACCGTCAGAGCCGCGAACGCGCCCGCATGCAGCAGCAGATCAGGTCGTGGCACCGGCCCGCGCTCGAGCCGGAAGTCCGGCCAGTGCGTCGCGGTGAACAGCGCCAGCGCGTATGCGACGAACGTGATCCGCCACAACCGGAGGCTTACAGGCTTGTTGTCGGGTGACCCGCTCACGCCCCCGCTTCGGCGGAGGCGGACTCACCGATGACGACGCGGATCTCCGGCGACGTGGGCACACCGGTTGCCGGCGCCGCGTCGCTCGGCTGCGCGTCCTCCGTCGTGTCGCCGGCACGGCTGAGGACGACGTCCCATTCGCGGACAACACGCTCGGCCAGGGCGAGGTAGTCGGCCGCTCCCGGGCAATCGGGCGCGTAGTCGAAGACGGTCTGCCCGAAGCTCGGGCACTCGGCGAGCTTGATGTTGCGCCGGACGGGTGGACGGTACACGCGTGCCGTGCGCCAGGGGACGTCGTGTTCGCGTGCGCCCTCGAAGAAGGCGTCCAGGTCCGCGACGACCTCCTTCGCCAGCGTGGTGTTCGATTCGTGCATGCAGAGGATCACGCCGGTGACGCGTAGACGCGGGTTCACGTTCTTCGCGACCAGTCCGACGGTCTCGAGCAGCTTGCTGACGCCCTGGAGGCTCAGGAAGTGCGCCTGCATCGGGATGAAGACCTCGCGTGCCGCGCTCAGCGCGTTCAGCGTCAGAAGCCCCAGCGATGGCGGGCAGTCCATCAGGATGAAGTCGTAGCGGTCCTGCACGCGCTCGAGCACGCGCCGGAGCAGCGTGTTGCGATCGGGCGAGCCGGCGAGCTCGGTCTCCGCGGCCGCCAGGTCCGTCTCGGCGGGGAGCACGTCGAGGTTCTCGCCGACGGGCTGGATTGCGGTTGCGATGTCCGCGTCGGCTTCGTGCAGCGCGTCGTAGACGGTCGAGCCGTCGTCGGGATCGATGCCGACGTGCAGTGTTGCGTGTGCTTGGGGGTCGAGGTCCACGAGCAGGACGCGCCTGCCCATGCGTGCGATGCCCGCTGCCAGATTGACGCTGGTGGTCGTCTTACCGACCCCGCCCTTCTGGTTGAGCAGTGCGATCATCCTGACCGGTCGCGGCGTCCGAGCCTCGCTCATGCGGGGAGTATACCGCCGCCGGCTCACCCCGCCGGGTTGGGGGACTCGGGTTCGCCAGTTGGCGTCCCGTTCTCACCACCCGCGGCGGGCGACGAGGGCTCCTCGAGCGCGTCCGGGGCGTCTCCTTGGGTGGGTCCGGCCAGTCCGAGGCGCTCGTCACGGGCCCGGGCCTGGGCGGCGATCAGGTCGCGCCGGGCGATCTTGAAGCTCGTGACCGTGATGAAGGCCGCGAACACCAGGGCCATGGTGTACATCAGGCGGACGCGCCCGGCGGAGAGGACGACGGCGAAGCTCGCGAACGCGATGCCGATCCCGTAGAGGGCGAGGACGGCGCCCTTGACCCCAAGCGCCCGTTTGAGCATGTGGTGCAGGTGTTGGTCGTCGGCGTCCGAGATGCTCTTGCCGGCGAGCTTGCGCCGGAAGATCGCAAGCGTGGTGTCGATGATCGGGATCGCGTAGATGATCAGACCGGCGACGACAAGGTGCGTGCGTCCAGTGTTGCCCGGAGCAGTGTCGCCGAGCGTCAGGATCAGGACGACTGTGCAGTAGCCGAGCAGCATCGACCCGCAGTCGCCCAGGAAGATGGTGGCTGGGTTGAAGTTGTGGGGGAGGAACCCCAAGCACGCGCCGGCGACGGCCATGGCGAAGACGATCCGCGCCGCGTCCATCGGCCCGTCGTCCATCACCGCCAGGCCGAGCGCGATCACCAGGATCCCGGCCGCGGCGATCGCGGTGACGCCCGAGAGCAGCCCGTCGAGCCCGTCGATGAGGTTGGAGGCGTTGCACCCGCCGATGATGAAGACCGCGATGATGGCCGTGCCCGTCCAGTAGACGATGTCGACCGGCACGATGCCGCCCCCGGGCATCGGGATCTCGAAGACCAGCGTCTCGATCCCCAACGCGTGCGCGGCCGGGTACATGAACCCCTCGGCGACCTTGACGCCGACGTCATTCATCGCGAGGAAGGCGGCCGCCATCAGCTGGCCGGCGATCTTCGCCCTCGGGTCGATCCCGACGACGTCGTCCCACAGCCCGATCAGCATGATGACGGTCATCCCGCCAACGATCGAGATCGGCACGCCCCCCGGGAACAGCCCGACGTCCTGGTGGTCCGAGTCGTGGTAGCTGATCAGCCCATGCCACTGCTCGGTGTAGCTGAAGAGCACGGCTGCCATCAGCCCGAGGTAGACGGCCACGCCACCGAGGTACGCGATTGGGACGCGGTGGACCTTCCGCGCCTCGCCCGGGCGGTCGATGATGCCGTGCGAGACAGCCAGGCGACGCATGATCGGCGTGACGCAGACGGTCACGAGGAACGCGACGGCGAAGACGCCGATGTAGTCCTGGAACAGGTCGAGCCCACTGGGCCCGATCGCCTCCGCACCCGCCTCCACCGGCGCGTCGGTGTTCGCGGCCTCACCCGCTTGGGTCGCCTGCGCGCTCATGCGCCGGCCCCCTCGCGCTGAGCGATCGCGTCGCGGACCCCGCGGATCGTCTCATCCAGCGGGATCGTCGGTGCGAAGCCGATCGCCTCGCGGATCCGTGACAGGTCCGGCTGGCGCAGACGCAGGTCCTCGAACCCGGGCGCGTACGCCTCGTCGTAGGGCACCGTCTTGATCGGTGAGCTCGAGCCGAGCGTCTCGATCACCCGCTCGGCCAGCGACCGGATCGTGATCGGCCTGTCCGAGCCGACGTTGAACACACGCCCGTGGCACGACGGTGTGCGCGTCAGCGCGAGCAGCGCCGGCGCAACATCTCGCACATCGCAGAAGCAACGTGCCTGCTCACCGTCGCCGTAGACCAGGAGCGGCTGCCCGGACATCGCGCGGCGCACGAAGCTGGGAACGACCATCCCGTAGTCACCGACCTGGCGCGGGCCCACGGTGTTGAACAGTCGCGCCACGACCACCGGCAGCCTGTTCTGCTGGTGATGAGCAAGGGCGAGGTGCTCGTCGAGTGCCTTGGTGTGCGCGTAGGACCAGCGGCTCTTGGTCGTTGGTCCGTACAGCACGTCGTCGTCCTCACGGAACGGGACCCGATCCGACTTGCCGTAGACCTCGCTGCTGGACGCGACGAGGACGTTCGCGGGAGTCCCGTCTCGTCCGCACGTCAGCGCGAAGCGGAGCAGCGTCGACGTCTCGATCACGTTGGTCTCGATCGTGTGGATCGGCTGCTCGACGATGAGGCGCACGCCGACAGCGGCCGCAAGGTGGATCACCTCGTCGAACGTCTCGTCCGCGAGGGCATCGATCCCGGTGGTGACGTCGGCCTCGATGAAGCGGAGCCGGTCGTGGCTGGGCGGGAGGTTGTCGCGCCGGCCGGTGGAGAGGTTGTCGACAACGGTGACGGACGAGCCCTCGTCGAGGAGCAGGCGGACCAGGTGCGAGCCGATGAAGCCGGCGCCGCCGGTGACGAGCACGCTGCGCCCCGCGTCGAGACCCGACGCGTGTCCCTGGCTGTCTGCTCCGCTCGTGCCCACGTGCGCGGCCCTGTCGCTCGGAGTCGGCCCACCGGGACCCCCACCGAGGGGTCCCCTGTCCGCAAAGCCTAACTCTCGTCTTCGCGGTAGGCGTGCTGGGCGCGGATGTTTCGCTTGAAGTAGCCGCCGGCCGACGGGCGGACCGCGTTGAGCGCCACACCGAGGAACTCGGCGCTCGACTCCTCGAAACGGTTCCGCAAGCGCGCCACGAGGCCACGCTTCTCCGAGTTGGCTCGCACCACGAGCAGAACGGCATCGCACTGGTTGGCCAGCACCTCGCCGTCGCCGGAGATGATCGCCGGGGGCCCGTCCACGATGATCCTGTCGTACTTCTCGCCGAGCGTCGCCAGCAGCTCACGCATCGACGTGCCGGCGAGACGTTCGGGCAGGGCACGGCTGGCGCGACCACCGGCCGGGAGGACGTCCACGCCCCCCTCGCCCGTCTTGATCACGTCAGCAGCCTCGTGCGAGCCCGTCAGGACCTCGCCGAGACCCGGCTCGGCGTCGAGGTCGAAGACGGCGTGCACGCCGGGCTTGCGGAAGTTCGCGTCGATCAGCAGCACGCGCTCGTCCGCGGCTGCGCAGCACAGCGCCAGGTTCGCCGACACGCTCGTCCCGCCGGAACGGGGCATGCCCGGCAGGACCAGCAGCGAGCGGTGCCCCGCCTGGGCCATCCGCTTGCTGACCGGTGTACGAAGCTGGCGGTAGCTCTCGGCGAGCACGCCGGTCGGGTTGTCCCGGAACGCGGTCTCGGCGGCCTTGACCTTGGTCGGGTCCTCCGATGCCTCGGGGAGCACCCCGACGACCCGGAGCTTGGGGATCAGCGACACGTCCGACGGGCCGCGCACACGCTGGTCCAGCATCTCCCGAAGGAAGATCAGCCCGCCGACCAGGCCGGACATCAGCAGCACGCCCGCGGGCACGAACAGCTCCAGGCGCGGGAACGCCAGGCGGGTCGGCGTGCGGGCGGCCTCGATCACGCGGACGCGCTCGGCGAGCTGCGTCCCGCGGATCGCGTCGAGGTTGCCGATCTGACGGAGCGTGTCGTCGCGCACCGTTTCGGCACGCTCGATCTGGTCGCTGAGACTCTGCACGGCGTTGAGGACGCGCAGCAGGTCGGCACGCTCTCTCTTGACCTCGTTGAGTTCGGTCTCGGCCTCGACGCGTTGGCGCTCGAGCGCGCCGAGTTCCTTGCTGAGCGTCTCGATCTGTCCGTTGAACAGGTCGCGCATGACGTTCTGCAGCTCTTGATCGCGCTGCTGCTGACGCGACTCGATCTCCGCGCGGATCGCGCGACGCTGGGGGTGCATCTCCCCGTAGCCACGCAGCGCCAGCGAGCGGTCGTTGGCTTCGAGGTTCGCCAGTTCCACGTCGAGACGCGAGACCAGCGGGCCCTGCATCGCTGCCAGGCGCAGGTCGTCCGGGTACACGATCGTGTCGCCCGCCTCGACTTGCTCTTCGTAGCGCTCGAGCTGGGACTCGAGGCTCGCCTTCGCCTCGGTGTTCTCGACGAGTCGTCCGGTCAGCGCCTGGGCACGAAGCAGAAGCGTCGAATCACGCTCGCGCTGGGTCTCGATCGAGGACTCCGACAGCAGCGTGTCACGCTCGACCTGGAGGCGACGGATGTTGTCGCCCTGGCGGTCAGACTGGGCGCTGAGCGCGCTGCGACGCTCAACCGTACGGCGCGCCGTCAGATCGCGAAGGTCGTCCATGTACGCCTGGTCCACGCCGCTGACGATCGTCGCGGCCTCGGACGGGATCCGCCAACCGAAGCGGAGCTCCATGAGCTGTGTTTGCGGGACGGCACGGGCGACCAGCGTGCGCTGCAACTCCGAGACCGCCTCGGGGGTCTGCAGGGTTCCGTTGCGGATGAACTGCTGCGCCCACTTGGTCCTCTTGACCTCCGGGCGGTTGACGGCCTTCATGAGGATCAGCTCGGAGGCCATACGCGCGGTCTGCGTTCCGACGAAGCGCTCGAAGTCGTCTCGTCCCTCGGCATCGGGGGTGGTCTGATCGACGCTGCCGTACTTGGGCCCGATCTCGTAGGTGACGCTGGCGACGTACTTGGGCGCGAGGAACCGGAGCGCAACGAAGCTGCCGCCCCCGATCAACGCGCCGAGGATGGCGGCGAGCACCAGGTAGGGGTAGTGCTGCTTGAGCAGCTTGATCGGGTCCAGCGTGCCCGTGCCACCGCCGGGCGAGGCGCCCATCGGGGAGGGTCTGCTGGCCCCAATTGGGGGGCGTGTTGTCGGTACCGTCGTCATCGCTTCACCGTCCGATCACTCGCTGGCGCACTCGCTTCTGGTCGGCCATCTTGGGTCCGCACTGCAGACGAACCGCCCACTCTCACTCCGATGCAATCCGGGCCCGGAGCGCCTCGACGTCCTCGGCGTAGTCCTCGCGGATGTCATCGTCCGCACGCATCAGCTCCTCGACCAGTTGGAGCGCATCCGTGGCCCCAAACCGATCCCCCCGTTCAAGGCGGAGCTCGGCGATGTGCAGGTTGACAGCGGCCCGGACCCGGTCCGTCTGGGCGCCCGCCTTGGCGGCCGCCAGGGCTCGCTCGGCCTCGTCGAGGCGTCCCAGCCTCAGGTACGTCGAGCCGAGCGTGTCCAGCACCGTGGCGTTGGCGGGCTGGGCCTGAGCGGCCAGCTCAGCGTGCTCGAGGGCATCGGCGGGACGCTCGAGGTGGATCGCCAGCGTGTACGCCAGGTTGTTCCGCGTGCCCCAGTCGTTCGGGTTGGCCTCGAGAGACTGGACGTAGAAGCCCGCGGCCTCCTCCCACCGCTTCTGCTGGTACCGGTAGGAGCCGACGCCCTTGAGCGACTCGGCCTTGATCACGTTGTTGTCGGTCGTCTCGGCCAGGCGCATCAGGTCCGACACGCCCTCCTCCTCGGCGCCCTCGACCTGCAGCTTCAGCGTCGCGACGCCCATCGCCAGCCAGCCCTGGTACCCGCCCTGGGGCTCGATCTCGCGGTAGGCGCGCAGCCGGTTGTTCTTGTCCGTGAAGATGTCCTGGAGACCGACGACCACCATGCTCGACGCGCTCACGTCGTACGGGTCGACGAGCGAAACGGCCTTCCGGGCCGCCTCACGCGCGGGGACCGCTTCGCCCCTTCTCGCGGCGATCCGCGAGCGGAGGATCTCCCGGCGCACCGGGTTGGCGTCCGTGGGCCATTCCCGCTCGACCAGGCGTTGGGCGCGCCCCGCCGCCGGCGGGCTCTGCCTCAGCAGCGAGTCGACAAGAGCGGCGCCGACCTCCGGGGTCTGCTCCTGCTCCCACACCTGCTCCCACAGGCGCGCTGCTTCGCGGAACGACTCGACCTCGGCGGCCATCGTCGCGGTGTTGCGGACCCAGCGCAGGTCGTCCGGCATGAGCTCCATACCGGCCTTGCAGACAGCCAGCGCCTCGGCGCCGCGCCCGCGCTGGTTGAGCATCTGGATGAGCGTCAGACGCACGTCGTAATCGGTGGGCACCTGATCGAGCGCCTTGCGGTACTGCGCGATCGCTTCCGGCCACTTGCCCTGGCCCATGTACAGCGACGCGAGGAGCTTGTGCGCCGTCAGAGCCGTCGGCTCGAGGTCCAGTGCACGCTGCAGGTCCGAGACCGCATCATCGATCAGCCGCACGTCTTCGATCAGGAACACGGCTCGCTTGACGTACGGCAGGGCCCGGTCCGGCGCCTCGCGCACGGCGCGGTCGTATAGGGGACGCGCACGCGCCGGGTCGGCCTGTCCACGCACAGCGTCGGCGCGGAGGATCGTCAGATCCGAGTCACCCGTTCCCTCGGCGCCGGCCTCGGCGGCTGTCCGCTCGGCCTCCGCGTACCGCTTGAGCACCAGCAGCGTCTGGACGACCTGCTTGCGAAGCGAGAGCGCGGTCTGTCCCGACAGGGAACCGAGCGCCGCGCGACGCAAGTCCAGCGAACTCTCGAACGCCGCCTCGGCCTGGGCGTTCAGCCGGGCCGCAGCGCCCGCGTCCGGTGCTCGCTGGGCCTGCTGTGCGAGCGTTCGGGCCATCGCGTCGTACTCGAACGCCAGGCGCTGGTCGATGCGGAGCATGTCCGAGTCCTGGAAGTCACGCCCGGCCTGGAGTGCCGCGATCGCGCGGTCACGCTGGTTCAGTCGCACATGCAGGTCGGCGAGCGCCAGGTACCCACTGGCGGTGCGCTTGTCCTCGGGGATCTGCGAGATGGTGCGCTCGATCTCGGCGACGGCCTGCTCGGGCTCGCCGGCGGCGGTGTAGAGGCGTGCTCGCATCTCCGCGATGATGAGCGCCTGGGTGGCGGTCATCTCGCTCCCGGCCGCACGCGCGACCTCGTCGATCTGCGCGCCTGCCTCGTCCAGACGCCCCTCGCGGATCAGCAGGTCGGCGAGGACGATCCGGTTGGTCGCGTTGTCGGGCTCGGCTTCGGTGATGCTCGTGCGCACACGGATCGCCTCGGCACGATCACCGTCGGGTGCGCTGCCTTCGAGCTCGAGCCAGCGCTCGAGGAAGTCCTTGGACTTGAGCACGAGCCTGCGGTTGGTGCGCGCGTACTCGAGCGCACTGTTGAGGCGTCCGGTCCGACGAAGCACGTCCAGCCTCGCCATGATCGCCTTCAGCGAGTTCGGCTTGATCTCGAGCGCTCGATCGATCGCCTCCTCGCCCGGGCCGAGGCGACCCAACTCGACACGGACCTGCCCGAGCAGGCGCCACGAGTCGTGGTTGAACGCGTCGCGCTCGACCGCCTGGCGCAGCGCCGTCTCGGCGTCCGCGTACTCGCCGTCGATCATGTGCACTCGTGCCTGGTACGTGAGCCCGTCGACCTGATCGACGTTCAGGCGGCTCGCGGTGGACGCCAACTCACGCAGACGGTCCGTGTCCCGCTCTCCGACCGCCTTGTCGAACAGACGCCCCACGACGCCGGGGTGTTCGGCGTCGATCGCCTGGGCGGCGTCGAGCTGCGCGTACGCCTCGTCCTTCCTTCCGTAGGAGAGGTACGCGTCGTGGCGTTCCAGGTGGTTGATCAGCGGCGGGAGGTTCGATGCGTCGAGGGTCTCCAGTCGAACGGCCAGGGGATCGTCTCCCGCGAGCAACCCCTTGAGGCGCGCCAGCGGCGCGTGGTCGGGGTGCAGCTCGACCCCGCGCTCGGCGACTTCCAAGGCCTCCTCGAGCTGACCATCGCGGGCGAGAGCCTGCGCAAGGACCGCCATCAGCCCCGCGTTGTTGTCGAAGTCTGCCACGCCGCGGCGCAGCAGCTCGATCGCCCCCTCGAGGTCGTCCTGATCCGCCAGCTCGTTCGCTCGCGCGACGAGCGCCACCATCGGGTTGCTGGAGTCGGTCCCGAGCCCGCCTTGCTCGAGCAGCTCGAGCTGCGCGGCGAAGCCATCGTTCGACGGCTCGATCGCCACGAGGCGCCGGTACGTCATGATCGCGTCGTCCGTCCGGCTCAGGCTCCGGTAGAGCTGGCCGAGCAAGAGGTTGGCCCGGTAGTGGTTGATGTTGAGATCGAGGACCTTCTCGAACTGCTCGACCGCGGCGCCGGTCGCGCCCTCGAGAACCAGGATCTGCCCGAGCAGCATCAGCCCGTCGACGCGTGAGTTGGAGGTCTGCTCGTTGAAGGCCGCCGCCTTGTTGCGGGCGCCCGTCAGGTCACCGTTGAGGAATGCGAGGCGTGCGTCCACGAGGAGGTACGCCGCGTTGTCCTCCGTCAGGAACTCGGTGAGCTGGTCGCGAAGGGGCGCGATCTTCGAGATCGCCTCGACCCGTGCCTCCGTCGTGTCGGTGTCGCCGATGACCGCGAACCGCGCGTTGATCTGCCCGAGCACCGCGCCCGCCTTCTGCCCGTCGAGGATCACGCCCTCGAGCGACAAGGTTGGGCGCTCGACATCGAGCACCTCCTGGAAGTAGTCGATCGCTCGGTCCAGCTCGCCCGCGCGCATCATCATCGTCCCGCGCATCATCAGCAGCATGGGGTGCTCAGGCGCGACCGAGAGCGCATGGTCGACCACCGCGACCGCCCGGTCGGCGCTCCCGTCGCCGCCGAGCGTCAGCATCAACGCTCCGATGCGCTGGACGACCTGCGCCTCCAGCGTCGCGGGATCGCTCGCCAGCGCGGCGTCGTAGATCCGATCGCCCCGCGACTGCGCCAGCTCGCGGTACTGCGTCAGCGAGAAGCGCCCGCCGAGGCGCCGCTGCTCGACGTTCAGAGCGGCCTCGAGCTCGATCAGCAGCCCGCGTGGGTCGTCTGGGTTCCGCTCGATGAACTCGCTGGCGAACGTGAACGCGTCGTCCTCGAGCTCGCTCGCCTCGCCCTCGCGACCACTGGCGCGGGCGCGTCGAGCTAGCACATGATCGAGCGTCACCCGCTGCTCGGCGACTTCCGCGTCGTCCGCGTCGGCCGCAAGCGCGATCCGCAGGTCCTCGTGGGCTTGGTCGATCTCGTCGGGGGTCAACTCAGCGATCGCGATCGCCTGGACTCCGGCGAGCGCGCGCAGCCCGTGCAGGCGCGGCGCTTCGGACGCGGAGTCCGCGAACTTCGCGATCGCATCACCCGCGTCCGCGCTGAACGACTGCCAGGCCGCGAGCCCGGCGCCCTGGTAGATCATCGCCCGTAGGCGCTCGCGCAGGTACCGCTCGTGCCCTGCGGGGTCTTGCTCGGTCGCGTCGGCACGCCCGCGAAGGGCTCGCAGCACGTACGCGTCCCAATAGCGTTCCTGATACGACTGTGTCGTGGGCGGGTTCGTCTCCCGGAGCGTGTCCGCCCACTTGTCGATCAGGTCCGCGTCGCCGAGGTCCTTGTTGACCGCCTTGGAGTAGTACTCGAGGGCTTCGTTGTAAGCGGCTTCGATCGCGCCGGATGAAGCGCCGTTGGCCTTCATCTGCGCGATCTCCTGCATCTTCTTGTCGCCCATCGCTTCGAGCTGCTCCGAGCTCTTCTTGAGGGCGAAGTACCCCGTGACCGCGACGGCGCCGCCGATCAATGACAGCACGACCGCGAGGATCGCCACGAAACGCACGTTCACGCGAGATGCCATCGCCTGGCTCCTTCCCTCTTCACTCGGTTCGTCCCACCGGCAGCGCATCGGTGCCGCCGGGGTGCTCGTAGATCCCCGCCTCTACCTCGGACCAGTCCGGCACGCAGCGCATGATCTCGGGCAGGAGCTCCTGAGTGAGGTCGCGCGCGACCTCCATGAACTCCTCCGTGCTCGAGACCCCGCCGACCGTTAGCTGGATCTTCAGGTAGTAGGCGTAGTCCTCGCGGAGGTTGAACGCCTCCTCGCGGACCCTGTTCGCGCTCGCCATCGTCTTCCCGTTGGCGATGAAGAAGTACCCCACGTACACCCGCCCGCCCTTTCCGTCAGGCGCGTTGAAGTCCTGCACGCGCACCTGGATGCTCTCGACGCCGCGCGGCAACCGCACGGTCTCGCCCGGGCTGTCCGTGAACGCGGGGTCGTTGGCCAGGCGCGCCGTGCGCACCGGATCGACGCCCTCGGGCGCGAGCCGATCCTTCGGCCACCCCGACACATCCAGCCGGAGCGGGATCACGTCCGCGCCCTCGCCGGGCTGCCAGCCGCCCCCGACCATGCAGCGCTCCGGAACGTGCGGGACCGTGTCCACCATGCCCGTGTAGTACGCCAGGTGCAGATCCACCCCGATCCGCCCATCGGCGGCGCGGCGCACGTAGCGGCGCGAGAGGTAGTTCTCGGTATCGAGCTCCTCGACCATCGCCTCGGACATCTGCTGATCCTGGCCGAGGCGTGTCCAACTGGGCGTCTGCGCCGGGACGGAGTGCACCTTCCGCGGCGCGTGGATCGGCTTCTTGGTCAGATGCAGCTGCAGCGCAGACACCGCCAGGGGCAGCCCCGCCGCGGCCCCGCCGACCAGCGCGATCGCGATGCCGAAGGCAAGGAAGACGCCGCGCGTAGGAGCGTTCGGTGCGCTGCTCATGACGCGTCCCCCGTGGTCTCGGCCTCGGGGGCCTCGCGCACCGATTTCTGCAGGATCCACAGGACCAGCATGTAAAGGAAGAAGCCGGGGATCAGCAAGAACGTGCCGATCATGGTGTGCGCCTCACCGGCGGCCATGTCCGGGTCCCACATCGAGACCACGCCAAGCACCACCACGCGCCCGAGATTGATCAGTACCGCGAGCGGGGGGGCCAGCATCACGAGCGTGACGCGCTGCCACCAACTCTTGCACGCGACGAGCGCGATCGCGGTTCCCAGCGCGATGAACGCGATCAGCATGCGCATCCCGCTGCACGCCTCGGCGACGTTGAGCGGGTGCGGGCCGTTGGCCGTCATGACCTCGAGCGTGTTGCCCTTGATGGTCGTGGTGATACCGATGATGTTGAGCACGACGTACGAGCCGTTGGCCGCGACCTTCTGCAGGACCGACGTGAGCTGGATCATGACGATCTCGGAGACCGTCACGCCGAGCAGCAGGTAGCCGATCGGGAAGAACGCGTAGCGCATCACGCCCGGGCCGAGCATCAGCAGCACGACGCCGAAGATGGTCAGGACGAACGCCATGCCGGCGCCCATGTGGTTCGAGGCCACCGTCAGGAAGAACACGTACGAGACGATGCCCATCACGATCGGCGCCAGCGCCGGCCAGAACACCCGCACGGGCGCCCGCATGAGCGCGGCGCGATGCTGGTACAGCAGGTACACCGAGATCGCCGGCACCAGCCACGCGTGGCCCCAGTCCGACACGTTGGCCATGCTCCACCGGTGCTGACGCGCCAGGAACTCCCAGAACAGCGCGATGATCGCGACGCCCAGGGCGACCAGCATCCCCACACGCACGGGCTCGGCGAGCCACGCGCGCAGCGTCTGATCCGGCTGTTGGGCCACTGCGCCCCGTCCAGGATCGGTTGCCATCGTCGCCGTGCTCACGCCGCTCTTCCTCTGCTCCTGGGGCAAGACGAAACCCCGGTCCCGGTCCTACTCCAACCGGGTCCCTCCGGTTCGCCTACCAGCGCCAAGAACACAGGGCGATCCTCGCCCGAAACGTCCGCTATCTGTTGACGTTGGACGGCGGGGCGCCGAACACGTCGTTGCCGAAGTTCCGGTCAAGCAGGAACCCGAAACCGTAGCTCGCGCGGAACCCGTTGCGGACCACCGCCAGCGGATACGCCCAGAAGTTGGTCCCGACGTTGATCCGGTCCGAATCGCACAGCACGATGTCCGGGAAGGCCCCCGACTCGATCGCGCGGAGGTTCACCCGAACCCACGCCTGACGGTCCTGCCCGATCATCCGGATCACGTCCACACGCTCAGGGATCGCCAGCGTCGACAGCCCGCCGGCGGCCGCCACGGCACGCGTCAGCGTGAACGTCCCCGTCGCGGGGATCGTGTACGGGCCCGGACGGGTCACCTGCCCGGTCATGTACACCAGGCCCGACGATGGCTGGGGGATCCGCACGACGTCTCCGGGGCGGATCACGATGTTGACATCCGCTGCGCCGGCCAGGAGCGGCTTGACGGGCACCCGGATCACACGCTGCGTGACCAGGTCCTCCGGACGCACATCACCCTCTTCGCCGGGGTCGGTCGCGCCCTCGTTGCCCGCTGCGCCACCCATCTCCGACGCCCGCCGCACCCAGCGACCGTCCACCCATTCCCAGCCAGCCTCCGCGTCGCGCGGGTCGGCGGCATTCGAGCCGCCGGACGCACCGTCGTCCGCCTCGTCGATCAGCGGGATCGGCGGAGCCGCCGGGGCCGGGTTCTCGGGCTGCATCGGGCGGGAACCGACCGCGCCGGGCGTGGGTGTTTCGTCGGCGTCGGGGCCGGACAGTTCATCGATGAGGTCGATGATCGAGTCAGGCGAGGACGGCTCCGGATCAGCATCCGGTGGTGTCACGTCGTCGGGCGTCGGCGGCGTCGGCTCGGCGCCGAGCCCACGCTCGACCTCGTCCGTCAGCGGGATCTGGCGGATCACGTACACGAACGGCGCCGCTTCGTTGATCCCGCCTGCGGCCGTGATGGCTTCGAGCAGGCGGTAGTCGGGCTCGGGAACGATGAACGCGCCCGATCCGTTGATCGCGCCGAGCACGCTGAACGTCGCTTCGCGCGGGCTGACCACCGCGACTGCAACCTCGGACTGCGCCTCTTCCAGGATCCGCGCATCGGCAAGCGCACGCTTGATCCGCTGTGCCGCCTCGACCTCGGTCAGCCCAGCGATCTGGACGGTGCCGAGCTGAGGAAGCTCGATCTGCCCGCGTCCCTTGACGCGTCTGATCAGTGGCTCCTCGATCGACTCGACGCCGAAGAAGCTCCGGATGCGGACCTCGACCTGGTCGCCGTTGCCGATCCGGTAGTCCTCGATGACCGGGATCAGGTCCGCGGCCTCGATCTCTGAGTACTCGACGAAGCCGCCGCCGGCGGTCTCCTCGATTACGTGGATCCGCTCGATGACCGGCGCGACCGTGGGGGTGCGCTCCCAGCGTCCAACGACGCTCGGGTCCATGTAGGAATCGAAGTCGAGCGTGTTGCAGCCACCAAGGAGCAGCATCGCCAGCGACGCCCACAGCGCGCAGCTGCACGTCCGTCGACCCCGCCCCGCTTCAGCACGCTCCCTGCGCTCGCTCACCCGCAAGCTCCTTCCAGACCCCTCCGCCCGACCGATCGAGGACCTTCCTACGACACCCCGCGGCGGCCAGTTCCCAGCCATCCGGAGGGCCGAAGGTTAGCAACGACGCGCAGGAACGGCACCCAGGGCCACCCAAGCCGCCAATCACCTCGATATCGGCCCTCATCGGTCGATGATGCGCCCTGCCTGAGCATTCACCTTCACCAACTTCACATCCGTCCGATCCTGCCGTTCCCCCCTCCCCGCCCGGGCAGGCACGTCCATGCCCACGCCTAGAGTTGATCCGATGACCACGTCCAACGGCGACACACCCGACACCGCTCTCAAGCGCACACTTGCTCGTCACCCGCGACCCGCGGGCGGCGACCCCATGCGTCGCGTGGATACCCCCGTTCTCAGCCTCACATCCATGGTTCTGAGCAACGCTCCGGATTCGCCGCACCAACTCACGCCCAAGCGCAAGCCCCCGTGGCTCCGCGCGAAGGTGCCCGGCGGTCCGGGTTACGAGCAGCTCAAGGGCATCATGGACACGCACCGCCTCCACACCGTTTGTGAGGAAGCGGGATGCCCGAATATGGGGGAGTGTTGGGCTCGAGGCGTCGCCACGATCATGATCCTCGGCGACACCTGCACCCGTGCCTGCGGGTTCTGCAACGTCAAGACCGGGCGTCCCCAGCCCCTGGACAAGGACGAGCCGCGGCGCGTGGCCGAGTCCCTGGCGCTGATGGACCTCAAGCACGTTGTAATCACGAGCGTCAACCGGGACGAACTCCCCGATGGTGGGGCCGGGATCTGGGCGGAGACGATCATCCGGTCGCGCGAGGCATGTCCCGGGATGTCGATCGAGGTTCTTATCCCCGATTTCGAGGGGGACGGGGGCGCGTTGCAGATGGTGATCGATGCGCAGCCGCACATCATCAATCACAACATCGAGTGCGTGAAGCGGATGTACCCGGCCGTACGCCCGAGCGCGAAGTACGAGCGCTCGATCGAGCTGCTCCGGCGCGTCAAGGCCCAGGGCGGTGTCGCCAAGACGGGGATCATGGTCGGTATTGGGGAGCGCGACGAGGAAGTCGTCGAGCTGATGCAGGAACTCATCGAGCTCACACGTCTGCATGATGGACCACGAGGGAGCGGGCGCTTCACCGATTCGGGTGATCCATGCGACATCCTCACGATCGGGCAGTACCTCCAGCCGACGCGCAACCACCTGCCGATCGACCGCTGGGTCACGCCAGAGCAGTTCGACGAGTACCGGCGCATCGGCGAGGACCTCGGCCTGAAGGTCGTTGAATCCGGCCCGCTGGTGCGATCGAGCTACCACGCGGACATGCAAGCGGACGCCCTGACATCGATCACCGACGACCGAGCCGCGGCCAACGTGAGCAAGGTGCGGGATCTGATCGATCGCAACTGACGCAGCTCGCCCTGACCTGGCGGGTTGCCCGCAAGGCAGGGCCAGGACTTCCGAATCCACTTCTGACCGACGCCGGTTTACTCTGGTGTGGGACGTGGGCGCTTTGGAACGCGTGGGGGGACAGGGATCGGACATACAGGAGGTCGATCATGTCGCTGTTGACGCGTACGTGGGGCTTGGCGGTCGCGGGTGTTCTCATCGCAGCGATGCTCACGATCGGCGGATGCGCAAGGCCATTGGTCTCCGTCCATGCGCTCGCGACGGATGAGAACGCGACGTTCGACCCGGGCCTTGTCGGCATGTGGGAGTACCGGGAATCGGATGAGGACGAGGGCGAGTACACCGAGGATCAGGAGCAGTTCACGCTCGAGATCTCGGCGGAGGGCGAACGTGCATACCTGTGCGTGCTGACCGGGAAGGGCTTCGGCGACGACAGCGACATCAAGGACTTCCGCCACGAGCTCGACATGCGCATCGTCGAGATCGGTGACGCTGTGTTCGCGGACTTCGCGCTGACCGACGACGAGGCCGAGCGCATCCTCGGGGTCGAGGGGATCATGTGGGCCGTTCCGATCCACCACATCGTGCGCATCGAGCGCAAGGGCGACGTGCTGCGCATTGCGATGGGCGAGGAGGACGAGGACCAGCCGACGGACCGTGCGCTGCGCGGGGTGCCGCACGCCGCGTCGGAGCCGTACGTGCTGCTGACGGGCGCAGGCGACGACCTGGTCGAGCACATGCGTCTGCTTCGCGCGCAGGGCAAGTACGAGTTCGACGAGGACGATGGGTTCTTTAGGCGTGTGAAGCCGGAGGCGGGGACTCGCTAGTTCAGCGAGACCTGATCATCGCAACGCGATCAGCGCTTCTTCGCGGTGGGCAGCGCGCGGCCCTTGCTGCGCCGTGCGTTGATCATCTTGCGACCGCTCTTGGTCTTCATCCGTGCACGGAAGCCGCACTTGCGGGCACGCTTGATGTTGCTGACGCGACGTGGGTAGTGCATGGATCGTTCCCCCCTGGCGGGGTCTGGCTTCGGTGCGTGAACTCTTCAACCGCTCCCGCGGGTCCGGATCGGGCCCCTCGGGGACGCGGACTGTAGGCCGCATGGGTCCCTGGCTCCAGCCCCGAGGGGCGTGCGGGCGAGCGCCGGAGCGGGGGGCGTTGTGGTGCCCCGGGCGGGGCGTTGCATCAACGTCCCTATATGGTAGATTTTGGATGACGAGCCTCCTGCGCTCTGCCGCGGGATGCGCTTGCTCGTTGGCCGAATCCGGCTCGCCCCCGAACACCGGGAAGAGGAGGTCGTGGGCGATCAGGGATCCACTCGTTAGGGGCGGCCAACGAGCAATCGCGTCCGGTTCGAAGCCGTGTCTTGCGCCCGGGACTGTCCCGGCGCGTCCGTTCCGCCTGCCTCCTGAACGCGATCAATGCCCGAACAAACCGAGCGTCCACACGCCGATCCGATCGCTCCGATCGACCGGATCATCGATCACAGCTTCGAGCGCCCCGAGCTGCTCAAGCTCGCCCTGCGCCACGCGTCCAGTTCGGACTCGCGGGCGCAGTCCAACGAGCGTCTGGAGTTCCTCGGCGATGCCGTGCTCGGGATGATCGTCTGCCAGATGGTCTTCGAGCGATTCCCGGATCTGCTCGAGGGCGAGATGACCAAGATCAAGTCGATGGCGGTCTCACGCCAGGTGTGCGCCGAGCTGGCTGACGAGCTTGGCCTGGCGGAGTACCTGGTGCTCGGCAAGGGCGTGCGCGGCCGACGTCCGCTCCCGCAGTCGATCCGGGCGGCCGTCTTCGAGGCGATCATCGGCGCGATCTACGTCGACGCGGATCTCGCCGCCGCCCGTCGGTTCCTCGAGCCGCTGGTCGAACCGGTCATCGAGCGTGCGTATGCGTGCGGGCACCAGCAGAACTTCAAGTCCGTCCTGCAGATGCACGCGCAGCAGTCGAACATGGCCAACCCGAACTACTACGTGCTCGACGAGAAGGGCCCGGACCACGCCAAGTGCTTCGAGGTCTGCGTCGAGATGGGCGACCGTCGGTTCAGCTCGGCCTGGGGCCAGTCCAAGAAACAGGCCGAGCAGCAGGCGGCTCTGAACGCGCTGCACGAGCTCGGCGTCGTCTCGACCGGTGAGGACGGGCACGTCCGCGTCGAACGCGCGTGCGACGACCCTGACGACGAGTGCGTTGTCGATTCAGACGACGCAGTGGACTGCTCGCTCGACGCGTCCGACCAAGCAGACGACTCGGCTACTTGAGTACAGCGATCAGGATCGCGGCGACAACGCCCACGGCACACAGTCCGACGATCCACGCCATCCAGCGCTGGCTGCCCGCGAGCGCCTCGACGAGTTTGTCGTCACGCGCGTCCTGGCGCTCCTGGATCGTCCGCATCGCCTTGGACAGGTCGCTGGTCGCCCCGTTCATGCCCACAAGGGTGGTGTTGAACTCCTCGAGGCTCGTGGCGATGCCCTCCTCGACCTCGCCGGAGCGCTCGAGGATGGTGCGGACCTCGCGGATGGCGTCCACCTGGGCCGCGCTGAACTCATCGGAGCGCGTCCCGGTGGCCTGGACGGTCTCAGCGAGCTGGCGGATCGACGTGTTCAGCTCGTCCATCCGGTCGCGAAGCTCGGGTACGACTGCCAGAGCCCCGGGGATCCCCTCGGCGATCTCGAGCATCCGGGCGGAGCGGGCGTCCTGCTCGTCGAGGTGCCCGTCGACCTTGCGGATCAGGTCGACCATCTCCGAGTAGTTCTTGCGGAGCTCGGTGAGCAACTCCTGCTTGTTGCGCGGGGCAGGAGGTGACGCGGGCGCGGGGGCCAGGTCGGAGACCGCGGCACTCTCGTTGAGCTCAGCCACCAGCACGTCGTCGTCGCCCTCGTCCAGCACGGCATCGGCACCGGCCGGTGAGTGGACGCGGATCGGCTCGTCGCCGACGAGCGAGGCGATGTCCGCCCGGTCGTCGGCGCCGGGCTCGGCCAAGCCAACCCCGCCGGTATCCTCGGGCCTGTGCGCATCGGTAACGCCGGCGCCTGACCCGTTGCGGCCCGACTGGGGCGAGAACATGTGGGCGAACTTCTTGATCAATCCCATGGGCCGACTCCTTCCGGACCGGTGCGCATCACGCGCACACCCCGCCTCCCAACGGCTCCGCCGCGGGTGTTGATTGTGAGTGGGCGCGCCTGCGCGCGCCAGCGCGTCAGTATAACCCGCGCGCGGACCATCACGAGGCGCGCAGCGCCAAGACGGCGCAAGCATCTTCGTGTGCGCACGGAATCATGCGCCCGAGACGCGCGCAAACCGACAGCGCAACGCGCTCCGTGAATGGGCTGTCCAAGAAGTCCACCGCGCCGCGTCCCGACCCGAGCCTTGAAGAGGCGGGGGGAGGGGGGTGGTGGTTGGCAATGACCCCAACGGGACTCGAACCCGTATCGCCACCTTGAAAGGGTGGTATCCTAACCAATTAGATGATGGGGCCTTGAGGAGCGGGATTCTAGCCGGTCCGGCCGCCTCCTTCCCCCTGTCGTCGTCCTGAAGGCCCGGGTTGCTCCAGTCGGGGCACCCCGCACCCGATGTTGACTGGGTGAAGAAGCCCACGGATCCCAAGCAGCGGCGGCGACGCCTGTTGGCCCATCTGGTGATGGTGTGTCTCGGCGTCGGGTCGTACGTCCTGATCGCCAGCGTGGCCGAACCACACCGCTCGGGTGCCCTCACTCGGGACGGGACAGGCCCGGATGGGGTCGTCTGGGGTGAGGAGCGGTGGGGAGATCGGCAGTTGGTCGTTGAGCTGGTGGGGGCCGAGCACCATCTGCGTGCCTTCGCGACGCCCGACGGCCCGCGATACGACGTGCTGAGCGCCAAGACCGGAGAGGTGATCGCACGGAACCTGCACGCGGACGATGTGTACCGCGTCGCGCCGGGGCTGGACCTCGAGCAGCTCGGGCTGCCGACCGAGGATCCCGACGGGCCGGAGCAGCTCATGCTGGTCCTGCCCGACGAGCACTGATCCCACCCTTCCCTGATCTCAGTCCCCGATTGCCCGCTCCGGCGGGTCTGTCAGCGCGCGCCCGTATCCTGTTCTCGTGCCGCGAGTTGACCATCCGATCGTCGTGATCTGCCCGCTCGCCTTCGAGGCGGGCCATGTCAGACGCCGCCTTGGACGCACCGGGCGCGCCCGCGCGAGCGTGGTCGTCAGTGGGCCCGGTCCAGCCCGGGCGCGGGCTTGCGTCGAGGCGCTCGAGCCAGCGCCGAGCCTGGTGATCCTCGCCGGTGTCGCCGGCGGGATCGAGCCGGGCGCGGAGCCGGAGGCGGGCGCGATGACGCCGGGCGTGGTGATCGGTCCGGATGAGCTCGCGATCCGCAGCGCCCATCCGATTGCCGAGCCGTCGCGTTCGCTCGCGAGCGTGGCCACGCCCGTGCGCACGCCGGCGGCCAAGCGCACGCTGCACGAGAAGACCGGCGCATCGATCGTCGACACCGAGGCGTACGCGTTCTGCGAGGCGGCCGTCGCGCGCGGCATCCCTTGGCTGGTCGTGCGCGCGGTCTCCGACGGCCCCGGTGACACGCTCCCGGATTGGGTCGACCGGCTCGTCGACGAATCGGGCAAGACGAACCCGCTCGGCGTCGCGGGCGCGCTCGTACGCGGCCCGGCGCGCCTGGGCGTGCTGCTGCGCCTCGGAAAGTACTCGGGGCGTGCGATGGGGCATGTCGGGCGTCGCGTCGCATCGATCATCGCGGAGCTGCCGGACCCGCTCCCGTCACCCCTGCGCGTCGAAGCGGAGCCGGCGGGAGTCCGCTCGTGAGCGGCTCCTCGGACGTCATCCCGGTTCCGCTCCCTGCTCACGTCACGGACGTGGTCGTCTTCGGCGGGACGTTCGACCCGCCGCATCGTGCGCACATTGAGTTGCCAGCGCGCGCACGCGATGCGCTGCAGGAGCAGGTCGGGCGCGAGGTCTGGTTGTTGTACATCCCGGCCGCACGCTCGCCCCACAAGGACGCGGGCGCGATCGCGAGCGACGACGAGCGGGCCGAGATGCTCGAGCGAGCGACTGCGGCCACGCCTCGGTGTGGCGTGTGGCGTGAGGAACTGTCGCGTGGGGGCACCAGCTACACCCTTGCGACGCTTGCGCGCCTCAAGGCGGAGCGCCCGGAGCTGCGGGCGCGGTTGCTGATCGGGGCGGACCAGGCGTTGGCGTTCGACCGATGGCGAGGGCCGCGCGAGATCATCGAGTTGGCGGAGCCGTTGGTGATGCTGCGTGAGCCATGCCCGACGCGCGAGTCGCTCGAGGCGTCACTGACGGACGGGGACGCGTGGTCCGAGCATGAGATCGCGCGATGGGGGAGTTGGGTTGTTGACGTGGGCGTGACGGACGTCAACGCGACGTCGCTGCGCGAGGCGCTGCGTGCGCTCCACGCCGATCGGGCGACGCCTGAACAGCGCGCCGAACTGGCGGCCGGACTGGATCCGGACGTGCTGGCTCTGATCGAAGCGCGGGGCTTGTACGCGGGGGGCTGAGCTCTATTTCGCCGCAGCCCGCAGCGCGTCGGCCTTGTCGGTCTTCTCCCAGGGGAAGAACTCGAGGTTGCCCTTTGTGCCGGGCTTGCGACCGAAGTGCCCGTGGCGGGCGGTCGGCCGGTAGATCGGCGTTCGCAGGTTCAGCGACTCGATGATCCCGCGCGGGGTCAGCGGGAAGACCTCACGGATTGCGTCCGAGATTTTGCCGAGCTCGACGCGCTCGGTGCCCTCGCACTCGACCCAGACGCTCGTCGGCTCGGCCACGCCGATCGCGTAGCTCAGCTGCACCTCGCAGATGTCGGCGAGCTCGGCCGCGACGACGTTCTTGGCGATGTAGCGTGCCATGTAGGCGGCGGAGCGGTCGACCTTGGTCGGGTCCTTGCCGCTGAAGGCGCCGCCGCCGTGGCGTCCGCGCCCGCCGTATGTGTCCACGATGATCTTGCGCCCGGTGAGCCCGCAGTCGCCGTGGGGCCCGCCGATCTCGAAACGGCCGGTGGGGTTGATGTGGCAGGTGACGGAGGGGTTCCACCACTCGCCGAGGACGGGCTTGATGATCTCGTCGGTGATCAGCTTGCCGAGCTGGTCCTGGTTCTCGTTCCAGGTCTTGTCGTGCTGCGTGGAGAGGACGACGGTGTCGACGCCGGCGGGCCGGTGCCCGTCGTACTCGACGGTGACCTGGCTCTTCGCGTCGGGGCGCAGGCCGGGGATCAGCCCCTCGCGCCGAACTTCGGCCTGACGCTCGACCAGGCGGTGCGCGAGCTGGACGGGGAGCGGCATCAGGTCGGGCGTCTCGCGGCAGGCGAAGCCGAACATCATGCCCTGGTCGCCGGCGCCCTCGCGGTCAACGCCCATCGCGATGTCCGGGCTCTGTCGGTTGATCGAGCTGAGCACGGCACACGACTCGTAGTCGAAGGCCATGTCGCCGGAGGTGTAGCCGATGTCCTTGATCACCTCGCGGACGATCTCCTGGATCTCCACGTACGCCTTGGTCGTCACCTCGCCGGCCACGATCGTCATGCCGGTCGAGACCATGGTCTCGACGGCGACGCGTGAGTGGGGGTCCTGCTCGAGCATGGCGTCGAGGATCGCGTCGCTGATCTGATCGGCGACCTTGTCGGGGTGGCCCATCGAGACAGACTCGGACGTGAACAGGTGGGAATGGCTCATCGGCTCTGCTCCGGTCGGCTTGCTGGCGTGGTCTTGGTCGTTCGTCGTCGGCTTTGGGCGTCGGAATCGCGCCGGGTGGGCCAGGCCCACGCCCGCGTTTCACCCGTTCATGCGGATGATTCGATGAAAAACCCCCGCCGGGGTCGAGTCTAGGGGGCAGCCCGTCCGCGAAGCAAACCGCCCGCGCGGGTACCCTTGGCCCATGCCCACCTCCGCAGACACCGCCCCGCCCAAGGGCCTCTCCTACGCCGACAGCGGCGTTGACCTGGACACCTACGAGCGGTTCATCGACACCATCGGGTCCGTCGTGCGCCGTACGCACGGCCCGCGCGTGCTCGCGAACGAGGGGGGCTTCGCCGGCCTGTTCCGCCTCGACTTCAACGAGAAGCTCTTCAAGCGCAACTTCAAGGACCCCGTCATGGTCGCATGCTGCGACGGCGTCGGCACCAAGGTGAAGCTGGCCGCGCAGATGGGGCGATTCGACACGCTGGGTCTGGACCTGGTCGCGATGAGCATCAACGACCTGATCGTCCAGGGCGCGGAGCCCTTGTTCTTCCTCGACTACATCGCCGTGCCCAAGGTGGACAAGGCGATGCTGCTCGACCTCGTCAAGGGCGTGGCCAAGGGGTGCGAGTTGTCGGGCTGTGCACTCCTGGGCGGCGAGACGGCCGAGATGCCGGGCGTCTACCCCGACGGGGAGTTCGACATGGGCGGCTTCGCGGTCGGCGTGGTCGAACTCGCGAAGGCGACCAACCCGCTCCGCGTCCAGCCGGGCGACATCGTGCTCGGGCTCGGCTCGTCGGGCGTGCACTCCAACGGGTACTCGCTCGTGCGCGCGGTCGTGGACCGCGCCGGGCTGGACCTGAATGCCATCGATCCGGAGCTCGACCCAACGCGGACGATCGGCGAGGTGTTGCTGACGCCAACCCGGATCTACGCAGAGTCGATCGTGTCGATGCTCCGGGCGTACAAGGTCAAGAAGGTCGTTTCCGCGATGGCGCACATCACGGGCGGGGGGCTCGCGCAGAACCTCGAGCGTTCGCTCCCGTCCGGTGTGGACGCGGTGCTCGATCGGACCAAGTGGGAGCCGCTCCCCGTGTTCGAGTTCCTGCGCAAGCACGGAGACATCGACGCCGACGAGATGTGGCGCGTGTTCAACATGGGGATCGGGTACGTGCTGGTCGTGCGTCCGACGTTCGCGGATGCCGTGGCGAGGCGTCTCGAGCGCACCGGTGAGGTCGTGCACCGTCTTGGGCGCATCTCGCGCGGCAAGGGTCGCGTGCGCTTCAAGCGCTAGACCGGGGTTGCGGGGGTGGTGTTCCTCAGTCGATCGCGACGCCGGCGATGGTGGCCTCGAAGGCGACCTTGTCGGCGTTGACCAGACCCTGGGCGCGGAGCGTGAAGCCGCGCGCGGAGTACCGGGTCGTCTCGCCAAGGAGCAGCAGTGTGTCTCCGGGCTCGACGGAGGTCCTGAAGCGCGCGTCCTCGATTCGTGTGAACGCGGCCAGGCGCGGCTCGGGCTGGTGGATGTTGTACATGAACGCGCCGAGCTGGGCGGCGGACTCGACCTGGAGGACGCCGGGCATCAGTGGCTTGCCGGGGAAGTGCCCCGAGACCCAGAACTCGTCGGGTCGGACGCGCTTCATGGCGATGGCGAAGCGGTAGTCGTCGCTGTGCCAGACGATCCCATCGAGGAGGGCCATCTCCCCTCTATGGGGGTTCCACTGCTCCAGCTCCTCGCGCGAGATGACCATCCCTTTCAGGTCGATGCCTGACAGGTCGAACAGGGGCCCCCGCCCGGCGGGCGCCGTCGCCCCGCGAGGGTCCTGATTCGTCGTGGTCTCGGGCATGGGGGGCCTTAGTCGTCCTTGCGCAGCTCGAGGACGCCCTTGCGGATCGCCTGAGCCGTGTCCTTGATCTGCTGCATCGCCTGACGCACGCGGACGCCGGCGGCCTTGTTTCCACCCTCTGCCTTCTTGACGTCCTCGTCCACATCCGCCACCAGGCGCTTCAGCGTCTCGTACTGTTCCACGGGCCTTCTCCAGTTGGGGTGTCGCGGTCGAGGACCGCCTCTCCGAGAGGCCTGAGTATATCGCTCAGCGGGGCAACCCGCCTGGGGGGCCGTCAAGGGGGCTCGGGTCGGGGGTCCGCGGGCCCGGTCGTGCCCCCCGGCTGGGACCCCCGCCAAGACCCGTGGTGGGGGGTGGGTGGGGGGTCAGGAGAGGATCTGGAGGCCGCTCTCGATGGCCGTCAGCGCGCCCTTGAGGTAGGTCGGGTCGCCCTCGCGCGCGAGGAACGCGGGGACGCATCCGCCCATCAGGACGCGTCGGACGGTTGCGAGTCGCGCGTAGTCCTCTTCGATGGTCGCGCCGGAGGCCTTGAGGCGTCGCGCGATGTGGGAGACGGGCTTGACCCCGTGGAGCAGTTCCTTGCGCCCCCAGTAGAGGCGCTCGAGGTAGATCGCGTCCTCGACCCAGTGGCCGGGATGGACGAGCGCGAGGTCGATCAGCACGCAGCGTCCGAGTTCATCGTCCGCTCCGGCTCGGCGCATGGCGTTGCCGGGGTGAAGGTCCCCGTGGCACCACGTGTGGATCGGGCGCGTGTCCCAGATCGACAATAGCTTTGGAAGGGCGCGCTGGACGTTGTGCACGGCCTGGTTCCACTGCTGGGCATCGGGCATCCCCGAGTCCTTCACGGCGGTGCGCGCTGTCGCCAGCAGCTTCTCCCAGTCCGCGTGCACCGGGTCGCCCTCGACCGGCCATGCCTCGGCTGCGCGGAGGTACCAGTCGGCGACGGCATCGAGCAGGTCGCGCACGCCCTGCTTGTCGAAGGACTTGGAGAGCGGGGCGCCCTGGAGCCGCTCGATCACGACCCACGCGAGGTCGTAGCCGCCCAGTGACGTGCCCGCGGCGTAGACCTGCGGCACGGGCGCATCATCCTCGAGGCTCTCGGGACCGAGGCCGAGCCCGGTGGTCCAGCGGTACTCGCGCGGCCCGACCGGGAGCTTGACGATCGCTGGGCGCTGGGCGCCGTTCTCATCGGTGAATGTGGTGTACCCGGTGGATGCTCCGCCGGACTGCCAGGTCGCCTTGAACCACTCGATTTCGGAGAGGCGTCCGTCGCAGGCTTGGACGAGGGCGGGCGCGAGGGTTGATGCAAGATTGCCGCCGGACCCGTGAGCGGTCGCGCCGGCCTTTGGGGGCTGTCCCTCGTGTGCATCCGCGGACATCTGCCCCCACCCTACACGATCGCGCCGGGCTGTTCACCCGTCTGTGCGATTCATCGCGTCCAGGGCGTCGGCGAGGGCGATGACGCGGTCCACGGGCAGCTCCTGGGCGCGCATCGTCGGCTCCACCCCGTCCGGCCAGGGGATGTCTCGTCCGAGCACCCGTCCGAGTTGCTTGCGGCGCTGCGCGAAGATCCGGCGGCACCCTTCTCGGAGGCGCACGAGGCCCTCGGTTTCAACATCTGCTCGCCTGCGAAGCAGGGCCATCACGCTGTCGACGTCCGGGCGGGGCCAGAAGCACGCGCCGGGGAGCGTCGCGAGGCGCTCGACCTCGCACCCGGCTTGTGCAACGACCGCGAGCCACCCGTATTCGGGTTCACCGGTCCTGGCCCAGAGGCGCTCGCCGGCCTCGCGCTGGATGGTGACGGCGAGCGTGGCGCACTCGGGGTGGTCGCAGACGAGTGTCGCCATGACGGGGGTCGCGCAGCCGTAGGGCAGGTTGGCGACCAGCGAGAACGGGCGTCCGTCCAGGCGTTGAAGCAGCGGGTCGCTGAGGCGTTTGGCGCCCGGGTGGAGGCAGTCGTTGTGGACGAGCGCAAAGCGCAGCTCGTCCTCGAAGCGTTCGCGGAGCAGATCGGCGAGCTGGTCGTCGAGCTCGCATGCGATGACCTCGCACCCGCGCGCGAGCAGTTCCTCGGTCATCGTGCCAGTGCCCGGGCCGATCTCGAGGACAAGGTCGCCTGCGCCGACGCCGGAGGCATCGACGAGTTTTTTGATGAGGTTGTGGTCGACGAGGAAGTTCTGTCCGAGCGAGCGCTTGGGGCGCAGCCCGCGCGCTTCGAGCAGGGACTTGATCTCGGCGAGGGTCTGCACGCTTGGCTTCCTACCACGTCCCGTCGAGGATGCGATCGATCGCGAGCGCGACGCCGTCATCCGTGTTCGGGGCCGTGACGTGATCGGCTACGGCCCGGACCTCGTCGATGGCGTTGCCCATGGCGATGCCCAAGCCAGCGCCCTGGATCATGGCGACATCGTTGATCTCGTCACCGATGGCGCAGATGTTCGCCGGGTCGATGGCCAGCTCGGAGGCGAGGCGCGTGAGCGCCGACCACTTGTTCGCGTCACGATCGAAGGCCTCGAGGATGAAGACCGTCTCGTCGGCGCGCCCCCGCGTGCCCTCCGGCGAGACCGCGCCGAAGTGGTGGAACATCGCGCGACCGTCGTAGGCACGGATCACGGCTTCGGCCGCAGGGGCCGTCCCGCCCTTGGTCCCGCAGACCCCGAGGCGCACGGTGTGCTCGGGGTGCTCGTCCTCGTCGAGGGAGCGGGCGAAGCGGACGAGGGGCTTCATCTCGCGGAACCACCAGCTCGTGACCGGGTCCAGCCCGGCCTCACCCTCCTCGTGGACGACCAGGTAGTCGAAGCCCGCTGCGTGGGGGTCCTTCAAGACGAGCACGGCATGCCCGTGCTCGAGCAGGTCGTCGGTCAGCTCGCGCACGAGGTCGTCGTGCATCGGGAAACGGTGCAGCGTGCGCGCGGTGGCGGGATCGGCGACGATCGCGCCTCCGGCGACGATGACGGGCTCGACCTGCTCGATCGCCCGGACGACGTGCATGCACTCGACGAGCCCACGCCCGGTGCAGAGCGTGACGACGATCCCTGCGTCGCGTGCGCGGACGATCGCTTCGCGGTTGGCTTGGCTCAGTGACCCGTTGCGCCCCGTCAGCGTTCCGTCGATGTCGATCGCGAGCAGGGCGTAGGGCGGATCGTCGTGCTGCGTCATCCGTCTTCGCCCCCTCGCGGCGTCGGGCGTGGCTTAGTGCGCATCCGGGCCGTGCGCTTCGGGGCGCTGACCAACGGTGATCGCGTTCTTCCCGCGCCGTTTGCTCTCGAGCGCGAGCATGTCGGCGTGGTGGAGCAGTTCCTCGGGCGTGCGCCCGTCCCACGGGTAGGTCGCGAGCCCACCAGAGATGGTCAGGGTACCGGGCGCCTCGGAGCCGAGCTTGGGGAAGCGGTGGCTGGCGATCTGACGCTGGAAGCGCTCCGCGATCGTCATGACCGTCGCGGGCTTTGAGCCGGGGTCGCGCGGGCCTTCGGGTTCGAAGAAGACCACGGCGAACTCGTCGCCCCCGACGCGGCAGACGCGGTCGGTCGGGCGGATCGCGCTCTTCATCAGGCGCACGCTCTCGCGGAGGATGTCGTCGCCCGCGGCGTGACCGAACCGGTCGTTGTACGTCTTGAAGTCGTCAACGTCGAACACCATGACGGTGACCGGGAGTCGCCGGTCGGCTGCTTCGGCAAGGACGTGGCGCAGGTGCCCGAAGAAGCCGCGTCGGTTGAGGGCGCCGGTGAGCTCGTCCGCGAGGGCTTGATCGCGGAGCAGGCTGTGCTCCTCGCGGAGGGTCAGCCAGTGGGCCATGCGCGAGGCCTCGCGGGCCAGGGCCTGTTCGTCGGCGCCCTCGTTGGCGGTCAGCCAGCCGAACCGGCGCGAGCCGACGCCGACGCCGAGGTCCAGGGGCGCACGCACCTCTGCGATCGCACATTGCGAGGGTCGCCCACGCTCAGCGGGCGCGAAGCGGACGTCCGGCGAGCCGAGACGACGCCGGATCCCGGTCAGCAGTACGCCAATCAGATCGC
>JANQQG010000086.1 GCA_028285065.1 Phycisphaerales bacterium
GGGGACCGGAAGGCAAACGCGCCGGGCGCATGGGCCCCCGGGCACCGGGGAAGCGTGGTGGAGGGGCGTGGTGGGGTGGTCGCGGGGGGTGGGGGTTAGTTGAAGGAGACCTTGGGTGCCTCGCGCTTGGCGGGGTCCTCGAGCTCGAAGTAGTCGCGCTTCTCGAAGTTGAACGCACCGGCGATCACCGAGGCCGGGAAGACCTGGCGCGCCTGCTCGTAGGTCGCGACCTTGTCGTTGTAGTTCTGACGCGCGTACCCGATCTTGTCTTCCGTCGAGACCAACTCGCCCTGGAGCTGAAGGAAGTTCTCGTTTGCCTTCAGGTCCGGGTATGCCTCGGCGACCGCGAAGAGGCGCCCGAGTGCCTGCGTCAGCATGTTCTCGGCGCCGGCCTTCTGGGCCGCGTGCTGGGCGTCCGACGGGACCGCGACGGCCTGGGTCCTGGCGGCGATGACGGCCTCGAGCGTCTCGCTCTCGTGGCTGGCGTAGCCCTTGACGGTCTCGACCAGGTTGGGGATCAGGTCGTAGCGTCGCGTCAGTTGGACATCGATCTGCGCCCATCCCTCGTCGCAGTCGATCCGCTTGCGGACGAGCGTGTTGTACACGCTGATCGCCCAGAAGATGATCACGACGAAGAAAAGCAGCACGGCCGCTGTGATTCCAATCCCGAGCATGGACGCTCCTTTCGGCGCAGGAAACCCATCATAAAGGGATCCTGCGTCAGGTTCTTGGGAATCCGTCCCCCCGCGTTCCGGCGGGCGGTTCTTCGCACGTCCGGCGCGCGCGGGTCCCCTCGTCTGGTAGCATCGGGCCCGGGACCGGATGTCGGGCGCCAACCCGGCCCGCGATCCCGCGGAGCCACCTATGGAACCTGAGCGTTCGACGGCCTCCACCGCCCGCCCCCTCGTGCTCCTCTCGGACATCACCGATGGGCTTGTCTGGCCCAGGCTCCTGCGCGCCGGGGCGCTCGCTTTCAACCCCACCCGACTCGGGCTCGCGTTCTTCGCGGTCCTGCTGCTCCACGGGCTGACCAGTCTTGGCGACTACTTCACGACGCTCTTCACGAGCGACAGCGCGGGCGCATTCACGGATTGCGCGCGGGCGTACGGCGAGGTCATCGAGACCACCATCGAGGATCCGTCGCGCACACCGTTGGTCGCGGCCTTCTACGAGATCCCGATTCGTCTCTTCGGTGAGTACTCCGTGCTCTCCAACATCGCGTTCGTCGTGTTCGGGCTGCTTTGGCTCGTCGTGTTTGCGATCGCGGGCGTGGCGATCTGCCGCAGCGCGTGTGCTCAGTACAGCCAGGGCGTGACGACGACCTGGCCCGAGGCGCTGGGCTTCAGTCTCAAGCATGCCGTCGCGGGCGTTGCGTCGTTGACGGTGCCGATGGCGAGCATCGCCGGGATCGCACTGCTGCTGAGCGTGAGCGGGATGGTGCTGCTGAGCATCCCCGGCTTGAACGTCCTTGGCGGCCTGCTCTTCGGGCTCGGGCTGGTCTTCGCGTTCCTTGGGGTCTTGGCGATGGTTGGGCTCTTGCTCGGCTGGCCGCTGTTGCTCCCCGCGGTCGCGTGCGAGGCAACGGATGCGGCGGACTCGATCCAGCGTGCGTACTCCTACGTGCTCGGGCGTCCGCTGCGGCTGGTCCTCTACAGCGCCATCCTCGTGGTCCAGGGGATCGTCCTGATCGCCATCGTCACGCTCATCGCAGGATCGACACTCGACTTCGCATCGTCGGCGGCCGGGCAGTGGACGACGGATCGCGGCGAGCGATCAGTGTCCCCTTCGGGGTTCGGCTCGTGGCGCGAGCTTGACGAGATCAAGGCCGACATCGAGCGCGTCGAGGCGATCAATACGGAGTCGATGGACGACGAGAGCAGGCAGCGCGTCAAGGACGAACTCGCCGACCTGCGCCGCGAACGGCGCATCGCCGATCCCGGCATGACCTACGAGGCGGCGCACGGGCTCTTCGAGACGTGGGTGCGGATCCTGCGCTGGCTGGTCAGTGCGATCGGGCTCAGCTTCCTCTTCTGCGCGTCGACGCTCTTGTATCTCGGGATCCGGCGGATCCACGACGGGCAGGATGAGAGTGAGGTCTGGTTCCCCGGCATGATCGAGGGCTCGCTGGCCCCGATCGGACCGATCGCTCCCGAGCGTGTCCCCGATGCCGATGAGCCGGATCAGACCCCCAGCAGCGAGAGTTGATCTAGAGCGTCGCGTCGAGCAGGTCGGCCTGTGTGAGCTCATCCGGCAGTTCGTCGACCGTGACGCACCGATCGATCGTGAACGGGGCGACCTCGGTGCGCCGGAGGCCTGTCAGGCAGCCGCCGGTCCCGAGCGCCTCACCGATGTCTCGCGCGAGCGAGCGCAGGTACGTGCCCTTGCCGCAACGGACGTCGATCGTCAGCGTCGGCCAGAGGTAGTCGATCACATCGATCGAGTCGATGCGGACGCCCCGCGGCTCCATGGGCGGCGGCTCGCCGGTCCGCGCAAGCTGGTAGGCGCGGGTCCCATCGATCTTGAGCGCGCTGAATGCCGGGGGGACCTGGTCGATCGCGCCGATGAATCGCGCGCACGCCGCGTCGATGTCATCGAGGCTCGGGCGCTTCTCGACCTCGACGAGCGTGGGCGGCGTCTCGAGGTCGTTCGAGGGCGTGACGTGCGCGAGGTCGATCTCGGCCGTGTAGCGTTTGGCGCCGTCCATGACCCGCTCGACGAGCCTGGTCGCCTTGCCGACGAGGACCACGACGACGCCCGTAGCCAGCGGATCGAGCGTGCCCCCGTGCCCGACCTTGACGCGCTTGGGGGCACCCGCCCGGACGAGCCGCGCACGTACGTCGCGGCACACGTCCATCGACGTCCGACCGATCGCCTTGTCGATCAGCAGGATGCCGATCGGGCCCGGGGGCGGCTGATTGGGATCTGTCACGGCGTCGCCCCCGCGTCCACCTCACCCGCCTGGAAGATCCCGATCCGCATCCACGATCCGTTCGAGTAGTTGAAGCCCCAGTCGCGCTCGGCGAGTAGTTCGAGTTCGTGCGCATGGTCGTTGAACCACCCGAAGGCCTCGCCCGAGTCGGGTGTGTCGTGCGCGCCGCGTGTGCGTCGCATTGCGACGACGAGCAATGCGTCGGGGTGCTCGGCGAGCCACGCCATGGCGTCGCCGTCTCCGAGGCGCACTGCTCGTCCGCGCGTCAGGAAAACGAGGCTGTCCTCGTGGTAGCCGACGAGGCCGACCGGGCGCTCGTGCGACGGATCGAGCTCTTCGAGCGCCCGTGTCGCCCAGGGGGATAAGAACAGGTTTCGTGCGCGCGGAAGGGCGACCTGCAGGAGCGTGATGGCGAGGATGCACGCCGCGGCGATGGAGAGCCAGGTCGTGCGCACGAACTGTCCGTCGCGCGTGCGTCGCCACGCGAGCAGAACGAGCGCGCCAGCGCCGAGGCCGGTGATCGTAAGGAGGATCAGCGGCATCGTGCGCCCGGTCTCAGGGGTTGCCGCCATGAACGTGATGCCGACCGGCGCGAGCACGACCAGCGCGGCGCCGAGGACACCCCAGACGAGGAAGCCGATGCGTGAGAGCGTGTTGCGGACCTGCGGGAGCGAGCCGGTGGTAGCAGCGAGTACCGCGCGCCCGGTCAGGAGCGCGATCGGCGGGTAGAGGGGGAGCGTGTAGTGGGGGAGCTTGGTGGAGCTGAGTTCGAAGATGAGCCAGCTCGGCACGATCCAGCAGAGGCAGAACGCCTCGGGCGTGCGGGCCGCGCGGAGCCCCTTCTTCCAGAGCCCGCGCCGGATCGCGCGCTCGATCGCGATCCCGACGAGGAGCGAGCCGGGCCAGAAGAGCACGACCAGCGCGATCAGGTGGTACCCCGGTGGGCCCCAGTGTCCCTCCTTCGCGCTCGCGGCTCGCTCGAAGACCTCTTCCCGGAGGATCTGCGTCAAGCGTTCCCACCCGACATCCGGGTGTGCGCCCAGCATCATGACCCACGGCGCGAACACGAGCGCGCCGATCACGATGCCCAAGAGGGCAACCAACACCGGGCGCCACGTACGCACGACGGATGCAAATGTCGCGCCCGTTAGCAGGACGACCATCGGGGTGATCGGCCCCTTCGTTAGAGCACCCATGCCGACGCACAACCCGAGCGGAATCGTCCACGCCAACCGACCCCGGCTCGCGCACCACAGGCATGCCATCGCGCCGGTCGTGCACGCGAGCAGGACCATGTCGGCGCGGGCCTGGTTGGCCTCCCAGACGATGATCGGGCTGACCGCGAGCAGGGCCGCGCCGATGAACGCGGCACGCGGATCGAACATGCGCCGGCCAACGAGGAACGTCACCAGCACCGCGAGCATCCCGGCAAGCGCCGAGGGCACGCGGTACATCCAGATCGCATCGCTCGGAGGATGCCCGCCCGTGAAGATCCAGGCGGAGTCCGTCTGCACCCAGTAGATCAGGGGCGGCTTGTTGAGCCTCTGCCGGTCCTGCACCTGCGGGATCGTCAGTCCGCCCCCGTGCAGCGCCGCGTCCTGCTGGTCCTCGGGCAGGGCGACGCTCTCGAACATCTGGCGGGACGCTTGGGCAAAGCGGCTCTCGTCTCGGTCAACCGGTGGGACGGAGAACAGGCCCGGGAGGAAGACGACGAGGCAGAGCCCCACGAGGAGTGTGACCCCGGACCACGGGCCCGCGCGGAATCTTCCCGCTCTCGCTGGTGGTGGGGGGGTGCGGGGGGCCGAACAATGGGTGGTCATGGATCCTCGTTGGCACACGCTTCCGGACTATAACCGCGGGCTCTGGCTGCCCCTTCGGTGGCTGTCGCGCGCATGGGTCGGGCTGTGCCTGATCCTCGAGCCGCTGACGATCTGGGTGAACGCCCCGAAGCGTCGCGACTGGGCGCGGCCGGTTGTCGTTGGTGGCCTGATCGCCTTCCTCCTTCTGTGGCTGGGCCTCGATCGGGTCCTGGCCCCGAGTGAAGACTGGGCGGGGCTCGGCGGGGACATCAAGCGCGAATGGAACGCCTGGCAGCAGTACGGGGCCCTGACGTCGGTGGTCGTGATCGCGATCGTGATCTGGCTACTGGACCGGGCCAAGCGGACGACTTTGGCAGACCTCGGGCTCGCTTGGCTCCTGGTCGGCGGGGCGGCGAGCCTCCTCAAGCCCCTGATCGGGCGGGCTCGCCCCAAGTACGCGGATCCGGAGGCGTTCGTCGGTCCGTTCGGGGCGTTCCCGGTGACGCGTCATGGGGAGGGGCAGGTGATGAGCTCGTGGGAGGCGGGGTATGAGCTGGCCTCGATGCCCTCGAGCCACACGGCCGCAGCCGTGGCGCTCAGCGTCTACCTGGCAATGACCTACCCACGTCTCCGTCTGCTGGCGATCTTCCTGGCGGGGATGGTGGCGCTCGGAAGGGTCTGGTCCGGTGCCCACTGGCCGGCGGATGTCGTCGTGGGTGCGAGCCTTGCGATGGCGATCGCGGTGCCTGCGGTGCGGGGCCGCTGGGGGCGGCGTTTGCTCCGCATGGAGCAACCGGCTGCGGCCGAGGGTGGGGCCGGCAAGCCCGGGGAGCTCGCGGTCCGCGAAGGTGCTGCCCGGCCCGAGCCGGTGGCGGGGTAGCGGCGGGGGCTTGGCCTCGTTGCGCGTCCTCGGGCTTGAGCGGCCGGGCCGGCATGACGATGGGGGCTTTCGGCGTCTACACTGACGCCCCCAGTCGGAGAGGTGACCGAGCGGCTGAAGGTGCACGACTGGAAATCGTGTGTGCGCGCAAGCGTACCGGGGGTTCGAATCCCCCCCTCTCCGCTTCTTCTCGACTGCATCTCCTCCCCCCCAGGGGATGAGAACCCCGCGGCGGCGCCAGCCGACGCATCGGGGGTGCGACGCCGAAGGCGCCGCGAGCGCAGCGAGCGAGTCCTTCCCTCTGCTCTCTGATCAGAAGCTGTGGCCAAGGCCACCCGAGATTTCCGGCCTGAGCCCTCGGAGCGCGAGATTCTCCGCCTGGCCCGGACGCCGGAATGCCCAGGCGCTGCTTCCCAAACAAACGGTGTGGAGGAAGCTGATGCGGGCTCTTCGGATTGTGCTCATTGTCATGCTGACAGGTGCGCTGCTCCTGGCAGTCTGGGAGATGGTCTGTCGTTCCTCCAATCCGATCGCATACATGAGCCGGGCCGAGGCGATTGCGTTCGCGGAGCAAGAGCTAGACGTTGGCCGATCGACCCTTGCTGACGTTGAGCAGTTCTGCTTGAAACACGAGCTCGCGCAAGACCTGAGAGCGCCAGACATTGGCGAGTACCGCCCGGCGCTTGCTCGACGATCGTGTTCGCTGCTGTTTCCGGCTTCTCTGCAGTTTCGTTTCTACTTCGATGATGAAGCAGTCCTTGAGGAGATTGATGCCAGAGTCTTCTTTCCCTAGCGTGCCAGTCCTTCGGAACATGGTTGCCGGCCTGGTGTAGACCACGAAGTGGCCCGCGCAAGCGCGCCCACGGCTGTCGACGGGGCGACTGGCCGCAGGATCGTGCGACAGCGCAAATCATGGCAGGTGCTGCGCTTGAGTCACAAGATGCTGCAGCTGCGGCACTTGCGAAGACTGCAGTGAGAGAATCCCCCCGCCCCTCCGCACTCGGTCGCTGCGCTCACCCGAATCACAGGTGAGCGCGCGAGCGGCCCGCGCCGGACTCGGCGTTCAAGTGCATCCGCCCAGAATGAACTTCGTGACGAGCTCGGCCATCTCTGGCTGCTCGGGATCCTCGATCACCAGGCCGAACACCGAGTGCTCGAAGTCGGACACCGGCCCGAGTGCGATCAAGGGGCGGTTGAACCCACGAGCCCGGATCAACTGGATCGTCTCGTCGTCCATGTCGAAAGCGGTTGTGACCACCGCATCGAACTCCGCCTCCGCGAGGCGCGCTTCGAGGTCCTTGACGGAGGCTGCCTCAGCGATCACGAGGCCGCCGTTCCGCAGGGCACCGGACACCTGCTCGACGAGACTCTCATCCTCGGTGTAGACGGCGACCCTGACCGGCTCGAGCAGGCTCGCCATCGACCCAAGGTCCGCGCTCTCTTGGAACCTGACCCCGACGAGATGGACCATCGACTCGAGGTACTGACAGTGAACGACTTCTCCGGCGACGTCCTGCCGCATTCCGCTCGAAGCGGACAAGTGGGCTGTGCACCTGGATCCCTTGTGCACATACCCCTGGTACAGGAATGCGAACCCGTTGACCGAGATGTTCTGGGTCGGAACAACATAGACCACCGGACTCGAGGCGCCTGGCTGCTTGATCGAGACGAGGCAGTTCTTCAGGCGCAGTTGAAACCGCCGCTCCGCTCGAATGTTGGCCTTGCCCGACCCAGAGTCGCGCTCCAGGCGATCGAGGATCTCATCGATGAGCTGCTGGTTGCAACTAAGCGACTGCTGAACCTGTGCTCTCGAGTTGACCGGCATCTTCACTCCAGACCGCGGGGCTCCCACACCACGATGTGGGTACTCGACACCCTGATTCGGTCGTAGGTGGATGCGCCTAGAGCACAATGTCGGGGTTCTTGCGCGCTCCTCAGCTTGGCTCAACCTGACGCCCATCCAGCGAGACGTCCCGCGAAATCCGCAGAACCGTCTCAACCGATCCCGCAACGGGCCCGGCGGCCCGTGGGTCGATGCATCCCCTGATGAGGTGAAGGAATGAGGTTGGCCGAGTGATGGCCACATTTCTGTGCCACGGCGGATGGAGCAACCAGGTAGGGCGTCCGATCACTGCGGGACCCACGGAGTGAACGGCTCTACCTATGGATCTCGAGAACCTGATTGACGAGGCCGCACGCGCTGTCATCGGCGTGGCACCGAACGACCGCGAGTCGCTGGCGCGCGTCCGGGCGGCGTTCATGGAGTTGGAACGCGCAGGGCCGCTCCAAGATGCACCGGTGCCGCAGTCGCTCCTGACGTCGGTCCGGGCGCGCTTGGATGAGGCCGCAGCGAGTGAAGTTGACGAAGACCTCTGCACGACCCTGAGGGACGCGATCGAGGAGATCCAGGGCTGGGTGGACGAGGCCGGCACAGCACCGCCAACGAGCCGGGAGGAGTCGGCCCACCCGCCGAGCCCGAACGATGACTCGCTGATCCAGGCCTGGATCGCGTCCGCGCTCGATACCGCAGGGGACATCGAAGCCATCCTGCTCCTTGAAGGCGAGATGGAAGCGAGCAGCATCGCCGAGCTTCGGCGGCTGCTGCACAACCTGAAGGGAGAGTGCGGCGTCGTTGGAATCTCCGGAGCGCAATCGCTCTTCCACGAGGCCGAATCGACGATCGATCGGGTGACAGATGCTGGTGAGACCCTTGTCCGAGATTGGCTCTTCGAGTTGGTCGATTGGACCCGCGACTTCGCCGCGGGCCTGCAGCAGGGCGCTCGTGGGGTGTCCGACACCGATGATCGCTTGCTCTCCAGCATGAGATCGATGCCGAGCTGCGGGGATCGTCCGACCGATTCGGAGCGCAGCAGCGACGGAGATAGCGGAAGCGAACTCGTCGTCACAGCGCTTGCCGAGACCGACGAAACGGTGACGGAGTTCTTGAGCGAAGCGCGCGAGCACCTGTCCGAGTCGGAGGGCGCGCTGCTCGAACTCGATCGAACGCCCGACGATCTCGAACTGGTCAACACGGTCTTCCGCGCGTTCCACACGATCAAGGGCGTCGCCGGCTTCCTGGACCTGGAAGCGATCGTGCGACTCTCGCATACGACCGAGTTCGCGCTCGACCAGGTCCGAAACGGGGAACGGAGCGTCGATGCGCCGCTCCTCGGCGCCGTGCTTCAATCGTCCGACCTCCTGGGACGCATGTTCGACGCCCTGGAGGGCGGCACGCCGGTCGCGCGCGACGAGCTCGACTCGGTCATCCGCGGGCTCGGTCTCGACGCGACCGGTGATGCGGATGCGCCACCGCCCGCGCCGGATACGGCCGCGCGAGGCGCGATCGAGGCCCCTCTCGAGCCAGCCCCGGACGAGAGCAAGCCAGCGCCCACTCCCGCACCGTCCGTGAACACGAAGAAGGGCCCCAGCACCGACCACGGCATCAAGGTCAGCACGGGGCGCCTCGACTCGATCGTCGATCTGGTCGGCGAGTTGGTGATCGCCCAGCAGATGGTGGTCCAGGACCCCTCGGTCGTGCGACTCAACGACCAGCGCTCGCAGAGGAACCTCGCGCAGGTCGGCAAGATCATCCGCGATCTCCAAGAGGTCGCCATGTCCCTGCGCATGGTGACTATGCGCGCGACGTTCCAGAAGATGAACAGGCTTGTCCGTGACCTTTCTTCCAAGTCGGGCAAGCGCATCCGCCTCGAGATCGAGGGCGAGGATACGGAGCTGGACCGGACCGTCGTCGACGAGATCCGGGACCCGCTGGTGCACATGATCCGCAACGCATGCGACCACGGCCTCGAAAGCCCCGAGGAGAGGCTGGCCGCGGGCAAAGCCGAGGAAGGCACGCTGAAGCTGCGCGCGTTCCACAAGGGTGGCTCGATCGTCGTGGCCATCGAGGATGACGGACGCGGCCTGCCCCGCGAGAAGATCCTCCGGAAAGCCATCGAACGCGGCGTGATCGCCCGAGACCGTGATCCGAACGAGCTGTCGGACGACGAGGTCTACGCGCTGATCTTCGCGCCCGGTTTCTCAACGGCCGACCAGGTGTCGGATGTCTCGGGGCGCGGCGTCGGGATGGACGTGGTCCGGCGCAACGTCGAGGCGCTCCGAGGAAAGGTCGAGATCTCCTCGGTCGAGGGTCACGGAACGACGTTCCACCTGAGCCTCCCGCTCACGATGGCGATCATCGACGGGATGGTCGTGCGCGTCGGGGACCAGCGGTATGTGATCCCGACGCTCGCCATCGAGCAGAGCCTCCGACCCGCACCGAATCAGCTCGAGACCGTGATGAACAGGGGCGAGGCGATCCTGCTGCACGGCGAGCTGCTCCCGGTCTACCGACTCTCGCATCTGTTCCGCATCGACGGGGCCAACGACTCGCTCTCCGAGACGCTGCTCGTCGTGCTCGAATCCAACTCAACACGCTGCTGCCTGCAGGTCGACGAGCTCCTGGGGCAGCAGCAAGTCGTCATCAAGTCGCTCGGAGACGCGCTCGGCCAGGTCCGCGGCGTCTCAGGTGGCGCAATCCTCGGCGACGGGCGTGTAGCGCCGATCCTCGACGTCGCCGCTCTCCTCGCGCAAGCCGAAGAACCCACCGGAGCCCTGCGATGAACAAGCCCGCACAAGCCGACGACCACCGAGTGGACCCGGAGAACGCCAGCAAGTACCTGACGTTCACGCTGGGCTCCGAGCACTACGGCGTCGAGATCCTGCGGATCCGCGAGATCATCGGCCTGCTCGACATCACCCCCATGCCGAACACGCCCGACTACATCAAGGGTGTGATCAACCTCCGCGGCAAGATCATCCCGGTGATCGACCTGCGCATGAAGTTCGCCCTCCATTGCACGGAGTTCACGGAGGAGACCTGCGTCATCGTTGTGGAGGTGACGAACAACGAGGCGGAGGAACGCTCGCTCATGGGCGTGATCGTTGACTCCGTGAGCGAGGTCGTCAGCATCGCCGAGACCTCGATCGAGCCCACCCCGCGCTTCGGGGCGGCTGTCAGCGCGGACTTCATCCGTGGTCTCGGCAAGACCGAGATCTCCGGACAGGATCGCGTCCTCATCCTCCTCGACATCGACCGCGCCGTCTCGGATCGCTCGGAGGACGTGCAGAACGACACCGGCCCGGCGTCGCTCAGCGTCGATGGCCTGGCATCCAAGGCCGCTTGAACCGAACACCGCACCCGACACGCCGCCAAACCCGACACACACACGCCGCGGCCAAGCCGCAACGGAGCACGACATGACCGCCTCCAACAACACCGACAAGGCCACCGTCAAGGACCAGAACGCCGTGCTCGAGGCGATGAACCGGTCATTCGCGATGATCGAGTTCGATCTTGACGGCACGATCCTCGACGCCAACCAGAACTTCCTGGACGTCATGGGCTACCGGCTTGACGAGATCAAGGGCAAGCACCACAGCATGTTCGTCGATCGCGACTACGGCACGAGCCCCGAGTATCAGACCTTCTGGTCCGTGCTCAAGCGAGGCGAGTTCCAGTCCGGCGAGTTCGAGCGCCGGAACGCCAAGGGTGAGGCGGTGTGGATCCAGGCGGCCTACAGCCCCATCTGTGACGAGTCGGGCAAGCCGTACAAGATCGTCAAGTGCGCGTCGGACATCACTGAGGAGAAGCTCAAGGCAGCCGACATGCGAGGCCAGGTCGAGGCCATCCGCAAGTCGCAGGCCGTCATCGAGTTCGATCTCGACGGGACCATCCTCGACGCCAATGAGGGGTTCCTCGAGACGATGGGGTACACGCTGGACGAGGTCCGCGGCAACCACCACAGCATGTTCGTTGATCACTCCTACGCCTCGAGCCCGGAGTACCGAGCGTTCTGGGCCTCGCTCAAGCGCGGCGAGTTCCAGACCGGCGAGTTCTCGCGGCTCGGCCGGGACGGGCGCCAGGTCTTCATCCAAGCCGCCTACACGCCGATCTTCGATGACTCGGGCGCGCCCTACAAGGTCGTGAAGATCGCGTCCGACGTGACCGCGCAGAAGGTCAAGGCGTCGGAGTTCCAGAGCCAGATCGAGGCGGTCCGGCGCACCCAACTCGTGATCGAGTTCGACCTCGCGGGCAACATCCTGACCGCAAACGATGCGTTCCTCCAGGGGATGGGCTACGGACTCGATGAGGTCAAGGGCAAGCACCACTCGATCTTCGTGCGCGAGCAAGAGCGCGAGTCCGCCGAGTACAAGATCTTCTGGGATCGGCTCGCCCAGGGAGACCACCAGACCGGCGAGTTCTGCCGCGTCACCTCCCAGGGTGCCGAGGTCTGGATCCAGGCCAACTACACCCCGGTGCGCGATCCCAACGGCAAGCCCTACAAGATCGTCAAGTTCGCATCTGACATCACCCAGAGCAAGATGACGGCTACGTCGCATGAGGGACAGGTCGACGGCATCCGGCGCTCCCAGGCCGTGATCGAGTTCGACCTCGACGGCAAGATCCTCGAGGCCAACGAGTTGTTCCTCAGCACGATGGGCTACCGCTCCGACGAGGTCGTGGGGCGCCACCACAGCATGTTCGTCGAACCCGAGTACGCCAACAGCAACGAGTACCGCGACTTCTGGGACGCCCTCCGACGGGGCGAGCACCAAGGTGGTGAGTTCGACAGGCTCGGCAAGGGCGGGAAGCAAGTCTGGATCCAGGCGACGTACACCCCGATCCTCGATCCCAACGGCAAGCCCTACAAGATCGTCAAGTTCGCGAGGGATACGACGGCGTACACGATCGAGGCCGCCGACTACCGCGGGCAGATCGCGGGCATCGGACGCACGCAGGCCATCATCGAGTTCGATCTCGACGGGAAGATCCTCAAGGCGAACGAGCTCTTCTGCAACGCCATGGGCTACAGCGAGAGCGAGATCGTCGGCAAGCATCACAGCATGTTCGTCGAGACGTCGTACGGCGAGTCCGGCGAGTACCAGGCGTTCTGGGCCGCGCTCCGGCGCGGCGAGGGCAAGGCCGGCGAGTTCGAGCGCGTCGGCAACAACGGCAAGCAGGTCTTCATCCAGGCGTGCTACGCCCCGATCCTGGATCCCAAGGGCAAGCCGTACAAGGTCGTGAAGTTCGCGTCGGACATCACCGCCGGGAAGCTGGCCGCCGCTGAGGCGCTGAAGGCTCAGGAGATGATGCGCCAGATGCCGCTCAACGTCATGCTCGCCGACCCGAACGGCAAGCTGGCGTTCATGAACGACACGTCGGTGCGCACGCTCAAGGGCTTCGAACACCGACTGAGCACCCGGATCGACGATCTGATGGGTCGTGATCTTGAACTCTTTGACGACGAGCCCGGCATGCTCGCGGACCTCGTCGCCGATCCCAAGCGCAATCTCCCCTCGAGCCTCGAGACGAAGATCGGTGGCGAGGACGTCACCGTCCAGTTCGACAGCGTCTTCGGTGAGGGCGGGCACCTGATCGGGTGCATGGCGACGTGGCGCGTCATCACCACCCAGAAGAACCTCGAGCGCGAGGCCGAGGTGGCGCGACAGCGCGATCGAGAGCAGGCGGCCCAGCTCAAGAACCTGCTCGAGGAGGTCGGCTCGGGCGCAACGCAGATCGACATGGGCTCGCAGCAGATCGCACGGGCGAGCCAGTCGCTCTCCAACGGAGCGTCACAGCAGGCCTCGAGCCTGGAGCAGATCAGCGCCTCGTTGGAAGAGATGTCGAGCATGACCGACCGGAACGCGGAGCACTGCCGCGAGGCGGCGTCGCTTTCCGGCGAGTGCAAGACCGCGGCAGATCGGGGCCAGTCCGAAATGTCCGAGATGACGACCGCCATGTCGGAGATCCAGCAGTCGAGCTCGGAGATCTCGAAGATCATCAAGGTCATCGACGAGATCGCTTTCCAGACCAACCTGCTCGCGCTGAACGCCGCCGTCGAAGCGGCCCGTGCCGGCGAGGCGGGCAAGGGCTTCGCCGTCGTCGCTGAGGAGGTCCGCAACCTTGCCCAGCGCAGCGCTGAGGCGGCGAAGGACACCTCCACGATGATCGAGGATTCCGCCAAGCGCGCCGAGCACGGCGCCCAGATCAGCGAACAGGTCGAGCGGGCCCTCGAGGAGATCGTCTCGAGCACGCAGAAAGTCAACTCCCTGGTCACGGAGATCTCCGCGTCTTCTCAGGAGCAGGCCCAGGGGATCTCCCAGATCAACTCGGGTGTGACGCAGCTCGACCAGGTCACGCAGCAGAACGCCGCCAACTCCGAGGAACTCGCGGCGAACGCACAGCAGACCGCGTCACAGATCAGCTCGCTCCAGGAGCTCGTCACCCAGTTCACCGGCGACGACGCTCGGGCCGAGGCTCCTGCCCGCGCCTCCGCCGTCCGACCCAGCGGCGGCGCGAGAGGGCAGGCGGCGCCGGCGCGTTCTGCGCCCACGCCCGATGACGCCGAATCCCCCGAGTCTCTCATTCCGTTCGAGGCCGACAACTCGCTGGAGTCGTTCTGAGGCGAGCTGATCGCTCCGAAGAGGATTCGTTCATGCACGAGGGCCTGACTGCATCTCAGTTCGATGCCATCGCGCGCGTCGCGCGCGAGCACTGGGGTCTCCACCTCACGGAGCAGAAGCGGACGCTCGTTTCTGGGCGGCTCGGCAAGCACCTTGCTCGCTCGCCGCATGGATCGGCCGAGGAGTTCTGCCGCGCCATCTCCGACCAGCCGAGTGCCGAGCTGCTCCAAGAGCTCTTCGAACTGCTCTCGACGAACACGACGTCGTTCTTCCGGGAGGACCATCACTTCGACTTCCTCGCCGACCAGGTCTATCCGGCCTTGTGCCGATCGGGATCGAAGCGATTGCGGATCTGGTCCGCTGCTTGTTCGAACGGGTCGGAGGCCTACACGGCGGTGATGCACGCGATGGAACACATCCCTGGCATCTCGACGTGGGACTTCCGTGTCCTGGCGACCGACCTCTCTCCGAACGCGCTCGCCCAGGCCAGGGCCGGGACCTACCCGGCCGAGGCGATGGAGTCCGTCCCACCGCGGTACTCCAAGTACTTCGAAGCAGGGGCCGACGGTCAACAGCGCATCGCCCAACCGGTCCGGGACCGGGTCGCGGTGCATGAGCTGAACCTCATGGGCAGATGGCCCATGCGGGGGCCGTTCGACGTCATTCTCCTCCGCAACGTGATGATCTACTTCGACTCCGAGACGCGCGCCGAGCTCGTGACACGGGCCGGCAGGCTCCTCTCACCAACCGGGGTGCTCATCGTGGGCAGCTCGGAGACCCTCACCGGCTCGGCCGCTGGGATGCGTTCACTGGCGCCGGCGATCTACTCGCCACAGACGCGGAGAGCCGCCGCATGACTCCCTCAGGAACGAGGTCGATCAGCCAAACAAGTTGCCAGCCCCAGCCGAGGGTCACGATCGGCGTCGGGGAGCTCGCGGTCGACGACCGTCCGGGCGCGACGCTCGTCACCCACGCACTCGGGTCGTGTATCGGTCTGACGATCTATGACCCCGTCGCGCAGGTGTCGGGGATGCTCCACTTCATGCTCCCGGACGCCCGCGGCAGGGAAGAGAAGGCAAGCGATCAACCGGCCATGTACGGGACGACAGGGATCCCGCTGCTCTTCCGGTCCGCGTACGAGCTCGGGGCGGTGAAGGAGCGTCTGATCATCTGTGCAGCCGGCGGCGCCGAGGTCGTCCAGGGCCTCGATCAGTTCCGCGTCGGCGCCAAGAACCGCACCATCCTCAGGAAGCTGCTCTGGAAAAACAGCCTGGTCCTCGACGCGGAGGATACCGGCGAGAACTGCAGCCGCACGATGACACTTCAGGGGCAGGACGGCACGGTCTCGGTCCGTCGTCCAGACGGAACCCGAGCGCTGTGGGCGCCCGATCCCGGGCCTGGTCCAGAAAGGAGCGGTCCATGAATGGCTCGATCCTCATCGTCGACGACTCTCCGATCATGAGGAAGCTCGTCAGGAAGTCCGTCGAGATCGCCGGCTTCCCCGCCGAGACCCTCCGGGAGGCAGAGCATGGCCTCGCCGCACTCGCATGCCTCGCGGAGGAACCGGCGGCGCTGATCCTCCTCGACCTGAACATGCCGATCCTGGACGGCGAGGGCTTCGCCCGCCAGCTCCTCGCCCGTGACGACATCCCGAGCGCCCCCATCATCGTCGTGAGCACCGAGTCGAATCGCGACCGGCTCGACCGGATGCGCGCGCTCGGTGCGATCGGCGTACTGCAGAAGCCGTTCGAGCCGGAGGAACTGGTGGAACTGGTCTCGAGCTTGAAGGAGCAGCTGTCATGACACTCGGACCCGAAACGCTGGCTTCCCTGACAGGCGAGGCGCTCGAGCGCACCGCCTTCGTATTCGTCGAGTCGAGCGACGCCGAGGCGACGCTCGAGCCGGCCGCGCTCGCGACGATCGACTACGCCGGGGAGCAGGCGGGGCGCCTGGCCATCTCGGCCGACGAGGGCTTCCTCGTCGAGCTCGCGCGCGGGATGCTGGGCGAGGACGAGAGCGCCGACGCGCTCGAGCTCGGGCGCGCCGCCCTCTGCGAGCTCTGCAACATCGTTGCGGGCTCACTGGTGCGTGCACTCGGCGGCGAACACTCGGACTTCCGTCTCGGCATCCCCGCACTTACCACGCCGGGTGACGCCCCCCCGCAGTCCGGCGCGGACGCAACACGCTGTGTCCTCGACTCCGACGAGGGGCGCGCCATTGTCGACTGGTCGTCGAGCAGCGGACCGGTGTCGTCATGACCAGGCCTGTCCGTGTCCTCATCATCGACGACTCGAGCGTAGTGCGCCGCGCGCTGACGGAAGAGCTCTCCAAGCACGGGAGCATCGAGGTCGTCGGCACGGCAGCGGATCCGTACATCGCCCGCGACAAGATCGCGAAGCTGCGTCCGGACGTGCTGACCCTCGACATCGAGATGCCCCGGATGGACGGCCTCACCTTCCTCCGCGCGCTGATGCAGCACCACCCACTCCCGACGATCGTCGTGAGCTCCGTGACACCGAAGGGCTGCGAGACCGCGGTCGCCTGCCTCGCCGCCGGCGCGATCGATGTGCTCAACAAGCCGAACGATGCCTACTCGATCGGTGACCTGGGCCGCCAGCTCGCACAGCTCATCCTCGAGGTCAATGGGACCTCCCCGCGAGCGGTCGCGCCGATCGACGCGCGCGCTCGGCCGAAGCCGACCGCCACCATCCGGACCACCAACCGTGTCATCGCACTCGGGGCCTCGACGGGCGGGACCGAGGCGCTCGCCGCCGTGATCTCTGCGATGCCGGCGATCGCACCGGGCATGCTGATCGTCCAGCACATGCCCGCGGGGTTCACCCAGTCACTCGCGAGGCGACTGGACGAGATCTCCGATGTCTCTGTCCGTGAAGCAGCCGGCGGGGAGATCGTCGGGCCCGGTACCGCCCTGCTGGCGCCCGGGAACAAGCACCTCCGACTCGTCCGGGACGGCGCGGTGTACCGGGCCGAGGTCGTCGATGGCCCGCGCGTCTGCCGCCATCGCCCGTCCGTGGAGGTCCTGTTCGAGTCGGCAGCAAGAGCGGCCGGCCCAAACGCCATCGGAGCCATCCTGACGGGCATGGGGCACGACGGGGCCGACGGACTCAAGACCATGCGCGACGCCGGCGCGAGGACCATCGCTCAGGACGAAGCGAGTTGCGTCGTCTTCGGCATGCCGAAGGCAGCGATCGAGCGTGGCGGCGCCGAGAAGATCCTGCCCCTCGGCGAGATCCCCAACCAACTGCTCACGTTCACGAACGAACAACCGGCCTCGAACACCAACAGCGCCGCGTAGCGGGGCAGGTCGCCCCGGAACGCAAGGAGCACCCAATGAAGCTGCTTATCGTCGACGACAGCAAGACCATGCGCCTCATCGTGATGCGCACGATCCGGCAGGCGGGACTCGGAGAGATCGAGATCGCGGAAGCCGAGAACGGGCAGGCGGGGCTCGAGAAGGCACGCGAGTGGCAGCCCGATCTCGTGCTGTGCGACTGGAACATGCCTGTCATGAACGGCCCCGAGTTGCTCAAGGCGCTCCGCGCAGAGGGCTGCCCGGTCACCTTCGGGTTCGTTACATCGGAGTCGTCCCCCGAGTTCGCCAAGCAGGCCCGCGAGTCTGGCGCTCGCTTCCTGATCACCAAACCGTTCACCCCCGAGACGTTCAAGAAGACGCTCGAGCCCTTCTTCGAGCAGCGAGGTGCAGCATGAGTACGACCTGGGACATGCCCACACCGGAGGCGTTCGAGGGGATGATGGCCGCACTGATCGGTGGCGAGGTCCAGATCAGCGCGTCGCGCCCGTTCCGCCCCGCCAAGGGGCAGAATGTCGTGGTCGCACACTTCGTCAAGCAGGACGACACCATCGGCGCGATCTGGTTCTGCGACCTCGCGTTCATCGCCATGTCCAGCGGCCGGATGCTGGGCCTGTCGAAGGACCAGGTCGCCACCGAGGCAGAGTGTGGCGAGTTGAGCGAACTGACCCGTGAATGCGGGCACGAGATCGCCAACGTCGGATCCCGCCTTTTCAACGACAGCGGCTCACCCCACCTCCGCCTGTCCAAGTTCGCGTGCGTTCCAATGGACGATCTTGGAACGCTCGAGAAGGGCTTGCTGCGTATGCCCAAGAAGCGTGCTGACTACACCATCAGCATCGCGGACTACGGAGAAGGCCACGTGTCGTTCCTCGCGGCCTGACGAAGAAGAAGGAGGAGGAATGGGCTCGCGGGCAGGCTCTCCACGCTGAACGTCGGTCGTTTGCGGACCGAAGTCTGGGTAGCCCGCACTTTCGCCCGCGCGAGCGCAGCGAGAACCTCCCGTCCCAGTTCTCAACCTCGGTTGCGGCTTACTCGTCTGCCCCAGCGATCGAACGGGCGACGCCGAAGAAGTCGTCTTGGAGCCGATCCGCAGCCGTGGGACCCGAGATCGTGGCGCGGACAAACCAGGTCTGATCGAGCGCCTCGTCGAACACGCCCGCGGCCAGCATGACGCCCGCGTCCGAGTCGATCCTGACCTGGTACCCCTCGAAGCCCGGCGCTGAGAACTCGTCGAGCGTTGAACCCAGCTCACCATCGGTGATGGGCGCGAGTCCCATCTGGCCGCGCCAGCGGTTGACGTTCGCGAGCCGGCCTCCGACCTGACCGGGGAACCGTGTCATCGCGACCTCGACCTGCCCGCCTGGGTCCTCGACAAGGTAGGTCGCGAGCCGCATCCGTCTCGGCTCGGGATCAAACTGCCATCCCGCAGGGACCGTCCACGGCCACGAGTCGTCCTGCTCGGGCGCCTCTGAATCCGAGCCTGCATCGACCTTTGCGGTTGGTTGCTCCGCGGCGTCCGAGTCGGGCGTGTCGGGTACCGCCACCTGTCCTGCGTCCTCCGAGACGGCGGGTCCTTCCTCAGCTCCGCGCTCGCATCCCGATTGACCCACGCACAGGGCGGCCAGGCCAAGCACGATGATGAGGTGCCGCGGTGCGCCGAGCAGCGACGTGCGACGTGCAGTGATGGGAGAATCAGCAGGTATCCTGGTCATGTGGGTTCCTCGCGGCCATCGTACGCCGCATGCGACCGATGGTGTGTTTGCGGTGGTCGAGGAGGAGGGTCCCCCTCTTCCGCCTTCGCGCTCGAGTATTCAAGTGGCCAACGTCCTCTTCATCTGCGGCAAGAACAAGTGGCGGAGCCCGACGGCCGAGGAGACCTTCGCCGATCACCCCGGTGTCGAGTGCCTGTCGGCTGGTTTGAGCAACGACTCGGACACGCAGGTATCCGTCGAACTCGTGGAGTGGGCCGACCTCATCTTCGTGATGGAGGACGTGCACAAGACCAAGCTGACGGCGCGCTTCCGTGAGCACCTGCGTCAGCAACGCGTCGTCTGTCTTGGGATCCCGGATAGCTACAGGTTCATGGATCCGGAGTTGGTCGAGCTGCTTCGCAGACGTGTCACGCCGCACCTGGGCTGATCGGGTGCGCGCCCGCCGTCAGCGCGGCGGCACCTCATCGGCGTACGACTCCAGGTGGATCGTTGGTTGTTCGCCCTGGCTGGCGAGACCGTAGCGATCGATGATTCTCGCGCAGGTGTTCCAGCGCAGCTCCGCGTCCTGGTTGTCACTGTCGAAGATCCGCTCGGCGCCCTCGTACGCCTCCATCGCCGCCACGAGGAAGTCGTGGACTGTGGTGCGGTCCCACTTGGCGGCGAGCAGGCCCTTGGCCCAGCGCTCGAGCATCACGCCCTTGTAGTAGAGCTGTGAGTACTCGTCGGGGAAGCGGGTGAGGAGTTGCTCGACTTCGTCCTTGCGCTCGCGGAGGCCGCTGGGGTCGCCGGCCATCGTGAACTGATCGGTGATGGCGAGGATGAGGGTCTTGATCGCCTCGGCGTCGTCGGGCCTGACCTCGAGCACGTCGCGGCAGATGCTCTCGGCGCACCGAGGCTCCTTGAGCAGCCGGTAGCGCTCCGCCTTCTGCAGCGCCCTGGGGATCGACTGGGCCTTGATCTTCTTCAGTTCGTGCATGGTGGTCTCTCCCAGTGTGGGCGTGGCGACTAGACGCGGCGCTTGGCCTTCGGCTTGGCGCGGAAGATCTTGAAGAGCTTCGTGAGCGGGTCGTAGAACTCGTCGTTGACCCGCTCCTTGAGCGGGATGATCGCGTTGTCGGTGATCGTGATGTGCTCCGGGCACACCTTTGTGCAGCACTTGGTGATGTTGCAGTACCCGATTGCGTTGTCGTCCTTGACCTGGCCGAGGCGTTCCTCGACGTCGAGCGGGTGCATATCGAGGGCCGCCTGGTAGACGAAGTGTCGTGGACCGGCGAACTCGTCGTGCTTGTGGTGCTCGCGGAGGACGTGGCAGACGTCCTGGCAGAGGAAGCACTCGATGCACTTGCGGAACTCCTGGACGCGCTCGACATCGGCCTGGTGCATCCGCCAGGTGCCGTCCTCCGCGTCGGGTTTGCGGGGCTTGAACGGCTTGATCTTGCTCTTGACGCGGTAGTTCCAGGAGACGTCGGTTACGAGGTCGCGGATCGAGGGGAAGGAGCGCATCGGTTCGACGGTGACGGGCCGGGTCATGTCGATGGTGTCGAGGCGGGTCATGCACATGAGTTTGGGTTTGCCGTTGATCTCGGCGGAGCATGAGCCGCACTTGCCGGCCTTGCAGTTCCAGCGGCAGGCGAGGTCGGAGGCGGACTCGGCCTGGATCTGATGGATCGCGTCGAGGACGACCATGCCCTCAGTGACGGTGGTCGTGTAGTCCACGAACTTGCCCGTCTGGTGGTCGCCTCTGAAGACACGGAATGTCGCCTGGCGGCCCTCACCCATCAGCCCATCTCCTTGATGATGTCGCTCAGTTCGGTCGGCATGGTCGGGATCTCGCGGCGCTCGACGGTCATCTCGCCGTCGGGACCGCGCTTGGTGATGGTGTTGTGGTTGGCGTGGGCCTCGTCCTTGGCGGGGAAGTCCTCTCGGAAGTGGGCGCCGCGGCTCTCCTTGCGGTCCATGCCACTCCGGGCGACAGCTTCCGAGACGACCATCAGGTTGTGCAGGTCGACCGAGGTGTGCCACCCGGGGTTGTACTCACGGTTCCCGGGCACTGCGGTGTTCTGTGCTTTGGTGCGCAGGGCCGCGATCGACTCGACCGCTTCGCCCATCTCGTTCTGCGTGCGCACGATGCCGACCTTGTCCTGCATCATCTCTTGCAGCGAGGCCTGCACCTCGTACGGGCTCTCGCCGTGCTCGCGCTCCATCGGCTCGAGCGCGGCGCGGCAGGCGGCCTGCACCTGCCCCTCGTCCACCGTCGGCGACGGGTTCTGCTTCGCCCACTTGACGGCGTGCTCGCCGGCGAGCTTGCCGAACACGACGAGGTCCGAAAGCGAGTTGCCGCCGAGCCGATTGGCGCCGTGCAGTCCGGCGGCGACCTCGCCGCAGGCGAACAGGCCGTTGACGGTGGACATCTGCGTCTCGCCATCGACGTTGACGCCGCCCATGGCGTAGTGGGTCGTTGGTCCGACTTCCATGGGGTCCTTGGTGATGTCGACGCCGGCGAGCTGCTTGAACTGGTGGTACATGCTCGGCAGCTTCTTGCGGATGTGGGCGTCGGCCTTGGACATCTTCTCCTTGATCCAGGCGATGTCGAGGAAGACGCCGCCGTGCGGGCTGCCGCGCCCTTCGCGGATCTCTCGCACGATGCAGCGTGCGACGTGGTCGCGTGTGAGCAGTTCGGGTGGGCGCTGCGCGTCCTTGTCGCCGGTGACGTAGCGCCAGCCCTCCTCGGGGTCGGAGGCAGTCTGGTTCTTGTAGAGGTCGGGGATGTCGTCGAACATGAAGCGGCGGCCTTCGCTGTTGCGCAGCACGCCGCCCTCGCCACGAACACCCTCGGTCACCAGGATCCCTCGCACGGAGGGTGGCCAGACCATGCCGGTCGGATGGAACTGGACGAACTCCATGTCCTTGAGCTCGGCGCCGGCACGGTATGCGAGCGCGTGCCCGTCGCCGGTGTACTCCCAGGAGTTGGACGTGATCTTGAACGCTCGCCCGATGCCTCCGGTTGCCAGCACGACCGCGGGTGCCTTCCAGACGTGGAAGCGGCCCTTCTCTCGCTCGTACCCGACGGCTCCGGCGACTCGGTCGCCGTCCATCAGGATCTCGAGCACCGTGTACTCCATGTAGAACTCGATGCCCTGATGGATGCCGTGGTCCTGGAGGGTTCGGATCATCTCCAGCCCGGTGCGGTCCCCGACGTGGGCGAGGCGCGGGTACTTGTGCCCCCCGAAGTTGCGCTGGAGGATCTTGCCGTCGCGCGTGCGATCAAAGATTGCGCCCCAGGCTTCGAGCTCGCGGACGCGATCGGCCGCTTGCTGGGCGTGGACCTGGGCCATGCGCCAGTTGTTGAGGTACTGCCCGCCGCGCATGGTGTCGGAGAAGTGGACGCGCCAGTTGTCGCGGTCGTCGACGTTGCCCATCGAGGCGGCCATCCCGCCCTCGGCCATGACGGTGTGGGCCTTTCCGAGCAGCGACTTGCAGACCACGCCGACGTTGACGCCCGTGGACGCGGCCTCGATCGCGGCACGGAGCCCCGCGCCGCCGGCGCCGATGAGGAGCACCTCGTGTTCATGGGTGACGCATTCGGGGGTGCCCATCAGAAGATGATCCTCAGGTCAGTGATGTAGCCCATCGAGAGCAGGCGGACGTAGACGTCGGTGAGCGCGACCCAGATCAGGCTGACCCATGCCCAGTACATGTGGCGCTTGTTCAGCGCGCTCACACACCCGTAGCACTTGGCGCGGATCGGGCGCTTGGCAAGCGAGTTCAGGAACCCGCCGATCTGGTGGCGTGCGCAGTGGCAGCCGAACGTGTACCCGCCGAGCAGCAGCGCGTTCATGATCAGGATCACCGAGCCGACACCGATCCCGAACTCGGTCGAGCCATCCGCGGCGGTAAACCAGAGTGCCTTGTACCCGTCGTACAGCAGGACCAGGACGAACGCTGCCGCCGGGTAGAAGACGTAGCGGTGGATGTTCTGCATGATGAGCGGGAAGGAGTTCTCGCCGCGATAGCCCTTGCGGGGCTCACCGACCCCGCAGGCGAGCGGGTCGGCCCAGAATGACTTGTAGTAGGCGCCGCGGTAGTAGTAGCAGGTGAAACGCATCAGCCCGGGCCCGACAAGGATCAGCATCGCGGGCGAGAACGGGATGAACGACGGCCACCAACTCGGGATGCCCTGGGCGATCCAGTACGGCTCGTGCGCGGCCCCATAGAGCAGTGGCGAGTAGAAGGGCGAGAGGTAGTGCTCACCGTTGGCGTGCGCGAAGTAGTGCTCGCCCTGCAGGGCCGCCCACGTCGTGTACACGACGAAGGCGCTGAGCACGAGGAAGACGACCAGCGGCTGGAGCCACCACTTGTCCGTCCGGGCGGTGCTCCCCATCCCCCGCTGCGGCAGATGCAGGTCTTCTCGCGACATCCGATCCTCCGATGGGTGTGATCGGGCGTCGAGAGTGTACAGAAACACGCATCGGGATCGAAGAGGCGTGTTGAGACACGGTGTGACGACGCCCCGCAGTCCCTCCCCTCGGGGGGGCGTCAAGGCGCGAGTCGACTCACGCTCCAGGCGCTCGCGTCCTGGTCGCGCGTCCATCGGGCGCGGTCGTGTAAGCGACCCGATCGTGCGGACCACAACTCGACCGAGTTGATCAGGATCCGGTAGCCGCCCCAGTGGGGAGGGCGCTCGAGTTCGCCACAGAGTGCGCTGCGTGTGCCCAGCTTGATGGCGTCGGAGACGAGGCGCTGTCTCGAGGTGATCTCCCGGCTCTGTGGGCTGACGGCAGCGCCGATGCGCGACAGCAGCGGTCTCGTTCGGAAGTAGGCGTCGCTCTCTTCCGGCGTCGATCGTACGACGGTGCCCTCGATGCGAGCCTGGCGCTTCTCGTGAGCCCAGTGGAACACGCCCGCCGCGTGCGGGTTCGCCTCGAGCTCTCGCCCCTTGCGGCTCTCGTAGCTGGTGTAGAACACGAGCGCCGCGGGTGAGGTCTCGATCTCTTTGCAGAGCACGATCCTCGCGGACGGCACCCCGTCGGGTGTCGCCGTGGCGAGCGCCATGGCATTGGGGTCGTCGTAGCGCTCGTTGCGCCGTGCCTGCTCGAACCAATCGACGAGCAGCGCCATGGGGCCGGGCGGGAGTGCCTCGGGCAAGTCGTCGCAAGTGACGAGCCCGGTCAGCGAGTCAATCAAGGATCGGTGCGCCATCGCGGTGGTTCAGTCGCACCCCGCCGGCTGGGCGAAGAAGCAGTTGACGAAGTCGAACCAGTCCTGGGGATTCTCGAAGCCGTCCTCGTTGAAGTCGGACTGACCTTGCGGTCCGGCCTGCGAGAAAAAGTCGTTGACGAAGTCGAAGAAGTCAGTGTCGTTCATGAAGCCGTCGTCGTTCCAGTCGCAGGGGCAGACCGGTCCCGGGACGGTGAACTCGATCATCTCCTTGAGATGGCCGAAGTGGGGGGGCGCGATGTCGGCGAGTGGGCGCCCGTGCCCGTCCTCGGTCCAACCCTTCAGGTCCACCAGTGCGCGGAAGGCGCGCCGGTAGATCAACCGGGCGCGAACGTGAACGTCGCCGGTCCCTTGCGGCACCGCGAACTCGTACGTGCTCCGATCAACCGCGAACGCGGGCAAGCGTGTGTCGAAGACCAGCTCGGCTGCGTCGGTGAAGAACGTCGGCCCGTTGCCGTGCGCATCACGGATGAACTTGGCGAAGAGGCGTCCCGGGAGTCCGGCGTAGTAGCCCTGCTCCGGGTCGCCGACGCCGCCGAGCGCGTGGACCGTTGGCCCGGTGACGAACTGGAGGGGCTCACCGTCGGACTCACGCCATGCTTCGACCAGCAGGATCATGTTGCGGACGGTGACGCCCGTGGGGACGTGGTGCCCGGTGTGCGCGTTGTCGACCTCGACCTGGATCTTCAGCGCACCCGACTCCAGCACGTAGTCGGCCGAGAGTTCGACGGCGTTCTCGAGGAACTCGGGCGTCGTCCCTCGGATGTCATGCGACCGGATCGTCTGCGGGTCGCGCTCGACCGGGGCGAGCGCACAGGCGGTCGTTGCGCCGGTGGGCGGCATGTGGCAGTCGACGCACGTCTTGTAGTGGATGGACTCGGGGTTGCCGTAGGGCGACTCGACCCATTCGGTGTAGGTCGGTTCCGAGGTGATCCCGCTGTAGGTGTGGTCCTCGTGGGGATCGTTCTTGTCCTGGTGGCATGCGCCGCATGCCTCGGCGAGCAGCTGCGGCTGGTAGGAGGGTTCCATCACGCCCTGCGCGTGGTACGAGGAATCACCCCACACGCCGTACATGACCTGCTCGCCCGGGGCCGGACGGACGAAGTCAACGGCGCCCGGGAAGATCCCGGGGAAGTCGATCTTCTCGACGTCGACCGACGCCATCTTGTGGCACGTCTCGCACGAGATGCCGTGCAGCACCGCCGTCGACGGGTAGCCTGGGTCGTTCGGCGTGAGCATGGCGCTGAACGGCTGTTCGATCCAGACCTCGGGCTGGTGGCACGCGGCGCACTCCGAGGCGAGGTTCGTGTCGGCGAACTCGGAGTCGCGCGTGTAGACGAAGCCGCCCATGCCACCGGGCGTGCCATCCCCGTCGTAGAGGTCGTGCAGCCAGGTGTTGATCCCGCCCCGCGCCATCGGCGAGTTGGTCCACTGGTTGACCTGTTCCTGGTGGCAGGTCGTGCATGCGAGTGGATCGAGGAACTGGTACGACGGATGGTCGACGGAGGGCGTCGAACTGAGGGTGAAGTCCATCACAGCGTTGCCGACGAACGTCTGGCCCGAGTTGAGGTGCCCGACGGCCGCTGCCACGATCATCGAGCCCTGGTCGCCCGGGATGGTCAGCGAGTAGCTTCCGTCCGGCGCCGTGACTGCCCGCATGCGGCTGGCCTGGAGCGTGACGATCGCGCCCTCGAGTGGGGTGCCGTCGTCCGCCCGGACGATGCCTGTGATCTCGACGCTCGGCCCGCGCATGTCTGGCGCCGCGCCGAGCCCGTGTGCCCACGCGAGTGAAAACAGGCCCGAGAGCACCCCGAGCGCCACGAGGGCGAGCACAGCCGATGGGATCGCGGCGCCCCTTCCAGTGCGACTCGCTGTTCGAGTCGGGAGGTCGAGAGACTCGGCCATCTCGCGGGGGGCGGGTTGCATGATCAGGCTCCGTTCTGCCCGGGCGTAACCGAACAAATCGATCCAGAACTCCACTACTACCACCACCTGGCCTGAGGGACAAGAAAAAATCCTGTTCTACAGGAACATCCCCGGCGAGGCGATGAGCCCTTGAGATGCGAAGGGTGGGGGGGCTCATCCACGGAAGGGTGGGTGTCCGGATCCCAACAAGTGTCGAGCGCGAGGCGAAGCAGCCGACCCAGAACACATCTCGGAGTGACTCGAACAGATGGAAACCGCCATCGGCATCATGATCGCGGTGGGCCTGGCGGCCGCCTGCGGGTTCCGCATCTTCGTGCCCCCGCTCGTCGTCGGGGTCGCGCACATGCTGGGCTGGGTCGAGCTCGCGTCGGGTATGGAGTGGATCGGCTCGCCGGTCGCCGTGACGTGCTTCGCGGTCGCGACCTGCGTCGAGGTGGCGGCGTATCTGATCCCGGTCGTCAACAACGCGCTCGATGTTGTGACCACACCAGCCGCAGTCGTTGCGGGAACGGTCGTCGCGAGCAGCACGCTCGTCGAGCTCTCGCCGTTCATCCAGTGGACGCTCGCTGCGATCGCGGCCGCGACGGTGACGGGTTCGATTCAGGTTGCGTCGGCGTCTGGTCGTGCCGCGACAACGACCACGACGGCGGGCGCCGGGAGCCCGGTGTTCTCGTTCATCGAGACGATCGGCTCGGTGATCACGGCGGTCCTCGCCGTGCTGCTTCCGATCGTGGCGGCGATCCTGGTCCTGCTGCTGCTCGGCGCGGCCACCTGGATCCTCCTGAAGGTGCGCCGCTGGCGTCGCGCTCGGGTGAAAGCGGCGGAGGGGACCAGTTCCCCTGAACCGTCGGATTGAGTCCCGCGAATCGTCCTGTGATGGGTGATCTCAAGAGCGCGAAGCTGATGTACCTCAAGGGAGCATTGCTGCTCCTGGCGGCGCTGCTCGCTTCGGCGCTCTTGATCGCAGAGAAGCCGACGCTGCGTGTCGTCGTGCTGTTGTGCATCGCGGTGTGGGGGTTCTGCCGTGCGTACTACTTCGCGTTCTACGTGATCGAGCATTGGATCGATCCGTCGCGTCGGTACGCGGGTCTGTGGGACTTCGCAACACGTGGGTTGGAGCGGCGCCGCGCAGAGCGCGAGTGAGAATCGGTTGCACCGGCGGGCGCTGATCGAGCGCCGGGCCCGCTTATCGGCTCCGAAACTCGCCTGAGTCGAGCACCGCTATGTGGGGGGGCGATGGCGCACCTCTAGGACCGCATCGGGCGGATCGGTAGACTCCTCTTCACTGCCCTGATTGGGCCCGGGGCGCGTGGAGCGAGGCCGCGATGCTGTTCAACAGTGTGTTGTTCCTGGGGTTCTTCGCGGCCGTGTACCTGCTGTACGTGGTCCTGCAGCGCCGGCTGACGCTCCAGAACCTGATGCTGCTTGGCGCGAGCTACGCGTTCTACGCGGCGTGGGACTACCGCTTCCTGGCGTTGATCATCGGGTCGACGGTTGTGGACTTCACGGTCGCGCGCCTGATCCACGCGAGCGAGTCGCAGCGCAAGCGCAAGGCGCTGCTGATGGTCAGCCTGACGTACGACCTCGGCGTGCTCGCCTTCTTCAAGTACGCGGACTTCGGGATTCAGTCGTTCGCGGCATTGATGGAGTCGCTCGGCTTCGAGGCGCACGTCAGCACGCTGCGGATCATCCTGCCGGTCGGGATCTCGTTCTACACCTTCCAGGCGATCAGCTACACGGTAGACGTGTACCGGCGCGACAAGGAGCCGGTGAAGAAGCTGCGCGACTTCGCGCTGTATGTGGCGTTCTTCCCGCAGCTTGTCGCGGGCCCGATCGAGCGGGCGACGCACCTGCTTCCGCAGGTCGAGCGGGCGCGTCGGATCCGGATGGATGACATCCGCGTCGGGATCGCGTGGATCTGCCTCGGGTACTTCAAGAAGGTCGTGATCGCCGACTCGGTCGCGCCGATGGTCGACAGCGCGTTCGACAACCCCAACGAGGTGACCGGCCTGGTCGCGTTCCTCGCGCTGGTGGGGTTTGCCGTGCAGATCTACGGGGATTTCTCGGGGTACTCGCTGATCGCGCGTGGTTTGGCCCGGCTGATGGGCTTTGACATCATGCAGAACTTCAAGCGCCCGTACCTTGCGCGCAACCCGCGTGAGTTCTGGCGCCGGTGGCATCTGAGCCTCTCGTTCTGGCTCCGCGACTACCTGTACAAGCCGCTCGGTGGGAACAGGAAGGGACGCGTGCGCACCGAGGTCAACCTGATGATCACGATGTTCCTCGGCGGGCTGTGGCATGGCGCGGCCTGGAACTTCGTCATCTGGGGCGTCTACCACGGGGCGCTGCTGGTCGCATGCAACCTGCTGGGCATGAAGGGCAAGCCGCCGAAGCGATCGCTCCCGATCGTCGTGCTCCAGATCAGCGTGACGTTCATCTTCACGCTGATCGGGTGGTTGCTCTTCCGCGTGAGCGACATGGGCCAGGCGTGGGACATCTTCGTCAACATCCTCACGAACTTCGTCTGGAGCGATGAGGCGTGGAGCTACCTCGTGCCGACGCTGGCGGCGCTCGGCGCGCTCCAGGCGTACCACATCTGGCAGGAGGCCGCCGACGACGAGTTGGTGATCATGCGGGCGCCGCGCGTGGTGCGCTGGGCGATCCTGCTGTTCTGCGTGCTCTGCATCGTCGGCGTGGGCTTCCGGCCGGCGCCGTTCGTGTACTTCCAGTTCTAGGGGGATTGAACCGTGCTTGCGAAGAACATCGGCGCGTTCGCCCTGGCCCTGATCATCGCGGTGATCGGCGCGGAGATCTTCCTCCGTCTGCTCGTGCCCGTCGAGATCTTCCAGGCCACGTGGTTCAGCCGGGGTGTGCACACGCCCAACGACAAGTACGGGTACGTCTTCACGCCTGACTACGAGGGCATGATGCGCCATGCGGACGGCGTGTGGTATGAGCCGATCACGCTCGACGGCCGTGGTATGCGCACCGCTGCGGGCACCGACAACCCCACCAACGTTCTGCTGCTTGGTGGACGATCGATGATGTTCTGCTACGGGGTCGCGGACGAAGACACGGTGCATCACGTCGTTGAGCGCGAGACCCAGTCCGACGTTCGGGTGGATGCCGTTGCGTGGCCCGGGTTCAACCTCAATCAGTCGTTCCACCTGTACCGCGACCTGGTTGAGCCGGAGTTTCCGCCGGATCTCGTGGTCATCTGCTGGTACCTGCCGGCCGCGCCGGTCGGGTGGGCCGATGCGCACACGGATCTGACCGAGCCGCAGGAGCCGCCGGATGCAGCGGAGATCTTCCACTTCATGGACGACCTGGTCGTCTCGTCGGACCGGCTGGGATTCGTCGGGCGGGCCATCGGCGCGCCCGTGTTTCGCAGCCGTGTGCTGTACGGCACGGTGCGCCAGGCAGGTCTTGCGGAGTCCAACATCGACCTCGTGACGGGCGCGATCCGCAAGCGAACGTCCGGGCGCCAGGACCAGCGGGCGAGGGCCGAGGAGGGGACCGAGCGGTTCCGGACCACCCTGACCGGTCTGCGGGACTACTTCTTGGAGCGGGACGCCGAGGTACTCGTTGTCGTGATCCCCAACGGGGCGCGCTCGGCCCAGTGGTACGACCCGATGATGTGGATCGTTCCGGAGGGGATCGAGGTCTGGAACCTCCACAAGGAGCTGGCAGACAGCCTGGATTCGCGCGAGGACTTCTTGGCGAACCTGCACTACGCCCCCTCCGCGACGGAACTGATCGGCAAGCGGCTGGCGAAGCGGATCGACCAGATGCTCGGGTCCCGCTGACCGGACCACCGTCCCGCACGACGACTTCAGTCGGTCGGGCTCTCGGTGCAGGATGCACGTGTTGTCGCGCTGGCGCGAGACGCTTGCCGCAGCTTCTACTCCGCGAGCCTGACTGTCTGGCGGGGCGTGCCCAGCGCGGCTCGGGATTCCGCTCGGCTCTGAACGGAGTCCGTAGGGACTTGGTGTGATGAACGATCCTGGAGCCGAACCTCCGCCCCGGTTTGAGCGGAGAGGAAGTGCCGCGTTGGCAGCCGTGGCGGGCGTTTCTGAGCCGTCGAGGTCGATACCTTATTCTTGTGACGCGGTTTGGCGGTCGGACCCGGAACTCGGAGTACCCGGTCCGGTAGGACCCCACGACCCTTCCCTTGTCTTCGCCCCCTCCCGCTCGACCCGCTTCTCCTCCCCCCGATCCTCGTGACTGATCAGGAGACTGGCGATGCTCGGAACCCGCTCGTGGATCATGTTCGCAGGTTTGGCCGCCGTCCTCGTCGCGCCCCACGCGGCCGCCCAGGACTCGTTCCCCGAGGACTTTTTCTTCGGGAACCGCCCTGCAACACTGGTCGAGCTCGAGGGCAAGAAGGCCCCGGCGCTCGAGATCGAGACTTGGGAGGGTGAGGAGCTCGACGCTGACGAGGACAACGTCCTCGAATCGCTGCGAGGCAAGGTCGTTGTCGTCGACTTCTGGGCGACGTGGTGCGGCCCGTGCGTTGCCGCGATCCCGAAGAACATCGAGATGGTCGAGGCCTACAGGGACGAGCCGTTCGCGTTCATCGGCGTCCACGATTCGAACAGCGGCTGGGACCGCGCCCCCGGGATGATCCAGGACAAGGACATCAACTACCCGGTTGGCAAGGACAAGGACGGGAGCGTTTCGGCGAAGGCGTACAAGGTCGCCTTCTGGCCGACGTACCTCGTCATCGACAAGTACGGGAAGGTCCGCGGCGCGGGCCTGCGTCCGGACAAGGTCAAGGATGCCGTGGAGATGCTCCTTCAAGAGGAGGGCCCCGCGATTGCATCGTCGTCTGGCGAGGGCGCGAGCGAGTTCCCCGATGAGTGGTACTACGGCGGCGAGAAGCGTCAGTCGTCGTTGCGCGCGGTCGAAGGCACGTCCGCCACGCCGATCGAAGGTGAGGACTGGATCGGCGAGCCGGTCGACCCCGTCGTCCCGGAGCGGCGCGTCGGTGTGCTGCTGTTCGTCTCGGACGATCCGATCTCGAAGCGCATGCTCCGTCGGGTTCACGCGATGGGCGATCAACTCAAGGCGAACGGGGCCGTGGTTGTCGCGGTGGGCGCGCACGACGCGTCGATCGAGAAGCTCCGCTCGCTGTTCGAAGCGGGCAAGCTTGAGATGCCGCTCGTGGTCGATTCGAAGGCGGAGGGCGAGGGTGGGATCGGAAAGGCGTTCGGTTCGTACGGCGTCGGCTTTGCGCCGGCTGCGGTTGTCGTTGATCGGACCGGTCAGGTCCGTGCGGCGGGCCTGAAGGTCGAGCGGCTGCCCGAGGTGGCGCGCAAGCTGATGGCCGAACGGATCACTGTGACGACGGACGGTGGGGCGACTCCCGAGGGGGGCTCTTGAGCATGGCGACGATGACACAGCATTCCAACGGCGTTCCGGTGCTCCCGGACGAGATCGCTCCCTTCGCCCGTTCGGTCCGCGACCAGGTGTCGCGGACGGTGGTCGGCCAGCAGCGCGTGGTCGAGCGCGTGCTGATCGCGCTCTTGACGGGCGGGCACCTGCTGCTGGAGGGGGTCCCCGGGATCGCCAAGACGCTGCTGGTCCAATCGGTGGGGCGCGCGATCGACCTGTCCTTCAACCGCGTGCAGTTCACGATCGACCTGCTCCCGTCGGACATCGTCGGGTCGGAGATCCTGGACCAGCGCACCGGTGAGTTCCGGGTGCACAAGGGCCCGATCTTCACGAACCTTCTGCTGGCCGACGAGATCAACCGCGCGTCCCCGAAGGTGCAGTCGGCGCTGCTGGAGGCGATGCAGGAGCGTCGCGTCTCGATCGGCGAGACGACGCACGACCTGCCGGCGCCGTTCCTGGTCATCGCGACGCAGAACCCGGTCGAGCAGGCGGGAACGTTCGAACTCCCCGAAGCACAGCTCGACCGCTTCATGCTCCGGCACCGTCTGAGCTACCCGACGCGCGAGGAGGAAACCGAGGTCGTGCGCAGGAGCCTCGACCTGCGCCTCAAGCGCCGCGGCGATGGCGCGATGCCGATGACTGCATTCGACGCGATCGGTGACGAGCACCAGCTCGACGTCGCCGATCTGACCAAGGCCATGGAGCAGGTCCAGCAGGTGCACGTCAGCGAGGTCTTCATGCGCGACTGCGTCGAGCTCGTCGCCCTGACCCGCTCGCACCCGGACCTCGAGCTTGGGTGCAGCCCGCGTGCGGCCCTCGCGCTCGTGCAGGCCTCGCGCGCCCGTGCGTTCATCCACGGACGCGACTTCGCGATCCCCGAGGACCTGTTCGCCCTTGCCGAGGACACGATCCTGCACCGTGTGCGTCTGACCTATGACGCGTTGGCCGAGGGGCGCACGCCCGACGACATCCTGGCGGAGCTGCTCGAGCAGTTGGCCTGATCCGAGGCTGATCACGACCGATGCACGGCGCTACAGCACAGCTCGGGTCTCCGGAAGAGCTCTCGCACGCGAAGTTCGAGCTTGTCGTGCGCCGTTTGGCCGACGATCTGGCGTACGGTGCGGACACCTCGCTCTTCGTCGGTTCGGGCCTCGAGTACGCCCAGTCGAGACCGTACGAGCCGGGCGACCCGGTGCGTCAGATCGACTGGCGCGTCAGCGCGCGCGTCGGCAAGGCGTACATCAAGCAGCACGAGACGCTCAAGCGGACGACCATCAACCTTGTGGTCGATACCTCCGCGTCGATGAGCGTCTCGTCGGGTCCGCTCTCCAAGCACGAGATGGCGATCTGGATCGCGAGCGCGATCGGCCTTGTCGGCCAGCGTCGGCTCAGCCCGGTTGCCGTCCTCGGGGCCGGTGAGCGTGAGACGCGGGTCGAAGCGAGCCTCGCGCGTGCGGACCTGTGGCACGCGATCGAGCCGCTGCGGACGCATTCGTTCACGGAGCGGACGCGCCTGGCGGAGTGTCTCGATCGCCTGTCGGCACGCACATCGCGGATGTCGATGGTCGTCGTCATCAGCGACCTGCACGAGCCGGAGTGCATCGGTGCCCTCAAGCGGATCGCCCAGAACCACGACTGCGCCGTTCTTCACGTTCAGGACCGGGCCGAGCACGGCGCGCTTCGCGCCGGCTTCGTCCGAGTGCGGGAATCCGAGTCCGCCGGCTCGTTCCTCGCCACCGGGCGTACCCGCTGGGTCGACCTGGACGCGACGGCTCGTGAGCTGCGCCGCGCCGGCATCGCACACCTCCCGCTTGTGACCGACCGCCCGTTCATCGGTCCGATCCGTCACTTCTTGAGCACGCGCACCTCTTCGAACAGGCGTCGCGCATGAGTTCAGTCCTCGTCCTGGTCATGGCGACGTTCGCGACCGTCTTGGGTGCGCCCCAGGATGTGCAGGATGAAGGCGCTGCCGATCGCGGCATCTCGGGGCGCGTGACGTTCACGTCGTCACACGAGGACCTGGACGCTCGGCCCGATCAGGACCTGTCGTCCCCGCTGCTCGTGCGCGTGCGGCGCACCGGGGGCGAGGGCGACATGATCCGCTACGAGGCGACGTACATCGGCTCGGTCGAGGGGACGTTCGATGTCGCCGATTTCCTCGTCAGGCGCGGGGGCGGGCCGATCGAGGACGTGCCGCCGTTGGTGGTCAGCATCGCCTCGAACCTCCCCGTCGGTCACGGGACGGATGTGTTCGAGGCGCCGGTCGGCATCGAGCCGATCGGGGGCGGGAACCGTCGTCTGCTGATCGCGGCAATCGCGTTGTGGGTCGCTTTCCCGTTCGTGCGCCTTGGCGTGCGTCTGCTGCGCCGGACTGAAGAGCCGGAGGAGGCGGTCGAGGCCCCGGCCCCGACATTGGCGGATCAGCTCCGTCCGCTCGTCGAGGGCGCGGCATCGGGGACGCTGAGTGTTGACGAGCGCGCGCGCCTGGAGCTGCTCCTGTTCCGTGCGTGGCGCGAGCGGCTTGAGCTCAGCGACGCCGACCAGGCGTCGGTGTTGTCCGTCCTGCGCCGCCACCCTGAGTCCAGCCCGTTGGTGACAGCACTCGAGGGTTGGCTTCACGCGCCCGCGCCATCGGTTGACGAGGCGGAGATCGGCGCGTTGCTGGAGCCGTACCGCTCGCTCGAGACGGTCAGTGCGTCATCGTCGGAAGGGGGCGTCCCATGACGTTCGCCCATCCGTGGGTGCTCCTGCTGCTGGTCATCCCGGTGCTGCTGCTCGTCTGGGGCGTGCAGCGCCGTGATCCCGGCGTCGCCGTACCGATCGACCACGGCACGCACGGGAGCAAACGCCTCCTCTTCCTGCTGTTGGGGCTCTTCGAGTGCATGCCGGCGCTGGTGCTCGCGGGCGCGCTTGTGCTGCTCGCTGGGCCGCAGTCGCTGCGCCAGTCGTCGAACGAACGCGTGCTGACGAACATCCAGATCTGCATGGATGTGTCGGGCAGTATGGGCTCCGACGGACGCTACAAGATGGCGAAGGAGGCGATCGAGGCCTTCACGCTCGAGCGTGAAGGCGACGCCTTCGGGCTCACGCTCTTCGGGTCGCATCAGATCCGCTGGGTCCCGCTCACGACGGATCTCAAGGTGATCCGCGGAGCGCTCCCGTTCGCCAACCCGCGCTACCAGCCGATCCACATGGTCGGGACACGGATCGGGGCGGCCTTGCTGTTCTGCCGCGACAACATGCTCCACGAGGCGGAGGAGGGCGATCGCCTGATCATCCTGGTCTCGGACGGGTTCAGTTCGGACCTGGGCGACGGGTTCGCCGAGCACGACATCGCCGACGAGCTCAAGGAAGCGGACATCAAGCTGTACCACATCCACGTCGGCACGGATGAGGTGCCGCCGGAAGTGGTCGACATCGCCGATCGCACGGGCGGGGACGCGTTCGTGGCGCGTGACGAGGCCGGGCTGGCGCAGATCTTCAGGCACATCGACAAGATGCGCCCGGCGAAGTTCAAGCCCGGCGGGACGATGCCGATGGACCACTTCGCGCCGTTCGCGCTCGCGGCCCTGCTGGCGTTGGGTCTGCACACGCTCGGGCTGCTCGGGATCCGGAGCACACCATGGTGATGCCGCTGGTGATCGGCCTGATTGCGCTGTTCGTCGCGTTGATCGCCGAGTTGGTGCACGCCCGTCGTGTGTCGCGTGTGCGCCACCTTGCGTTCGGGCCGTCGGGTCGTCCGCGGATGTGGGCCAGCACGGCCCCGCTGGCGCGTGTGGTCGGTGTGGGGCTGGCGGCGTGGGGACTGACCGTGCTGCTCCAGCACGAGCCGCGCGAGGTGCAGCAGCGTCCGACGCGCGAGGCGTCGAAGCACCTGCTGATCTGCCTCGACGTCTCGCCGAGCATGCTCATCGAAGACTCCGGGCCCGGGAGCACGAAGACCACGCGCGCCGAGTGGGCCGGCGAGGTCATGCAGACCATCCTCGACCGACTCGACATGGAGACGACGCGCGTCACCCTCTTCGCGATCTACACCGACGCGCTGCCCGTCATGGAAGAGACGTTCGACAAGGACGTGATCTCCAACACGCTCGACGGCCTGCGCATGTACCCCGCGTTCACGCCCGGCTCGACCGATCTCCAGGGCGGCATCGAGAAGGCCCTGGAGCGCGCACGCCCCTGGCCCAAGAACTCCGCGACGCTCGTCGTCATCTCCGACGGTGACTCATCCGTACGCCCGGCGAACCTCGTGATGCCCGTCTCGATCGCCGATACAATCGTGATCGGCGTCGGCGACCCGCATCGGAGCACCATGATCGCCGGTCACAGCTCGAGGCAGGACCCGGGCTCGCTCAAGCGGCTGGCTGCCCGCATGGACGGAGTCTTCCACGATGCGAACACCAAGCACCTCCCGAGCAAGGTGCTCGACGGATTGACGATGATCCAGCCACGCCTCGCCGAGTCGCTCGGATTGCGCGAACTCGCGTTGATCGCCAGCGGCCTAGGAGGCATGCTTCTTGCGGGGGTGGGGCCGGCGTTGGTGCTGGCCGGTTCGCCGCGCCGCCATCGGGTGGGTGGGCCTCGTTCGAACAAGGTCTCACTGATAGGGAGCACATCATGATGAATCGGATTTCATGGGCGGTCTGGGCAATCGCGCCGGTGTTCTTGCTCGCGTACCACTTCGGTCCGGGCCAGCAGGCGGCGGAACTGGATCAGGCCCACCGGATGCACCAGGCGGCCCTCGAGCTCGAGCGCGGAGCGCTCGACGTGCAGGCCGACGCGCACCGCACGCACCTCGAAGCGCTCGAAGCGCGCCGGCGTGCGTTCCTCTCCGATAGCGAGGCCGACCATGCAGCCGCCGAGGCGGCGTCCGAGGCGGAGCAGGCTGCCTACGCCCTCGCCGCCGACGCGTGGCGCGATGCAGCCGACGCGTACGAGGTGATGGAGCCGCTGGTCGAAGAGACCGACCATGCCGCCGATGTGGCGTGGGCCAAGGCCAGGGCGCTCGTCCGTGCTGGACAGATCTTCAACGGCATCGACGAGCTGGAGATCCTGCTCGAGGAGGCGCCCGAGGGCTCGGAGCTTGCGCTCCGCACCCGCCAGGAACTCGCGGCAGCCCACTACTACGGCGCCCGCATCCTCCGCCTGGAGGGCGAGCCCGCGGAGACGTGGCGTGCGGTGTCCGGCAAGGCGCGTCAGCACTACCGCTTCCTGGCCGAGCAGGCTGAGGAGCAAGGCGAGGGCGCGTTCGCCCTGGACATGCAGCGCAACGTCGAGCTCGTCCTCGACCTTGAGCAGCAGGACAACTCCGAGGTCCTGGCTCGGGCGCTGCCCAAGCAGTCGCCGTCGGGCCAGTGCTCGGGTGACCGGCCCTGCAACGCCAAGAGGAAGAACAAGCGTCCGCCGCAGCGTCGTGACGACGGGCGCGGAGCCGGCGGCGCCGGTGAGATCGGCGCGGGCCACTAAGGGCGCGCTCCATGTCGCAATTCTCGGTTGGAGTCAGGATTTGATTCGCTCAACACCACTGCTTCTCGCGATCGTTGGTGCGACCCAGACTGTCGCCTTGCCGCTCGCTTCGGCTCAGGTGCGCGCCGCCACGGTGGTGCGCGCCGCCGAGCCCGAGGAGATCGAACTCTCCGACGAGGAGGTCGCCGAGCTCAAGGAGATGTTCGATCAGCTCCCCGAGGCGGCCCAGGCCGAGATGCGGGCGGTGTACCTGGACATGGGCATCGACATCGATGAGTTGTTCGCTCGTCTCGAGGGTGGTGCACCAGCCGAGGCCGCACCCGGAGCTCCCGGTAGCCCCCCGGCTCAGTCCCTGCTCCAGTCGGTATCGCAGATGAACTTCGCGCGCACCCCTGAGTCCGTCCTCGCGGCCCGTGCGCGGCTTGGCCTCGAGCGCACCGAGCTGCCCGCAGCCGATGCCGAGGCGGCGGACCTGGCCGAGTGGTTGCACCTGCACGTGCTGGCCGGGGAGTGGGAGTCCTTCGAGACCTTCATGCGCGAGCGCGCTGGCGATGATGCCGACGGGATCTACTCGCATGTCTTGCAGTCGACGAACCAGGGCGAGCCCGCGATCCTGCCCGAGGAAGTGCTCGCGATGGGCGATGCCGCTCCGGAGCTGACCGAGTGGCAGCTTGACGTGCTGTCGCAGCTTCTCAAGACGGCGGCCAAGAGCTCGAGCACCGGTCCGCTGCTCGAGCAGATCGCCGGTGGAACGAAGATGTTCGGGCCATCGCCGGAGAATCGGTCGCGGACCGCCGCGTTCCTTGCTCGCGCCGGGATGATCATCGAGGCCTACGACTACCTCACGCCGCTGGAAGAAGCTCGGGCAGAGCAGAACGCTCAGGTCATGCTCGACCACGCGGCCTACCACGCCGCCCGGGCCCGCTCGCTGAGCGGTCCGGAGGGCGATCGCGCTCTAACGACGTCGTGGCGCATCTTCTGTGATACGGCTCTGCTCTCCGACGCACCGTTCGAGAAGCGCCAGGAGGGGATGCGCAGCGCGATCTCGATGCTCTCCGAGATCCCGCCGGCCGTCGGCACCGAGTGGCTGACCCGTGTGTTCGAGAACGAGGCACTGGCGCCGGTCGCGCTCCAGGTGATCGCGCTCGAAGGGCTGTCGGCGCGCGACGCGCAGGCGATGCTGACCATGAAGGAGGCCGTGGACACGCTCCTGACGAACCCGGAGATCGACGTCCAGGTGCTCCGCGTCCCCCTCCGGATGCTCACGATCGGTCTGATCAACCAGGCCGAGTCGACGATCAAGGACTACGACAAGGCGCTTGGCTCGGGTCGAGGTGTCAACGGGGGGACGCGTCGCAAGGTGGAGCTGCTCCTGCGGGCGCTCCCGGACGAACAGTGGTTCTCTGTGATCGACGCGAGCCTCGCCACACGCGCGTACAGGGCGTCCGTCGAGATCGCGCTCCTCGCCGATGAGCCCGACGTGGCGCTCGACTTGCTCGAGCAGGCGATCACGCGCTTCCCGGGCGAGAGCGAAGTGCTCGCCGGTGCGTTCCTCGACCGCTGGTCCAGGCAGCTCTCGCCGGCCGCCAGCCCGGCGATGAACCAGGGCTTCTTCTTCGGCCCGAGCATGCGTGCGCCGTCGGCCCCGCTGACGCGCGGGCGCCAGCGGCGAAACCTCGATCGGTTGGTCCGCCTGGTCGACACGCTCGACGAGATCGGCATCGATGCGCGACGCTTCGACAGCATCGTCGTTGCCTTCAAGGCGTGCCACGGGCGCTCCGAGGCGTTCACCCGCGAGCGCCTCGTCGAGATCCTCGGGCCCGTCGAGGAGCTTGGCCCGAGTGTCGCGGCCTCGATCGCCGGGAACATGCGCTCCTCACTCAATGGCGATTGGCGCAACCGACAGGTCCATCAGCAGGCCGGCATGCGTCGGTCGGCTGACGAGATCACGGCCATCGTGTCAGAGGGATACGACCTCGCCATCGAGCTGATCGATTCGGCGATCCGCCAGGAGCCCGACTCGTGGCGTCACGCCATGATGAAGGCCGCCCTGGCGCATGATCGGTTGCAGTACGCCAGCCAGCAGCAGCAGGAGTTCGCCGCCTTCAACGAGCACCGGCGGCAGGCGTTCGAGGCCTTCGCCGATGCCGCGGCCCAGTACGGGCGTGCCCTCGAGGAGGGTCGCGAGCGAGCGAGCTCGGGCGTGTACCCGGTCTGGTTCAATGCTGCGCTCGGCTCGAGCGAGCTGAACTACCTGACGCGTGACGACGTGCTGCTCGAGGGCAGCGATCGGGACGACCAGATCGACCTGATCCGTCGCTCGATCATGTCGCTCCCGCGCGACGCGGCCGATGAGCACATCGCGGAGTTCGCGCGTGGGATCGTCGGATCGCTCGGGCGTTTGGATCCCGAGGTCAAGCCACGCGTGATCAAGCACGCGCGCCGGGTCATCGGGGACCACCCGGCCGGTGCGCCGCTGCGCCGCCTGGACGAGCTGTACCAGGACCTGGTCAAGGACGAGGTCAAGCTGCGCTTGACGCTGGACGGGAGCGCGAACGTCGGCGACGAGCCGTTCGGTGCCGTGCTGACGCTCCGGTACACCAACGCCGTCGACCGTGAGACGGGTGGTTTCGCTCGCTACCTCCAGAACAACGTCTGGGCGATGCGCGGCAACCGCGGGACGATCGTCAACTACCGCGACCGGCTCCAGGAGTCGCTCGAGACGTCGCTCGGCGACTCGTTCGTCGTCGAGTCCATCGGTTTCTTCGAGTCGATGAACCCGCCCCGGTCCATCCAGGAGGACGGCGAGCGTGGCTGGCTCGAGAAGCCCGTCGCCTACCTCGTGCTCCGCGCGGTCGATCCCAGCGTGGACCACGTCCCGCCGCTTCAGATGGACCTGAGCTTCACGGACACCGCCGGACCGGTGACGCTGCCCGTGGTTTCCAACACGCCGCTGATCGACGCGTCTGGCGATGCGGACCCGCGTCCGATGTTCGACGCCGAGGTGATGCAGACCGTCGACGTCCGCTCGATGCACGACGCCGAGCAAGATCGCGCCATCACGCTCGAGATCAGCGTCAAGGCGCGCGGGCTCGTGCCGGACCTCGACACCCTGCTCGCCGGCGTGCACGACGCGCTCCCCGGGTACCGCGTCCGCGTCGACGACGGCATCGACGCACGCCCCATCAACGCCATCATGGCGGATCAGTCCGTACAGGACATCTGGGGGTTCGGCCAGCAGGTGGATGAGGACATCGAGTACGCCGTGGCGGACTCCGACGGCATCTTCCGCATCACGACCGAGCGGAGCTGGCTGGTCACCTACGAGCCGTCGAATGACGCCCTTGGGAGCGAGTTCGCGCTCCCGAGCGTGAACGGGGACGTCGAAGCGACCATCACCTCGATGCAATACGCGGATGCGGACATCGTGCCGGTCACGGCCTCGACCGTCCCCGTCGTGCCGCGAGGCTTCTCGATGCTGAGCGCAATGATGCTGGCCGTCGGCGCACTGCTCGTCGGCGCGCTGGTGATCGCCCTCGCGTATGTCGTCCGTCGCGGTCGTCTCGCGCCGAACGAGGGCACACTGGCGATCCCCGATGACCTGACGCCGACGGGTGCGATCACGATGCTCCAGCGCCTCGAGCCGCGACTCGGTGGCGCGGAGGCCGAGTCGATCCAGCGTGACATCGAGGAACTCGAGCTGCGCTACTTCGGCCCGAACGCTTCGGAGGAAGCGTCCGACCTCGTGCCGATCGTCCAGCGCTGGGCGAAGGCGGCGAATGCGTGAGGGACTAGGTCGGCTCGTCGTCCGCGGTGATCGAGACCCCGTACTCGGCGGCCACGGCGACGACCCTCTGGAGCGACTCCTCTTTCGACTCGCCGAGATCGACGAGGAGTGCGCGGTAGTTGGCCAACGCGGCTAGGAGCCTCGGATGCTGGTGCCCCGTCGAGCGTGTGAACTCTAGGAAGATGTTGATCATCCGTCGCATGGGCGGCTCGGCTTCGGCTATCCGGTCCGTGGCGATGAGCAATGCAGCAAGGTTGTTGAGGTCGATGGCGACTTGGGGATGTTCGGCGCCGTAGCTCACCTTGTCGACCTCAAGCGCTCGTCGCATGAGCGGCTCGGCTTCGTCGAGTCGGTCGGCGGTGTTGAGCATTTGGGCGAGGTTGTTCAGGCGGAGGGCGACTGAAGGGTGCTCGGGGCCGAACGCCTGCTCATCGATCTCAAGCGCTCGTCGCATGAGTGACTCGGCTTCGTCGAGTCGGTTGGTACTGTGGAGTAACACAGCGAGGTTGCTCAGGCGGGTAGCTACGTTGGGATGTTCGGGACCGAAGCTCTGCTCATCGATCTCGAGCGCTCGTCGCATCGGCGGTTCGGCCTCGTCGAGTCGGTTGGTGGACTGGAGTAATTGGGCGAGGTTGTTCAGGCGGATGGACACCTTCGGGTGCTTGGGACCATAGGTCTGCTCGTCGATCTCGAGTGCCCGTCGGATGAGGGGCTCTGCCTCCTGGAGTCGGTTGGTGGCTTGGAGCAATGCAGCGAGATTGCTCAGGTCGCCGGCGACGTTGGGGTGCTCCGGGCCGAAGGTCTCCGCGTCGATGTCGAGTGCTCGTCGCAAGAGCGGCTCGGCTTCAGCGAGTCGGTTGGTCTCCTCGAGCAAGAGGGCGAGGTTGTTGAGGTCCCTCGAGACGCTGTGGTGTTGGGGACCGAAGTGCGTCTCATCGATGTCGAGTGCTCGTCGCATGAGCGGCTCAGCCTCGGCGAATCGACCGGTCGCTTTGAGCACCTGACTGAGGTTGCTCAACTTCGTGGCGATCCGTGGGTCCTGAGAATCGCCGCACTGCTCGTCGATCTCGATCGCTCGTCGCAGGAGTGGCTCGGCCTCGTCGAGTCGGTTGGTGTCTTGGAGCAACTGGGCGAGGTTGTTGAGGCTGATGGCCACGGCCGTGTGCTGAGGACCGAAGGCCTGCTCAGACAATCCCAGTGCCCGGCGCATGAGAGGCTCGGCTTCCTCAAGGCGGTTGGTCGTGTGGAGCAACTGGGCGAGGTTGTTTGCCTCGGTGATGACCCTGGGGTGCTCAGGGCCGAACGCATCCTCGTCAATCTCGAGCGCGCGTCGCATGAGCGGCTCGGCTGCGGCCAAGCGCACTTGGAAGTGCAGATAGTGACCGACCTTGGCAAGGAGCCAGCCGCTCCGAAGGCCATCCCCGTGACGCCAAAGGTGCTCCGCAAGGGCCGGTCCGTGTGGTGAGAGGAGCTCCCAGATTGGCCAACTCTCGACGTGCGTGTTCGTGTCGCCGTCGGGCGCATATCCACGTAGCGCCGTGACCGCCTCGTTCGCCGCCGCCTTGTGCTCTTTATCATCGAGCTGCGACGCCACGACCGCCTGGATCAGTCGGTGCACGGTCACGGACTCACCGTCCTCGCTCCGCTTGGCGAGGCTGAAGAGCAGGAGCGGCATCAGGGCCTCGTCGAGGTCCTCCGTTGCTTCCTCGAGCAGCCCGACCGGGATCGGCGCGGGGGCCAGCAGCGAGCAGATCCGCAGCAGCCTGACCGACTCCTCGGGGAGCTGCTCGAGCGATGATTCGTAGGTTGTCGCCACGCTGCGCGGGTACTTCATCAGGCGCTCGTCGTGCCAGCCGCGGACCTTCTCGTCGAAGGATGCCCAACGCTCGCGGTAGGCGCTGATGGTGGTGCCGGTGGCTCGGATGTAGGCCGCGCTCTGTTCGAGGGCGAGGGCAAGCCCGTCGACGTCTTGGGCGAGCAGGCGTGCGTCCTGCTCGTCGTTCTCTGTGATCGCACGCCCGACCGTGCCCCGCCGCTCCGTGGCCTCCAGCAGGAACTCCGTCGAAGCGTCCTCGTCAAGGACGTTCAGCTCCAGCGGCGTCACGGCGTTCGACCATTGGCTGATGCGGCTTGTGATCACGACATGCCCCGCACGTAGGTGCGCGAGCTTCGCCTCGACCGCCGCGGCGGCCTCCTCCGTGTCTACGTTGTCGAGGATCAGGAACCAGCCGGAGTGGTGGTCCAACCAGCGCAGCACTTCCGCGAGCTTCACTTCGGCGTTCGCCTCGGGCGGCAGGCCGAGGTCGAGCACCAGCGGGCCGGCGAGCGCGCCCAGGTTCGCCATCAGCGCGTCGGGTGAGTCGGCCTGGACGAACAGGAGCGCGGAGTAGTCGGCTCTGTTGGCCAGGCCGAACTCGAGTGCGAGGCGGGTCTTGCCGACGCCGCCCTCGCCGTGGATCGACTGGCGCGCGACGATGGCCGTGGCGTGGGTGGACTCAGCGCGGAGCGACTCGCGCAAGATGCTCATGGACTCCTCACGCCCCTTGAAGAGCGTGCCGAGGCTCGTGAACTCCTGGCTGAACGGGACCGTGACCGGTGTCGTCGATGGCGCACCCGCACGCGGCGGATCCGCAAGCACCCGCTCGTGGCGCTCGATGATGTGGCGCACGATCTGGTCGATGGGGACGACGTTGCCGTCGATGTAGTGGGCCGTGTCCGGGATCGGGCGGACCCGCGCCTTGTCGAACCGGAGCAGGACGACGCGTGAGTCCTCTTGGTTGAGCATCAGGTCCTTGATGGCCTTGCCCTCGGCGTTGGTCCAGTTCTTGCGTGCGTAGTCCTCGCTGATGCAGACCACGACCAGCTCGGCCTGCTCGCGGTACAGGTCGTAGAGCGTCGCGTCGAGGTCGATGCCCGCCAGCTCCGCCTCGTGTCGACGGTCGTAGAAGACGCGCTCGGTGGGGAACTGCTTGCGCAGTTCGGCATCGAGGCGCAGCACGTGCTCGCGCTGCTCGCCCGCGTAACTGAATGCGATGTCGAACCGCCTCGGTGAGGCGGCCGCATCCTGAGATTGATGAGTTGCGTCAGCCATCGTCGGCCCTTCGCCACCCCCTCCTGCGGCCAATGGTAAGAGGCGTCGGTGGCTTCGAGGCCGGAAGCGCACCCCACGCATCCCCGTCCCGCCCACTATCATCCCGTCTCCGGTCAAGAACCCGATCGGAGCACGAACCCATCGCCACCTTGTTGGGTGGTTAGCGAGCATTGAGGAAGCGGGCGGATGAACAGGGCGAGGCGGACCGGGATCACGAGCGGTCGGTTGGTGCGCTGGGTGCTCTTGCTGGCGCTGACGGGCATCGCGGCTCCCGCCTGCGCAGCGGGCCCGGAGTCGGAGCCGCTCTCCAAGACAGAACGTGAGATCCTCGACGAGGTCTATGAGGTTGATCGGCGGCCGCGCCTGCTCATCGATCTCGTGCACGAGGGTGGGGACGCGGCCGAGCGAGTGATGACGGCGTGTCGCACCGGTGTCGAGCGCGAGCTCGCGCTCGCGGGCGTGCGGATCCTGGGCGTGCCGGACGACCCGTCGGACCGGGTTGCCAAGGTGCTCAATGCAACCGAGGGCGAGCGCCTGGTGGGCGACGACATGTTCGAGCTCATGTCGCTGGACCGAGTCGATTTGATCCTGCGCCTCAGCGCCCGCGAGCGTGGGAGCAGGATTCGCTACGAGGGCCAGTTCATCGACCTGCGCAGTGGAGAGGTCTTCGGTGGGCCGCGACTCTCACCGGGTCGGGTCGACGAGATCGACGACGTCTACGGGCGCGCCCTCGGGAACAACCTGGCCCGCCAGTTCGCCGACGCGTTCGTCCGCGCGGGTGAGCGGCGCGCCGGCCGGCACATGATCGCCCTGAGTGTCGGCGGCGTCGGTGAGCAGGCCGAGCACCACTCCCTTGTCAACGCGATCCGGCGCCTCGTCGGGGCCGCACCAGAGTCCGGGTGGCAACGCCGTCCGGCGCGCGGGTCCATCTCGCGTTTCAAGATCATGACGACGATGGACGCAGAGGCGCTCGGCGCGGAGCTCGAGTCAACCTTCGACGGCAAGTCCGGTCCGCTTCGTCTGCGTGTGCTGAGCATCGCGGGCTGGACGATCGCCGCGGAGCTCTTCCTCGCGGACCAGCCGCGTTGGCTCCAGGCGCGAGCCGTCGCGGATTCGCGCCGTCGCGTTTCGCGTGCGCGAGGTGAGACGATTGGGGTGGTGCTGCAGGGTGGCGGGCGCGCGACCGATCGGGTCATCGGCGAGTTGCGAGAGGTTGGTCTGCACGCCCAGCGTGGAGAAGAGTCGGTGCCGTTCGTAATTCGCGGTCGCGTGGGGACCAGGTCTGCCGAGCTGGTGATCGAGGACGTGGGCCAAGAGCGGATCATCGCCTTTGCGAGCTGGCCCTCGGAGGAGTTCGGCGATGGGCACGGGCTCGATCCGCTCGATGAGGCCGACAGGCTGCGCTACCTCATCGGGACACTCGCGGAGCAACTCGACCAGGGCATCACCGAGGACATCCGCCAACTCGATGTGCGCCTGAGCATCCCGGGGCGTGCCGAGGAGGCCCGAGCCGACGCGGAGGCGAGCCTGGGCACGCTGATCGGGGTCCGCAGGATCGTGCCGATCTCGGGCGACGATGATGCATGCCGCTTCCGGATCGAGTTTGCGCGGCGCTCGCACGAGAAGATGACGCGTGCCGTCCAGAACGCCTTGGAGTTCCTGTCGCCATCGTTGGAGCTGAAGCGCACGGAGCAAGGGACCCTGGTGTTCGAGCGCGCGGGCGGGGCTGAGTAGGCGGGTCTTGCCGGCGAACCGTTGAGTGTTCGGTCGCCCGGACCGTCGAGTATGTCGTGGTATGCTCCCGGCTCCTCGCGCTGAGCGCCACGACCGATGAAGAGCGAATCAAAGAAGATCGAACGTCCGCGTCCTGTCCTCCGCATCGGAGTGCTCTGGTTCGGCGACGAGGCGGCCGGCGTTCCACCGAGTGCTCAGGTCGAGGCGATCGGCGGTCTGCTCGATGGCGCAAGGGCAGAGGCGGAGGGGGTCCTCGGGCAGTCACTCGCCGATGGCAGCGGGCGCACGCTCGCGGATCTGTTCGAGGGCCAGGACCTCGTGGTCAGACTCATCACCGGTGTTGCGACCGGGTTCGAGCGGTCGGCGATCGATGCCGGAGCCCGGCGGGGCATCCTGTTGCGCTTGGTCAGCCGAGCCTCGTGGGCTACGGCGCGCGCAACCGGGGGAGAGTCGATCGGCACGATGGAGACAATCGAGCGCTCCGAGGATCCGATCTGGGTCGAGTTGACGGGCGAGACGGAGGAGCGTCGAGAGCTCTTCGTTCGCGAGCAGTCCGACTTGATCATCGCGGGAGTCGATGGGTCCGAGCCATCGCGCCACCGGTTCGAGGCCTTCGCAGCGGCCGCTCGCATGCCGGTCCTCCCTGTTGGCCCGGCTGGGCTCGAGTCCGACACAGACCTCGCGGCGTTGGTCAGGATCGTGCTTGTTCCGACTGACTCGAGACACGACGTCGACAAGGACGTTGCGCAAGGAGTGCTCGATGATCTCTATGCCACGTTCGATCGATCTGGGACCGGGCTTTGGCGCGCGCTTCTCAGTGTGCTCTCGGTCCCGTGGAAGTCGCTCTATGGGCTGGCCAAGCTCAGGACCGGGCATTCCGGTCCGGCCTCCGATGGTGATCAAGCGGACGTGAAGACCGAGCGCTTCGATGCGCACGTCAAGCGTCTGGCATCGACCCAGGAGGAGTTGGATGATCGCATCGCGATCCCCTTCATGAACGGGTACCGCGGCCTCGTCATCTGGTGTTACCTGCTCGGCTTCGTCGTCGTCGGTTTCGGCCTGGTGCACGGCACCGTCAAGGCGCTCGAATCAGCCACGTGGCCCGCGGTGGTGGAGTTGGCATTGCTCCTCGTGATCCTGTCCCTCGTCTTCATCTCGGAACGCAAGCTCTCGCTGCGTCAGCGCGCTGCACGGGTGCGCCACATCGTCGAGCAACTGCGACACCTTCAGGCGCTCGCGGCGCTCGGGCGTGCGGCGAGTGCCGCGCCGCCGCCGCCGGGGTACTCGACGGTCGTGCCCTCCGACGGTGCATCTGGGTGGTACGCCCGTTCGATGTTCCGAGACGTCGGCACACCGGCGCCGTGCGAGGCGGCTCGCTCACGCTCCGAAGGCGAAGCCCCAACGATCGTGCGCTTTGATGACTCGTACTACACCGAGGTGCTCGCGGCCGCACGCGCCTGGGTGCGTGGCCAGCGGGACTACCACGAGGCAACGGCCCACCGGCACGAGTGGCTGGAGGAGCTTGCGGTCGACGTCATGTGGAGCCTGTTCGCACTCGTCATCATCGTCGTTGGGCTGAAGGTGGCGCACTGGATGCCGGGAACCGAGACGAGCAAGACAGTCGCGTTGTTCGTGATCGTGCTGGGACCGGCGCTGCTCGGAGCGGTGCACGCGATCGGCGTGCAGATCGAGTTCCTCCGCCTCGCCACCCGTTCCAAGGACCTCGCCGAGATGCTCTCTCTGCGGCTCGAGAAACGCCTGGGGGCGTCGGCAGAGCCCAACGAGGCCGGGTGGTCGGTCGCACAGCGCGGCGACCTGGAGTCGACACTCAGCGATCTCTCTACACTGATGCTCGCTGAGGTACTCGAGTGGCGAGCGATCTACCTGCTCAGAGAGTTGTTGCCACCATGACAGCGCCGGATCCCAGCCCGTACACGCCGCGTCCGATCGATACATCGGGCATCTCGGTGCCGCCCGAACTCGACGCGCTCGTCGAGCGATTGGCGGAGCACACACACGACGTTTGGGCGCAGCAGCGCATGGCGGATGGGTGGACCCACGGCCCGGCGCGCGACGACGCGACACGGCGCCACCCCTGCCTCGTCCCGTACGCCGACCTGCCCGAGTCGGAGAAGACGTACGACCGGGAGGTTGCACGCGGTCTTCTGGCGGCACTGTTGGCGCTCGGGTGGAGCGTGGGGCGTGCGGGCAGCACGTAGGGGGTCGGCTCGCGATGATCGCGACGTCCGGGTCGGGCCCGTCATGGCCCTCCCTCGGGTCGGTTGCGCTATGCCGCGGTCTTGAGTTCGGCAACGTCCTCGCCGGTCCCGGCGACGACCAGGACCTCACCGAGGGCTAGGGTGTGGGCGGGCTCGGGGTGGGTCGTCACATCGCCGGACGCATCGCGGATCGCGACGATCGCGAGGCGAGGATGGCGCTTCCCGAGTTGGATGATCGCTTCGCCCAGATGAGGCGACTGCGGGCTGATCGCGATCTGCGCGAAGCTGAGCGCATCGGTCCCGCCTTGCAGCCCGGGGAGCAGGCGAGCAACCTCCGGGCGGAGCATGTTCTCTGCGATCCCGTCGCCTCCGTAGCTCGACGGACTGATCACGTTCGTCGCACCTGCTCGCCGCAGCTTGCAGATCGACGGCTCGTCCTCGGCGCGGGCGATGATCGGCACCTTGGGCGCCAGGGCGCGCGCGGTCAGACAGATCAGCGCATTGACGGCATCGGCCGAGGTCACGGCCGCTACGGCAGACGCGCGCTCGATGCCGGCATCCTGAAGCGCCTGATCGGAGGTGGCATCGCCCTCGAAAGCGACGATGCCGCGCGTCTGCGCCTCGGCGACTCGGTGAGGATCGGAGTCGATCGCGACGACCGCGGCGCCATCCTCGAGGAGCTTCGTGATGACACGTTCACCGGTGCGCCCGAGACCGCAGATGATGTGATGGTCTTGCAGCTTGCGTGCTTTCTCGATCATGCGTCGCTCCGGGTGTGTGGCGCGTGCCATGATGTTCTGGAGGATGAGGCCTGCGGTGTACGAGACGGTGCCGATGCCGCCGATCATGAGGACGGCGGTGAAGCGTTCGCCGTTCTCGGTCAGCCCGTAGTCGCCGTAGCCGACCGTGGTGAGCGTGACAAGCGTGAAGAAGAGCGATCGCCAAGGCGACCAGCCCTCGATCCAGGTGTAGCCGGCCGTTCCGAATACGACGACCGCGCACAGCAGGAGAAGAGACCGGCGCACGACAGGGTCCCATTCCCCAGGGAGGATCCGCTTTGCGACACCCTGCGGGATCATGGGGGTGATATCGGAGCGTGGGGGGCGGGGGCTGAGTGACGCCTGGTCGTGGGATGGACCAGGAAGTGGGGGGGACGTGCGACAACCCGTCCCTAGGCGAGCGAGAGTGCCATCTTGCTGACCATGCCGGCCTCGAGGAGGACCGCGGTCTCAGTGCCGCCGTCGACGAGTGTCCCGCTCTCCATGCGCTTCCCGACCACGATGATCCGCCAGACCCCGGGCTGGAGGCCGGCGAAAGCGACCGAGGTCCCTTCCCTCTCGATCGGCGGCTCGCCGTGACGCTCCAGCGTGACGGTTGCACTCTCCGCATTCGTGACACTCACGTCCAGGCCTGTGTCGAGAGAGCGCTGGACCTGCTCGGCCGCTCTCTGGCTTGCTTCAATCCGGGCCTTGACCATCCCATCGAGTTGCTTGAGCGAGCTGCGGAACTCTTCCATCCATTGGTCGGATTCTTCACGGATGAGCGCGTGGATCTCTGCATTGAGCTCGCGCATCACATGAAGTGCGTGCGTGGCCTGATCGTCGGTGGGTGTCTGGTCCCACGACTGCTGGAGTCGGAGCCACTGCAGGTTCGCGCGGTCGAGCAGTTCGGCTGTCCTCAACCCCGTACTCATGTAGCGCAGCCAACCGGACGTCGCTCCCAGGAAACGATCCACCCAGATGAGCCCCGCACCGATCAGGAGCGCCACGGCCGCCCACGTCGCTGGGATCATGGGCATTCCGTCGTCCTTCTTGATCAGCGAGGAGACAACGGGGATCAGCACTCCGATGCCGGCCGCAAGGATCGCCAAGATCCGGATCGTGAGCCCGATGCTCCGCTTGCGGCCGCGTTTGCGGAAGTACCAGTCAATCGTCTCCCTGATCGGCTTGTGGACGAAGAGTTCGAACAGCGACTGAAGGCTGGCGCGCGGGTTGGCATCGTCCCAGACCGTCGCCTTGTCCAGAGACGGCCGGGTCAGGTCGGTTGCTTCGTTTCGCTTCCAGAACTTCCACATCGTGGCAACGCCCTCATCAATGTGCTGCACATCCACGCAGGCGGCGTGCGCGGGATGGACGCGCCGAGTCTATGGGTCGGTCGCTGTGTCTCATCATGAGACGGGGCAGTGCGGGCGTGTTTCACCTGATCGGGTGATCGACCCACCTTGCTAGGTAAGCCTCGGCGGGGTGTGCGGGAAGTACGGGGCAACGGCGTTAGCATTGGGTGATGAGAGGCTTCACAGATCGCGCACGGAAGGTCATGGCACTGGCCAACCAAGAGGCCCAGCGCTTCAACCACGAGTACATCGGGACCGAGCACATCCTCCTCGGCCTCGTCAAGGAAGGCTCCGGGGTCGGCGCGAACGTGCTGAAGAACCTGGACGTTGACATCCGCAAGGTGCGCCTCGAGGTCGAGAAGCTCGTCAAGTCGGGACCGGACATAGTCACGATGGGCAAGCTCCCTCAGGCCCCGCGAGCCAAGAACGTCATCGAGTACGCCATCGAGGAGGCGCGCAATCTCAACCACCGCTACGTCGGCACGGAGCACCTCTTGCTCGGATTGCTCGATGAGCGGGATGGCGTTGCCGCGCTGGTCCTCATGAACCTGGGCCTGCGGCTTGAGGAGGTCCGGGAGGAGGTCCTCAACCTCCTCGGCGTGGGTGCGGAGCCAGACGAGGTAGAGGTGTTGCTCGCGGAGGGATTCACGTCACATCAGCTAGTCGAACTTGAGACTGAGATTCTCAGGATCTCGCGCCTTGAGGCGAGGGCAGTCGCTGAGCGAGCCTTCGACGAGGTCTCCGCATTTCGAGAGCGAGCAGAGCAGCTCCGGCGGCGGCGCGATGAACTCCGCAGGGCACTGCGCACGATCCCCGCCGGCGTGCCCCGCCTGCCCGAGCCATTGAAGGGGCTCGCGCTTGCCGTCGCGGCCCCGGATGCTCCGTTTGTCGAGCGTGCCGGGCTGGAGGAGATCGTCACGCACCTCAAGGAGCGCACGCCGCTGCTCGTCGTAGGACCGTGCGGGAGCGGACGTTCTGCACTGGTTCGGGCGGCGGCCGAGCACATGCAGCGATCCGGCCAAGCTCGGTTGCTGATGCAGCCGGACCACGAGGGACTGAGTGAGGACGGTGTTCCAGAAACCGATCGTCTGGAGCGGCTCGTCGATGCGTTCCGGAGGGATCCGTCGTACACGCTCGTGCTCGAGGACCTCGAGCAATACCTGCCCTCGCCGGCTGCGTCCGGGGCGTTCAGCGACGCGTGGCAAGTGTGGGTGATGGATGCGATCGGCCAGAGCGTAGCGCTCATGGCGACGACGACTCCGGACGGCCTTGGTGCGCTGCGCGACGCATGGCCCGGGTTCGTTGGGGGTGCCAGCGTGGTCGAGGTGCCGCCTATCGATGATGCAGCGCTCGCCGAGATCCTGCGCCAGCGTTTGGCGACGATCGAGCGGACACATCCGGTCCGTTTCGACAATGGCGTTGTCGAGCAAGTGCTCCGCTTGGCCGCGGCGTGGGGAGCGGGCGCCGGGTTCGCCGAGCCGGGTCGCTCGCTGCGACTGATCGAGGACGCCGTCGCGCACGCTGGCGCGGCTCGGGTGGCCGAGCCGGTTGATTTGGGCGCGGGTGGTAAGGGCGTCGGGAGTGAGCAAGAGCTGAGCGATGCGGCGAGCGGGCGTCGTGTGGGATCGCTCGTCGATAGCGGCAACTACGACGATGCGATCGCGATGATCGAGGAGCTACGCGCCCGCGAACGTGGGGCTCGGGGAGAGGTGAAGGCTGTGACATTCGGGGTGGCCGAGTTGAGGGCGTTCGTCGAGGAGGACAGTTGATGCTGGAGAACACGGTCCTGTTCCAACGTCTCGAGGCGTGCTGCGGGAAGTGCGAAGCGGGCGGTCTCGACCTCACACGCCTGCCCACGATGGTCAAGGACAGCACGGACGAACTCGGGAACGTCCTGGATCGCGCCGTCAAGACATTCGACGACTACACGCTGCACGACCGGGCGCACGCGGTGCGCGTCGTCAAGCTGATGTCGAACCTACTCGGTCCGGATCGGCTCGATGCACTTACGCCTGTTGACCTCGCTGTCCTGATCCTCGCGGCCTACGCCCATGACACGGGCATGGCCGCCTCGAAGGAGCGCCGGGATGAGTTGAAGGCATCGCCCGAGTACGCCGAGTTCATGCTCCGTCACGAGAGCGAATGGGTGGAGGTCGAGCGTGTGCGGGCCGGTGACGATCCCGCCCGAGCCGCGTTCCTCGAATCGCGCCTGTTTCAGGAGTTCCTGCGCTCGCGCCACCACCTACTCTCGGCCGAATTGGTCCGCAAGCACTTTGCGTCTGGGATGACGGTGCAGGAGAAGTCGTTTGCGCCGATGGTTGCGGACTTGTGTCGGAGCCACGGCGAGTCGGTCGCGTGGGTTGCGAGGGAGCTGCAGAGTGTCCCGTTCGCCATGGACTACAACGTGGACCTCCCATTCCTCGCGTGCGTGTTGCGACTCGCGGACTTTCTGGATCTCGACGCAACGCGTGCGCCCGAGAGCCTGATGACACTGATCAAGCGTGGTAATGAGAGGAGCCATCGTGAGTGGCGGAAGCACCAGGCGTCACTCTTCTCGGTCTCCGACACGGCCATTCGGTTCAACGCGACATTTGAAGATTTCTTTGAAGAGAAGGTACTCCGCGACACGCTGGACGCCATCGAAGTCGAGCGTAAGGAGATCATGGGTTTTCTTGGGGCAGGGGTGGGGGAGGGGGCCGCCTGGGGTTGGATCTGCCTGTCGAGCGTCAAATCGAGTCCGTTGGCTACCTCTACGTGAGTTCAAGTTCCAACTCGAGTACCGCGAGATCATCACACTGCTCATGGGAGTCCAGCTGTACCGAGACCAGAGAGTCTTCGTGCGAGAACTGCTCCAGAACGCGCTCGATGCGTGCCGCGTGAGCCAGATCACGGCCGAGAAGCGAGGAGGCAACTACACAGGCTCGATCCACTGCGCGCTGCGCAATACGGCGGACGGTGAGCAGATTCTCGAAGTCTCCGACAGGGGGTCGGGCATGACCAAGGCGATCATCGGTGACTTCTTCATGCGAGTGGGCCGGTCCTACTACCATTCTTTCGCGTTCCGACGCCGTCAGCTTGGCTTCGAGCCGATCAGCCAGTTTGGAATTGGCATCCTCTCTTGCTTCATGAATGCGGATCGGATCGAGGTCGAGACTCGACCCGATCCGCTCGTCCACGAGACACTCGACGATGACGAGCGTGCGGGCCTGCACCTCGAGATCAGTGGCCCGCACGAGTACTTCGTTGTCCGACGTCTCAACCGTGATCTGGTCGGCGACGGGTTCCCGCAGGGCACGACGGTCCGTGTCTACCTCGAGCGCCCCTTGGGTCCGAGCTTGCGGCGCGTCGTGCAGGAGTTTCTTGCACGGACGCCGTACAATGTGAGCGTCGAAGAGTCGGACCACTCGCGGACGGAGGTGGTGAGCCGTGAGTTCGGGTTCGAGGATGACGCGTTCCTGGGCGTGTTCGAGGCTGCGCCGGGGGCGTTCGGGTACGCGCACCGGGACGTTGAGTTCAACGGCGCGCTGGGCTTTGATCTTAGAGGGACCGTCCGCCTGTTCATGCTCGATCGTGACGCGCGTCGTTACTTGTCGTTGCGAGACGCCGGACAGTACTCCGTCGTGGGTTTTTCCGAGATGGGTGAGACGCTGGTCAATGTTGCGCGCATGTCGGATGAGGTGGCCGGGACGCTCCGCAGCCATGTCGCGGAGCTCCGTTCGACCGGAGCCGAAGTGTCCCGCGACGCACGAGGCGATATCGAGCAGGTTGCTCGAGTGGTCGAGCGTCTGCTCGAGGCGCTTGCTCACCGTCATGATTCCGACGAGGTCAACGCACAGTGGGTATCACTGGATGCGCAGATTGACGCGATCCGCACGTCGCAGGCGTTTCGGACCTCGCCCCGCCATCCGGTCGTGGCGGGCACCCTTCGGCGGATTCGCACCGGTCTCGAGTCCTTCGTCACCGGCAACGTGTCGCTTGCCGCACCCACCGGGTTGCTGACACAGGACGGGATCGATCTCTCCAATGCGTTCTATCTCTCACGCCACCTTCGGCTCGGCATCGCTCATATGTTCAACCTGGACCTCTGCGGCAAACATCGCGTCACCCTCACCGCTTCCAGAAACGACATCGTTGCTGACCATCGGCTCGACGCGCTCGTTGCGCATTTCCATGAGCGCATCGGGCTGGAGCTTGGCAGGTGGTTCACCGAGGAAGAGGTTCCGCCGGAGCAGATCGATGCCTACTTGCGTGTTGCGCCCAAGGCGCTTGGCGCGGCAGTCCGGCGTGGACTCGATTCGCCGAGCTAGACGTTGGATCCTCGCTCGCAGTCGCGGGCCCGTTACCCCTCACCCCACCGGCGTCAACTTCGCATACTCCAGGACCAACGTCTTCACCCCAACCTGCTGGAAGTCGATCGTCGCGCGCGCATCGCGGCCCGTCGTCAGCTTGACGATCACGCCGATGCCGAACTGCGGGTGGCGGACCTTCGCGCCCTCGCGGATGCCCGAGTTGAACCCGGCCGAGAGCGGGGCGCGACCGCGCGGGATGCCCGTCGGGATCCGGTCGGAACGGCCTGAGCCCGGGCCGGGGCCGGGGTGGGGTGGGTCGAAGCCGTAGAGGTCGCTCTCGTCGCTGATGCGGATGTCGTCCTGCGGGAGTTCGCTGAGGAAGCGGCTGGGGATCGTGCGGTCCGGGATGCCGCGGGTCGTGCGCTCCTTGGCGCTGGTCATCAGCAGGCGGTCCATCGCGCGGGTGATGCCGACGAAGCAGAGGCGGCGTTCTTCCTCGAGTTCCGCCTCGGACTCGAACGCGCGCGAGTGGGGGAGCGTGCCCTCCTCCAAGCCGATCATCGCGACGGCCGGGAACTCAAGCCCCTTGGCGGCATGCAGCGTCATCAGCGTGATCGCACCCTGCGCGGGGTCGACCTTGTCGGCGTCCGCGACGAGCGCGATGCGCTCGAGGTACGCGCGGAGCAGTGCGAGCAGTGGGGGCGTCTCCGCGCTGATGCGCTCGGCGTTCCACACGCCGTCGGGGGCGTCTGCTTCGCCGTCTCCTGGCTCGGATGCCTCAGGGAGGTCATCGATCAGGTCATCGCCGAACGGCCCAACGTCCAGGTCGTTCGCCGGGTCGTTGGTCGGGTCGTACGACTCCTCGAAGTCCGCGGCCGACGAGATCAACTCCGCGAGGTTTGCCACGCGGTCCGCGTCCGGCTCGCCCGACTCGCGCGTGCGGTACAGCTTCTCCAGGCCAGACTCGCTGACGACGCGGTCCACCAGGTCGTGCAGGCTGGCCGAGACACTCGCGCCCATGAACGAGCCCGCGCCCGTCCAGTCGTCGAGCGTGCGCAGGAACTCGCCCATCGCGTTCGTCGCACGGCTCGAGATGTCGGGCACCTGCCCTTTGGCGGCCATCCGCATCGCATCGATCAGCGGGACATCGTGCTGAGCCGCGGCGTTCTGGACGCGCGCCAGCGAGGTCTTGCCGATCCCGCGTGCCGGGACGTTGACGATCCGGTCCAGGCTGACGTCGTCCGCGGGGTTGGCGACGACCTTGAGGTACGCGATCGCGTTCTTGACCTCCTCGCGCTCGTAGAAGGCGGTGCCGCGCGCCACGACGTATGGGATTCCCTCGTCGCGAAGCTCGTCCTCGATGACGCGGGAGAGCGCGTTGGTGCGGTAGAAGATCGCCATGTTCTTCCAGGCGATCTTGTCCTCGTTCTTGCGCAGGCGCAGCCAGTCGACGGCCAGCTTCGCCTCGTGGTGCTCGTCGCGGCAGAGCGTGACCTGCGGCGGCTTGCCCTGCTCGCGGGCCGCGGTCAGGTCCTTGTGCTTGCGTCGCTGGTTGTTCTGGATCAGCGCATCGGCGATTCGGATGATGGTCTTGGTCGAGCGGAAGTTCTCGCCGAGCGCGATCGTGCGCGCGCTGGGGTAGTTGGTCTCGAACTCGAGGATGTTGGCGATGTCCGCGCCGCGCCAGCCGTAGATCGACTGGTCCGGGTCACCGACGACGCAGATGTTCGGGCCGGTCGGCGCGCTCGGGCCGGGCTCGGCGTCGGTCTCCGCCAGCACGCCGAGCGCATCGGAGGGGGCCGCGCGCCCGCTCCCGTCGCCGGCTAGCAGCGACGCCAGAACGAACTGCGCGTGGTTCGTGTCCTGGTACTCGTCGATGAGCGTGTACTGCCAGCGCGACTGGCACGCCTCGCGCACCTCCGGGCAGTGACGCAGCATGCGGGCCGTCAGCAGGAGCAGGTCGTCGAAGTCCACTGCGTTGGCCTTGCGCAACGCCGCCTGGTAGCCCTCGTAGAGACGCGCAAGGTGCTTGGCGTAG
>JANQQG010000112.1 GCA_028285065.1 Phycisphaerales bacterium
ACCTCGTCGGCGCACACCGCTCGCGCCTGATCGGCACGGGCCTGGCCAAGCTCGCCGACCGCAAGCTCGGAGCGTGGCTCGTCGCTCAGGCCAACGACGCCGCCGCGACCACGCTCCCCGTCCGAGACGAGCGCAAGTTCCCCACCGCCGATCGCGCCTCGTGGTTCGAGGTCATGATGGTCGGCCACGCCGACCGAATCGCGGGCACCCTCGCCGACATCAGCACGCGCAAGAACGCAGAGGCCGAGAGCTGGCGCTCCGCACGCACCGACCCGCTCACGCAGCTCGCCAACCGCAAGCTGATGATGGAGCGCCTCCAGACGGAGCTCGGCGCCACCCGGCGCGACGAGTCGCCGGACCTGCTCGTCATGTTCTTCGACTTCGACGGCTTCAAGAAGGTCAACGACACGCTCGGGCACGACGCGGGGGATCGCCTCCTCGTCAGCATCGCCCACCGCCTCCACGAGACCGCAACCGCCCACCGGCCCTCGCAGAAGCGCTCGCCCCTCGTCTGCCGCCTCGGGGGCGACGAGTTCGTCGTCATCATCCCCGGCGTGCGCAGCGATGAGCAGGCCCGGGAGCTGACCGACGTCTTCCTCGAAGCGCTCAAGGCAGAGCACGAGATCACGGACGGCCCGATCAAATCCTCCGCCAGCATCGGCGCACTCCTGCTCGCCACGAGCCAGGTGACGACCTCCCAGGAAGTCCTCCGCGCCGCCGACGAGGCGATGTACCGCGCCAAGAACTCCGGCAAGTCGCGCTGCGAGTTCGGCACCCTCAGACGCCTCACCCCCGAGGACGACTCCGACACCCCGCCCGCCAACCCCATAAGGGACGCGGCATGAGCGCGGCACCCGACCAGGGCGCGCCGGCGAGCGATGCACTCGCGATCACCGGATCGCTCGACGCACTCGCCGAGGCTCTCAAGCTCTACGGCGCAGAGCACACCGCCGCCACCGCCAGCTCGCAACGCTTGGCTGCGCTCCTCAAGAGTCCCGGCCAACCGCTCCGCCTCACCGTGCTCCCCGACGCCTTCCGTGCCGGCGAGGACACGGTGTGCCACAGCGCGATCGCACGCACGCTCCACACCCGCGGCATCGCCACGCTCGAGCTCGGACACCAACCCGACCCGGACGCGCTCATCCGAGCCGTGGATGCCCTCCGACAAGGCGAAGGCCCCGCAACCGACGCGTGGCTCGAACGCATCGACCGGGTCTCGCGAGGCTCCGTGCGTGCACACCGCCTCTGCGTCCGTGACCTCGCTCTCGATGACGAGAGCGCCGAGCAAGACGCCCAGTCCCTCGGCGAACTCGCCTCGATGATCGACGCCGTCCATGAGCCGCAGATCGAAGACTTCGACCGCGCGATCGGCGCTGTCTGCAACCAGGCGGCGCGCGCCCAGAAGAGCCCCGGCGCCGCCGAGAGTCTCCGCGCGTCGCTCGAGCGGATGAGCCCGTCGACACGCCAGAAGCTGCTCGACCTCGGCATGGACCGCCCCCAGGCCTGGTCGGGCGCGATCCCGGACCTCGTCACGGTCTGGCCCGAGGAAGAACTCGGCGACCTGCTCTCCACGCTCGAATCGACCGATCAAGGCCCATCGGGCGCCTCGGGCCTGCTCTTCTCACGCCTGGGCGCGATGCTCTCGACGAGCCCCGAACTGCGCCACACGCTCAAGGAGCAACTCCACGAGCGCGACGAGCAGGCGACCGGTCCCGTCCTCGGCGCCGTCGCAGAGCTCCTGGCATCGCCGGACTGCGACGCGTACGACCCCGAGGAGTACGCGACCGCCCTGCGCAAGATGGCGACGAACGCGCCGACACCATCGGCGCTCCTGTTCTCGGATCCGAACGACCCCGACTCGATCGAGGTGCGTGCAACCGAGATCGCGCTCGAGGTCGCCGAGGAGGGAGAGGCAGACCCGCTGCACGCGCTGACCGGGATCATGGCACGCATCGGCGTGCTGTGCGCCCGCCGCCGATTCGGGCTGCTGGTCCGCAGCGTTCGCCTCGCGCGCCACGTCGAGTCCACGCGGAGCGCAGAGCCGGAGAGTGTCCGAGTCGCCCGGTCACTCATCGCGGGGATCACGACGCCCCGGGTCATCGATGTCGCACTGCAGGCGCTCTCGGATCCCGACGCCTCGTCGGGCGCGGCGCAACTGCTCGAGGCACTCGGGGCGCCGGGCGCGCTCCTGGTCGCACGCCAGCTGGCGAACACACCCGACACCTCTCAGCAGGCGCCCCGCAACTGGCTCGCCGGAGCGCCGCGCGAGACCATCGGCACCATGGTCTCCGAGCTCACCGGAGCTGATCTCGGGCCGGACAGCGAGGACCTCCTCCGCGTCCTCGCCGAGTCGCTCAACGAGAGTTCCGTCCCGTGGCCCTCGCGCCTGGTCATCTGGGGCCTCGGACACGATGACCCCGCGTTGGTGCGCGGCGCGATCGCCGGAGTCGGACCCAGCGCCCCCTCCGCACTCGTGCCGGTCCTCCTCTCCCACCTGCTGTCCAGCGAGGCGCGACGCATCGGCAAGGGCCACTACCGCGCGATCATCGACGCCCTCACGCGCCTGACCGGAGGCGCGATCACGCCCGACCTCGCACGCCTGCTCAAGGACTCCGCGATGCGCCCAGCACGCATCCGCCACGGGCTCTGCGATGAACTGGCCGCTGTCCTCGGCGACACAACCGAGCCCGAGGCGCGAGCCGCGACACTCGTCTGGCGCCTCAGCCCCCTCCGCGCCGTCGTCCGACGCAAGGAGGCGGCATGAGCAACGCCATCGCACAAGCCCTCGAGGCGATCGAAGCCACCTGCTCCGCCTCAGCCCTCTACGGCGAGGACCACCCCGTCGTCGCGCAGCGCGCCTCCGAAGCCTCAGCCAAGCTGCGTGCCGCCGGAAGCGTCACGATCAGCTACTTCACCGATCGCGTACTCGCCGATCGCGCACCGCTGCCCATCTCACGCGAGAGCCTGCTCGAACGGTTCGTGACGCGCCAGAACTGCAACGCCTTCGTGATCCCCGCCGACGTCGACGACATGGCCATCCGTCGGCTCGCACGCGCAATCACGCAGGACGAGACGATCGCGATCGCGCCCTTCCGTCTCTCGCACGCAAGGATCGGCGACGGGGCGGCCACCAGCGACAAGAACATGACCCGCGTCCTCGAGGCCGTGCCGGACCTGCTCACCGCCATCCGCGGCGAACGCCCCATCCCGCCCGCAGTCGTCGACGGCATCGTGGCCGAGATCCTCGCAAGCGCAACCGTCTCCGCCGGCTCCCTGATCCCCCTGGCCGCGCTCAAGCACCACGACGAGTACACATTCGTCCACACAGTGAACGTCGCGATCCTCGCCTCGGCCCTGGCCGACAGCGTCGGACTATCCGGGCAGTCGCTCCACGACCTCACCGCCGCCGCTCTCCTGCACGACGTCGGCAAGGTCGTCATCCCCAAGTCGATCCTCTGCAAGCCCGGCAACCTCGACGACAAGGAACTCGCCGTCGTGCGCCGCCACCCGAGCGCCGGCGCAGCGTTGCTGTACGCCCAACCCGGCGTCCCGCCGATGGCCGTCCTGGTCGCGTACGAGCACCACCAGCACCTCGACGGCGGCGGCTACCCGGCAGGCGCCGGCGGGGCCGGGCGCAGGGTCCGTGCCCACCGCCCCTCCCTCGCCAGCCAGATCGTCCAGGTCGCCGACGTCCACGACGCGCTGCGCACCCACCGCCCCTACCGCGCCGCGATGACGGAGATGGAAGCGGTCGAGACCATGCACCAGATGGCCGGTCGTCAGTTCGACCCACAGCTCTTCGAGCAGTTCCTCCGAGTCCTCCCGACCTGCCGCAGGGACGCACCGCCGCCCGAGCTCGCGCTCGCGGCCTGACCACACGCCCGGTACCATGCACGCCCCACCCCGCGCTCTTGACAGCGCCGACGAGGTGTCACGCGCATGGACTACCAGAGCCCGCTGGGATTCGAGGACGCCCGCATCGATGCCGCGGCCGTTCTGTGCGCCGACGGTCGATTCGGCGCACACTTCGATGACTTCCTCCGCAACGGACTCGGCCTCGGGCGATGTGATCGAATCTGCCTACCCGGTGGACCGGCCTCACTCGCCGGGCGCCCCGACGGCGATCGCATCCTGACCCAACTCAAGTTCCTCGTCGATGCCCACGAACTCAGCCGCGTCGTGCTCGTCGCTCACCAGGCGTGCGCGTACTACACCCATCAGCTCGGCGTCACCGACCCGCACAAGCTCGAGCAGACCCAGCACGCGGACCTGAGACTGGCGCGCGGACGGGTGCGAGACGCCACCGGCGTCGACCGCGTCGATCTCTTCTTCGCACGACTCGACGGCGCGCGGATGACCTTCGAGCACATCGAGGGCTGACCCGCTCCCGCCACGTTCACCGATCGCGCGGCACCGGCAGCGCCGAAAGGTCAGGCTCGACGAAGCCCGACTTCGCCTCCGGCGACATGAACAGATCCTTCGAGTAGAACAGACGAAGCGACTTCTTCTCCAGAAGCTCCGGGTGCGCATCGCAGAACGCGTCCGCCGTCTCCTCGGGCCCATACTCCGACAGCACCATGTGCACCAGCCGGAGCCAAGCCATCGTCATCGTCTCGTGGTAGCCCGACGTCGGCCGGTCGACGATCCCGTGTGCGTCGTTGTGCGCCTTGATCCCCGCACGGATCCGATCCGCGGCCTCGTCCAACGAGTACTCCCGCAGATACAGGTACGCCAACCGAACGTGATCACGATGCCGCCATCTCTCCAGCGGCCAGCGCTGCGCCTCGAACACCTCGATGAACTCCCGGTCCGTCTCCATGCGTGGAGACTACCAGAGCTGCAAGGATCATCTTGGAATCACGATTGCGCGCAGGCCGGCTAGAAAGCGCCCCAGCGTTGCTCGCCCGGCACGTACGCCGACGGGCACAGCATCCGGAACAGACGCGCAAAGCGGCTGGCCCGCCGCAGCTCGCTCTCGCTCCGCCGGCTCATCTTGTCGAGCTCCGCCCCGAAGTTCGCATGGAAGAACTCACGAGCCGCGATCGTGGCCTCCTCGGCCGACCCGAACAACTCGCGGATCCGACCAAGCTCCATCGCGTCCAACCAGAACCCTCCGCACGCCGGGCACTCGTCGATCTCAACCTCGTGACGCGTGCTGAAGAAGTGACGCATCATCACGGCACCATCGCAGCGCGGGCACCGGATGCGCTCGGCGTGGTCAACCAGGACTCGCGGGTCCATCTCGGGGTTGAGCAGTCCCGCGGGGGCCGGTTCAGACGCCTCATCGACGTGCTGGAGCTCGAACCGGTCGAACCACACGCCGCCGCACCCTCCCTCGCACACGTCCAGAGTCACATCATCCAAAGCGTGCTCGTTCATCGCGTTGGCGCAGCGGGGACAGTCCATCGGGAGGCTCCTGGTCGTGCTCGGCGCGGCCCGCCACTGCGGACCGACACTCATTGCCCCAAGCATCGACCCGACCGATCCGGACCCGCAGCACAACCACCGGGATTGGGGGCCAAGCCCCCCACCCGCGCCTCGCACCCCCCACGCCCTTCCCAGCCGCCCCCGCGCCGCCTCCCGCTCGGGCCCTTCTCGGACCATGCCACGCGCAGTACCGTGAACACATGCCTCGTCACCCTGCGCAACGCCTCGCGCCACTGCTTGCCCTCTGCACCTTCCTGCTCGCCGCCTGGGCCCCGGCGAACGGACCGGGTGTCTTCGCACTCCGCAGCGACCGCACGGCTCAGGGCGTCGTCTGGATCGGTCCCAACCCGCCGACGCAGCCGCTCGGCGACTCCCCCATGCTGGAGCGCCTCGCCGGTCGTTCAGGCTCGCTCTCCCCGCAGGAACTCCGCCGACTCGACGCCACCGTCGGACGTCCGGTCGAGGAGCCACTCCCAGAGAGCGCACAGGTGATCGCGCGCGTCCGTATCGGATCTGCACTCAACGGTAAGACGCTCGAGATTCTCCGCGGCCCGGAAGACCGCGCATGGGTCCGCGAGTTGGGCGACGGAGGCCGCGTCATCACGCTCGACTGGGCGCGGGCGCGCAAGGTGCTCCCACCTGTCGCGTCACCACTCACCCCGACGACACTCGCGGCAGAGCGCGTCGTCGAACTCACACACCCGCTGCGCCCCAGCCCGATCTGGCTGGACGCCGACGAGTATGCCGCACGCTTCGCAACCGGCGCGCGCTCCACGGCCAAGGGCGCCGCCCGGACCCTCGCTGACGAGCAGTTCTTCATCCGACTCCCGCGCGGCTACCGCCCCGAGACATCCTGGGGCGTCCTGTGCTGGGTGGATCCGACACCGACGGGCAGGCCGCCGGCGTTCCTGCACGAGGCGGCGGACGAACTCGGACTGATCCTCGTCGGCAATGCGGCCTCCGGCAACACCCGGGAAGCAGCGGACCGGATGCAGGTTGTCTTCGATGGGCTCGAGACTGTTCGCGCGAGGTTCCACGTGGAGCATCGGCGCGTGTACGTCACGGGCATCTCCGGGGGCGGGCGCGTCTCGTCGATGCTGTGGGCGTGCTTCCCCGATGTGTTTACCGGGGCCGTCCCCATTGTTGGGCTCAACGTCTACAAGAACGTGCCGGCGGGCGACGGCAAGCACTGGCGTGCGTCGTTCCGCAAGCCTGATCGTGCGCGGTTCAACCGGTTGCGCGCGCATCGATGCGCGTGCATCACCGGCCCGACGGATTTCAACTACGAGCAGATCGTCAAGGGGGCCGCGATCCTGGAGAAGGACGGGCTGAGCGTGCGCGTGGATGACTACGCGGACATGGGGCACACGGCCCCGACGTCAGAGCGGTTCCTCGATGCGATGCGGTGGGTCGACGAGCCCGGCAGAAGTGGGCGCACGGATGAGGTTCGACGCGGCGACGCGCTCTGGGACGCGTACGTGGCCGAGTACCCCGAGGCGCTGCCGCCACCCAACGACGCGGCACGCGGACGCTTGGTTGCGATCACGCGCGAGGCACCGTTCACACCGGCGGCATGGCGCGCGGTTTCCCTGCTGCGCTCGGAGCCGCAGCTTGGGTTGCCGTAGCGACGCGCGGTGTCACTCGCGAACGAGTTCGATCCCGTGGACACCGATGAACCCCCACTTGTCGCGTGAGCCATCGACGATCTCGAGCGTCAGGACGCGCCCGCGCTGGTTGCGGATGTCCCATCTGATCTCGAACGGGTCGTTGCTGTTGCGCCCGGTGGCCCAGCGGATGCGCTTCTCGGCGTCCCAGAGACCGATCGAGGCGGCGCTCGGATCGGCGCCGCCGTGGACGAAGAGGCGGAGTTCGGTCGCGTCCTCGGGAACGACGAAACACTGGTAGAGGCGGCCGACGTCGGTGTCGCCGCCCGGGCCGTAGGTGGTCATGCGCTTGGAGCCCGGAACTCCGGGCGGCGCGAAGACGCGGAAGCTGCTCGCGCCGCCGGCTCGCTGCCAGCCGGCGAAGGCGTCGGTGAAGTCCGGGTTCTCAAGCGACCGGTTGGTGTCGGCGGCGCGTTCGATCCGGGCCCGCTCCAGCGGCGGGATGGTCCGCGTCGTGGGGAGCGTCTCGGGCGCCGCGTGGGTGAACCCGAGACGCTGTGGGTCGTCGAGTGTGAGCCCGAACCACGATGCCCGTCCGGGCTGGAACGACTCGAGCAGTTCGAAGTTCTCGATCGATGGCCCGAAGGGGATGGGCGCTTTCGATGCCCAGTACGCGCGCCGTCCGTTGACGCGGACACGCAGGCCCTCGTCAAAATCGCCCGCGTCCTTGCGCCAGTACTGCGTCAGCGGTGGGTTCGTGCAGCGCCAGGCGCCGTTGGCGAAGGGGAGGACCTCGCGTGGGTCATGCTCGTCGCTGGTGATGGCCGTGACGACGCCGCCGTCGGGGGTGCGGAGCATGTCGTCGAGGGAGAATGCGGGGTGGTCGGCGAACCCGTTGGAGTGGAAGTGCGTGAACATCGAGCGGGCGGAGACGCAGCGCTTCTCGAGCCAGAGCAGGCGGCAGCGCGATTGGTTGCCCATGGTCGAGGTGAGCACGAGCGATTCGATCGGTGCGCTCGTCCCGCCGGCGAAGGTGCGGAACCGGACCTCCAGCGGGCGTTGCTCGAAGAGTGTGACTTCGATGAGCGGCTCCGCGCCGTTCGCGAAGCGCTCGGAGCGGATCATGAAGCGCAGGGAGCGGGCGCCGGGCTCACCTTCGATGGTCCACGGCTTGTCGTTGACGCCTGCGGCACCCGGTGGCGCTTCGAGGGTGAAGCGTTTGCCGCGTTGTCCGTCGGCGGAGCGTTCGAGTTCGGAGAGGCCGCGGCGGCCGGCCACAACAGGTTCGATGGCGATGTAGTTGACGAGGTGGAGTCGTCCGTCGTGCTCGAGTCCGATGCGGATGAGCCCGCGCGGGCCGCCATTGTCGCGGTCATCGAATGCGGCGGGATGGAGGCCGACGTGGATCGCGCCGGGGATGCCGAATGCGGGCGCGTTGTCGGGATGGTCGTCGGGAGTGACGAACTGAGCCGGCGCGGCGGGCGTGAATGCCAGCAGCGTCAGCAGCAGCACGACAACGCGGGGCATTGACTAGATGTCCAGGAGCAGGCGTTCCGGGTTCTCGATCGCTTCCTTGACCACGACGAGGAACTGGACGGCCTGAGCGCCGTCGATCACGCGGTGGTCGTAGCTGAGCGCGAGGTACATCATCGGGCGCAGCGCGAGCTGGCCCGGGTTTTCGGGGTCCTCGACTGCCCGCTTCTTGATCGTGTGCATCCCGAGGATGCCGGTCTGCGGGGGGTTGAGGATGGGCGTGGACATCAGCGAACCGAAGATGCCGCCGTTGGTGATCGTGAAGGTCCCGCCGGCCATGTCGTCGAGGCCGAGCTTGCCGTCGCGTGCGCGGACTGCGAGGTCCTTGACACCCTGCTCGATGCCGGCGAGGGAGAGGTTCTCACAGTTGCGCAGGACTGGGACGGCCAGGCCCTTGGGCGTGGAGACGGCCATCGCGATATCGCAGTAGTCGTGGTACTCGATCGAGGGCGAGCCTGCGTGCTCGACGATCGAGGCGTTGACGGCGGGGAATCGCGCAAGGCCCTGGACGCATGCCTTGACGAAGAAGGACATGAAGCCGAGGCCGATCCCGTGACGCTCCTGGAAGCGCTCCTTGTAGAGCTTGCGGAGGCGCATGACCTCCGTCATGTCGCATTCGTTGAATGTCGTGAGCATCGCGGCCGTCTGCTGCGCCTCGACGAGGCGCGAGGCGATCCGCTGGCGCAGTGGGGACATCTTCTCGTGACGCACGCCGCGCTCGCCGGCGACAGTCGCCGCCGCGGGGGCGGGTCCGCTCGGGGCGGCGGGCGTGGGCTTGGGAGCCGGCGCTGCCGGGGCCTCGGCTGCGGCGAGGACGTCCTGTTCGCGGATGCGTCCGCCGGCGCCGGTGCCGCTGACGGTGTGGAGGTCGACGCCCTTCTCCTCGGCGAGCTTGCGGGCGAGCGGGGTCGCGCGGACGTCGGCGTCGGGTGCGCCACCGGCGGCCGGTGCGCTGGTCGGCGCGGCGGCAACGGGCTCGGGCTTGGATTCGGCCTTGGCGGGCTCGGCCTTCTTGG
>JANQQG010000134.1 GCA_028285065.1 Phycisphaerales bacterium
TCGCCGAATCACGCTTCAAGCAGGCAGCGACAGCGCGTCGCTACCATCGCACGCCGCAGCCTGAACGACGCCGGAGACCCCGATGGCAGACGCGACGAGCTCGAGCGCTCCCCACCCGCACCGGGAGACGGTCAAGGAGACCGTCATGTCGGTGATCCTGGCGTTTGCGCTGGCGTTCGTCTTCCGCGGGTTCGTCGTCGAGGCGTTCGTGATCCCGACCGGCTCGATGGCCCCGACGCTGCTTGGCGCGCACGAGCGGTTCCGCAGCTCCAGCACGGGCTACGAGTGGACCGTCATGCCCTGGTACAACGCGCCCGGCACCTCGCCGACGTCCCCGCCCGCGCCCGTGCGCAACCAGGTCGGGCCCAACGGCGAGCCGATGAGCGTGCACGACCCGATGAGCGGGACGAAGGTCACCAGCGCCAACAAGCGCCTCCGCGCCGGCGATCGGATCCTCGTGCTCAAGTACCTGTACGCGATCCGCCAGCCGACGCCGTTCGATGTGATCGTCTTCAAGAACCCGTACAGCCCCACCGAGAACTTCATCAAGCGTCTGATCGGGACGCCGGGCAACGAGATCGCGCTCGTCGACGGTGACGTGTTTGCACGGCCGGGCGAGGGTGAGTTCCCGCCGACGGCCGCGACGAGCTGGCACCTCACGGACTGGTCGATCCAGCGCAAGCCCGAGCACGTGCAGCGTGCGGTGTGGCAGCCGGTCTTCAACTCGGCGTGGGCGCCGGCGGATCCGTGGCCGATCGGGTTCGCGAACCCCTGGACGACGCCCGACAAGAACGCGTGGGAGATCAACGGTCGCCGGTCGTACCGCTACGACGGGGCCGAGCCGACGACGCTCGAGTGGGACGATCGCGCTCGCTTCGGCAGTCCTGACCCCAAGATGCCCGAGGCCTGGCAGCGATGGTCGCTGACCGAGCGCTACCCCTACAACGAGCGCAACCGTCCGGTCACGGCGCGCAACGCGACGCCGTACGACCCACGCTGGACCGTCGATGCGCTCAAGCCGTACATCAACGTCTCCGACCTTGCCCTCGCGGCGGCGATCGAGCCCGATGCGTCGGGCATGCGTGTCGTCGCATCGCTGATCTCGCGTGGGCACGAGTACGAGGGTGTGATCGACACCGACGGGACCGCCAGCGTGCGCATGCGTCCGCTTGGTGAGGAGGCGTGGACCGTTCTGGACTCACGCAAGGGGGACCCGATCAGCGCAGGGCGCGCAACACCCGTCGAGTTCTGGCACGCCGATCAAGCGCTCTGGCTGCTCGTCGATGGCGACGTCGTCGCCGGCGGGCCCGAGTTGGGCGCGTACGACTGGCAGCCCGCCGAGCGCATCCGGCAGACCGCCGGACGCAGCCTCAACGAGGTGCTCCGCGGCGACCCCGGCGCCGGCATCACACGAGCCCGCGCGCTCGAGAAGCTGACCGGCTCGCGCCCCGAGGTCACGTGGCGCTTCGAGGGGGGCGCGTTCACGCTCCACCGCGTCGCCCTGGCGCGCGACCTGCACTACCGCGCCCGACTCATGCAGGACAGCACCGAGCCTGCGCGCGCGACGCACCCCGACCACCGGCTCGTGCTCGACGATGACCAGTTCTTCGCCTGCGGCGACAACTCGCCCCAGTCCCACGACGGGCGGACCTGGAACCGGGTCGATCCGTGGGTTCGGCTCATCGAGCCGGAGGCGGGGATTGTCCCGCGGAAGTTCCTGCTCGGGAAGGCGTTCTTCGTCTACTTCCCGGCGGCGCACAAGGACGCGCCGGTGATCCCGTTCGTGCCGGACTTCGGGAACCTGCGGTTCATCAACTAGGGTTGGACCGCGCGCGCCAGTGGCGTTCCTCGGCGACACCCTGGACCAGCCAGTACGTGATGGCAACGAGCGAGAGCACTGTGCTGCCGGTGTCGAGCCCGCGCAGCAGAAGCTGGCCTGCTGCCGCGATGACCAGGGCGAGGTTGAGCGGATGCCCGACCAGAGCGAACGCGCCGGTGCGCACATGTGAGACGGACTCGTCCGCGTCATCCTGGCCCATCCGCCAACTCGCACCGAGGCCCGCGAGGCCCCACGCACGCAGGGCCGCGCCGGCGCACATCAGGACCGAGCCGATCGCCACGCCGATCCAGCTGAGCAGCGGCCCGGGCGCGGGCGCGAAGACGACCCACGCGGAGTAGCCGGTCAGCACGACCCCAAGCGATTGATCGAAGATCGCGTACGGCGCGAGCGGGCGCGGGTAGGCGTACGGCCATCGCCCGGTGCGCACACGGAAGAGAACCACGCCGACGATGTAGAACCCGATCGCGAACGCCAGCCAGAGGCCCGCGCCCAGCCACGCGCCGGCAAGACGCGCGTCGCCGAACATCTCAGAGCATCTGCGCCGAGGGTCCGCCCGGCGGCGCCGGTGGAGGGGGCGGCGCCGGTGGCGTGGGGCCGGTTGGAGGACCTGCGAGGATGGCCGCGCAGCGCTTGGGGAGCTCGTTCTGCATCACCGAGGCCTGTTCGCCGGTCGCGAGATCCTTCAGGGTCGCGCGTCCGGCATCTTCGAGTATGACGCACAGGCGCGCGCCCCCGCCGGCGCTGGACGCTTCCTTGAGCATCTTGCCGACGTTGCGCGTCGCCTTGAACGTGCGCCGGGCGCGGATGCCGGCGCGGCGCAGGCGTGCGGTGATCACGTCCAGCTCGCTCTCGGCGACCTCGCCGGCCGCGACGCAGAAGACCTGCGGGGCGGTGCCGAGGCGTGCGCCGAGCTCTCGCTCGGACGGGATCAAGTCGCGGTCCTCGAGAACCAGCGAGAGCACGGCATCGCCCATGCCGAAACCGACGGCCGGCGTGGGCGGGCCGCCGAAGAGCTCGACGAGCGTGTCGTATCGTCCGCCGCCGCAGATGGCGCGTTCCTTCCCGGAGGCTTCGTGCGCCTCGAAGACCATGCCGGTGTAGTACGCGAGGCCGCGGACGATGCCAAGGTTGATCACGCACCACTCGCTGACGCCGAGGCGCTCGAGGATCATGAACAGATCCTGGAAGTACTCGGCCCCGGGGCCGCCGACCTGCTCGGTGAGCACGGCCCTGGTGGTTGCGCCCTCGAACTTGGTGGACTGCGCCATCGACGAGAGCAGCGAGGTGGCGCGCTCGTTGTCCATGCCGAGGTCGCGTGCCTGATCGAGGTAGTCGTCGCTGGAGATCTTGCCCACCTTGTCGAGCAGCGCGAACCACTCGGGGAGACGGGCATCATCGACGCCACGCGCGCGCAGGGCCTGCTCGACCGCGCTGCGGTGGCTGATGCGGATCTTCACGTCCTCCGGGCCGAGCCCGAGCAGGCGGAAGCACTCGACTGCGCAGCCGATGACCTCCGCATCGGCGCGGACCGGGTCGTCGCCGCCGAGGACATCGACGTTGAGCTGGCAGAACTCACGGAGACGTCCGCGCTGAGGGCGCTCGGCGCGGAAGAACCCCCCCACGCTGAACCAGCGCGTGGGGTTGGGCAGCTGGCGGGCCCGGGCGGCGTACATGCGTGCCAGAGTGGGTGTGAACTCCGGGCGCAGGGCGAACTCGGTCTGGCCCCCGGCGCGGGTGAAACTGAAGAGCTCGCTGACGATGCCCTCGCCGCTCTTGACCTTGTAGAGGTCGAGGTGCTCGAACGTGGGGCCCTCGATCTCGTCGAAGCCGTGGCGCAGGGATGCCTGGCGGAACGCCTCGGTGACGTAGCGGAACCGCGCCATGTCGGCGGGATAGAAGTCGCGGGTGCCCCGCGGGGCTTGGAGGTGCTCTGCCATGGCGGGAGCATAAGGCCCCTCAGCACGCGGGAGAGGGGTTCGGCGAAAGCCAGGGGAACCAGATCGAGCGGGCTCCGGGCAGGATTGCCGAAATCCACCTCTGATTGACCCGATTGGGTGATTGTGTTCCGCGGCCCCTCGGGATACACCGGAAGATCTCATCGGCGGGGTAGCCGAGGTTGCCTCCATCTCGGATCGGTTCGGGGGCTCGGCGAGAGGCTGACAGGAGAGAGACATCATGAAACTCGAGAGTGGAGCGGCCCTTGGGGTCGCCGCGGCTGTCGTGTGCGCACAAGGCGCCAACGCCTGCGTTGGACCGCCGCCGGACCCGCCACCGCAGTTCTGGGTCGAGATCCACGGAGACACCGACGGCGATGGGGGCACGAACGCCTGGATCGGCCTCGAGATCGACCTCTTCAACCCCGGCGCGCCCACACAGTGCTCCTGCGGGCTCGGTCTCTCCGGGCCGGCGGCCATCCTCAACGGCCTCGAGTTCGACGGGGTCCACCTGAGCGTGACCAACACGCTCACGCACGTGAGCACCCCGATCGTCGCCTTCGACGCGCTCCAAGAGAACGCGAACGCCGCCAACGGGTACTCGGCCCTCGCCCCCGGTTCGACCTGGGGTGGCTTCAGCGGCCTCATCCCCGCCTTCACCAGCCCCGCGCTCGGCCCCAATGACGTCATCAAGATCTGGTTCGACGTCGATCTGCGCGGCGGCAACGGGATCGGCACCCAGCTCTCCCAACTCCAGGCCGTCGTCGGCGGGGGCGAGGGGCTCCCCGACGGCTCACCGAACCCCGGCGGTCCGCACCCCGGCATCGTCTTTACAGCGGCGGATCCGACCGCCCCGGCCCCCGGCGCCCTGGCGGCGTTTGGGCTCGCGGGCCTGATCGGCCTGCGTCGGCGTCGGCACTAGCCGCCGCCCGT
>JANQQG010000137.1 GCA_028285065.1 Phycisphaerales bacterium
GCCCGACCTTGGGGTCCTCGACCTGGCTCAGCCCCATGTTGACGCCCTTTGTCTCCGTGGCGAGCTCGGCCCAGCCGATGTCGTCCAGCCGGTAGAGGAAGGTGAAGCCGAGGCGATCCTGGTACCAGGCCAGGGCGTCGTCGAGGTTCTTGACCTGCGTGGACAGCGTCAGACCGCCGTCGTAGCCGAGGGGTGATGGCATTGTCGTGCTCCGTGAGGGGACATGCGGGTGAGATCGGGGCCGAAAATCGCCCCTGAGGGGACGGAAGGGCGGATTCTCGCCCTCTTGCATACAAAACGTAATCTGCTATACTTTGTGTGTCAACCCCCCACTTCGCAGGCCGGGGGTCTACCGGAGCAACCCTGGTGGCGGGCGAGAGATTCACAACCAACCCAGGCCTGGCCCGGCTGGCCAGCCTCTTCCACCGACGATGGGCAGCGCCGGTTCTGGCGGAGCTCTGGCGCGAGACCCAGCGTCGCGGGGGCTCGACGTTCGTCACGCTCGTCCACCGGGTCGAGACCGGCGAGGGACGCCGGGGGGCACCCGCCGGCTCGGTCCGCGCGGCACTCGACCACCTCGTCGACCTCGGACTCGTCGCCCGACACACCGGCTACGGGCACCCCCTCCGCCCGGAGTACATCCTGACCGCGCCCGGCATCGCGATGGCCGAGGGGTGCGCTCGCCTCGAGTCCCGTGCCTGCGGCTTCGGCGTCTGGGGGATCGCGCGAAAAAAATGGTCGATGCCCGTCCTCTGCGCGATCGATGAACGACCGCGCCGCTTCGGCGAGGTCGCGCGCGAACTCGGCGGCCTCATCACACCGCGAGCCCTCGCCGGCGCACTCAAGGACCTCACCAACGCCTCACTGCTCTGGCGCGTCGTCGAAGAGGGCTACCCACCACGCGCGCTCTACGCGCCCACAGAGCGAGGCCTCACCCTTACACCCCTGGTCCGCGCGCTCGGGTAAGCGCCGCTACTCGTCGAAGTAGTCCTCAGGATTGTCGCTGATGCGCTGCAGGTCTTCCTCGGTGAAGATCGCATCATCGGGCGCGAGCTCTCCGGGCGCCGCACGCTTGCGCGCGTGCGCGCCGGTCAGCAGGTCCTGCAGGTCCGCTCGCTTGCGCGAACGCACGAGGATCTTGATCGGCACCTCGGGGTACGGCAGCGCTTCACGGAAGCGGTTCAGCAAGAACCGCTCGTACCCCGGCGTGAACAACTCCGGTTTGTTGACGACCAGCACGATCGTCGGAGGGTTCGTCTTGACCTGGCTGACGAAGTACACCTTCGCGAGCGTGCCGAGCTTCGAGCTCGGCCCGCGCGTCGAGAGGATGTCGCGCACGAGCCTGTTGAGCGCGCCGGTCGGCGCGCGCGTCGACGCCTGCTCGAACAACTCCACGGCCAGGTCGATCGTCTCGTTGACGTTCGTCGTCCCGTTCTCGTGCGCGACCATGTACGAGATGGGCGCGAACGAGAGCCCCTTGAGCGCCTTGCGCACGTAGTTCTCGAAGACGGCTGTCGTGATGGGCTTGCCGCCCGGGCCGCTGCGCCCTTCGACCAGGTCCCACTTGTTGACGACGATGACCACCGGCTTGAACGCCTTCTGCGCGAGCATCGCGAGCTGCTCGTCGACCTGGCTGATCTCCGCGGACGCGTCGAGCATGAGCAGGATCACGTCCGACCGATCGATTGCCCGCTTGGCCCGATCGAACGCGTACCACTCGATCTGACCCGCAAACGACTTCTTCTTGCGCAGCCCCGCCGTGTCGATCGCCACGATCGTTCGTCCGTCGAACTCGAAGCGCACGTCCACGGCGTCGCGCGTCGTCCCGGCGATCTCGCTGACGATGACGCGCGGCTCACCGGCGAGCGTGTTCACCAGCGTGGACTTCCCGCTGTTGCGCTTGCCGATGATCGCGATCTTCAGGTCCGCACCCGCGTGCACGTCCTCGTCCGGCTCGAGCCCGAGCTCTTCCACGGCCTCGTACAGGCGCTCGACGAATACGCGACGCATGTAGTTGATCTTTGCGGCAACCAGCCACGGCTCACCGAACCCGAGCGCAGCCGCCTCGTACGCGTGCGGCTCCCACCGCTCCCCATCCGTCTTGTTCGCGACGACGTGGATCGGGATCTCGCGCTGCTCGCCTTCGTCCGTGTGCGCAGCGCCGAGCACGTGCTCACGCAGCAGCTTCGCGATGTGCTCGTCCTGGGGCGTCACGCCAGCCTGCGCATCGATGACGAACAGCACCATGTCCGCCGAGCGCACGGCCTCGGAGATCTGATGCTCGATGTCATCCGTCAGCGTCGAGAGGTCCGCGCCGATCTCGTCGTAACGCCCCCCTTCCGCGACGTACACGCCGTACCCGCCGGTGTCCGTCACCTCGACCGTGAGCTCCGGCTTGATCCCATCCGGCGACGGCAGGTCGACGAGTGCCGCGACGCGATCGCGCGTGACCCCGGGCGTCGGATCGACGATGGAGACCTTGTCCCCCGCCAGCATGTTCAGCAGCGAGGACTTGCCGACGTTGGGTCGGCCGACGATGGCGATTCTGGGTGCGGGCATGGTCAGCCCGGATGGTAGGTCCCGTCCGGGCCGAGGCTTGGCGATCCTCGACGGAGAGAAGTGGGGACCGTCAGTTGCCCAACTCGAAGTACCGCGGGATCGACGCGCCGTTGTAGTTGAACGACGAGCGACGCCACTGGCTGACCTCCTCGAAGTTCGGCGGCGGCTCGTTGCGAGAGTTGATGAACGCCTCGACGAGATCCGGACCCGCCTTCAGGTACGCCGCGTGCCCGTCCGCGAAGGACGCCTGGGTGCCGAAGTTCCCGTGGTGGTTCCACGGCTCGGGGTAGTTGTCGACGCCCGGGGGCGAGCCGAACAGGGCGTTGCCGTCCTGATCGGAGTCGATCGTGAGCATGACGCGGTCTGGGAACGTGGCGTTCTTCGCGGTCTTGAGCACCTCATCGGGGACGTACGCCCACAGCTCCGGGTAGTCGTCGGCGTCACCCCAGCTCAGCTGCGCGCCCGCCGGACCGGCCTCGGGCCCGTAGACGATCCCGCCGTCGGGGTAGCGACCCGGGTCGTACCACCCGAGCACCTCGTAGGAGTGCCCGCCGGAGGCGTCGGTCTTGTTCGCAGCCGTGAAGACCAGGTCGTTGAGGAAGTCGCGCCCGGCGATGTCGACGGCCTGCGCCAGCACCGGGTTCTCGCTGGCGTTGTAGTCCCGCCGGATCCGGTTCTCGGTGCTCGGGCAGATCGCCACGCCGGGATCGGACAGGAAGTTGTCGTAGTACCAGCCGAGGTTGTTGTCCCCAGGGAAGAGCGTCGGCACGAACATCTCGTTCTTGGACTGCATGCTGTAGGAAGCCGCGGCCAGCCCGAGCTGACGCTGATTTGACAGGCAGATCGCCTGCCTGGCCGCCTCACGGGCGTTGCCGAGCGAGGGCAGCAGGATCGACATCAGCAGCGAGATGATGCCGATGACAACGAGCAACTCGATGAGCGTGAAAGCGCGACGGGGCTTCACAGCGGATCCCCCTTCCGGGAGCGTGACGGCAAACCGCCACGCGGTCGTGTTGACGACGCGCCCTCTCCATCCGTTCCCAGAAACACTCCGGGGCGCGGCGTCGTGCTCCGTCACCGTACCGCAGCCTGGCCCGCGGATCCAGCATCCGTGAGACGCCCAACGCCCCACCTCCCCGGGTCGAGGGGAGGGATCTGGTTGGGTCGTAAGTTATTGGACGTACGGTGTTTGTGCGAAACCAATGGCTCCTCCAACAAGGTCTGTGGTACCCTCTTGTCCAGGCGCCGCCCGCGTGGGAGGCGGGCGTCGCGGCGGGGGTTTCGGGGCCAGTCGGGAGGACGCAGCGTGGATCAGAGCTTGTTGAGCGCGCTCGTCGCGTCGGGGATCGTCTCGCTGGCCGCCGCCCACGCCGCGGCCCAGACCGCCACCGTCGATCTCGCCGGTGCGCTGATCCAGGACAACACGGATCAGGTGCGCACCAGCGCCGAAGTGCTCGCCGTGGCCAGGGGATACACCTACGAGATCGACGCCATGATCAAGGGACGCAGTGGGCTCGCCTCGCTGCTCATCCCCGATCCCCTCCCGCTCGCAGATGTCCTCGACCTCTCCGAGCCGGGCCAGTCGCGCCTGCTCAGCGGCGTCGTCCGCAACGACGTCGACGACCCCTGCGGGGTCCTGCCCGCGACCATCTTCAAAGACTCATTCGCCGGCACCGTCGCGACACTCGACCTCGAGTTCACCATCGAGGTCTCCGTGCAGACCGACGGACGCGCACGCGTCGACGTCACCATGGTCGACATCCCCCTGCCGTTCATCACCGGCTCGGCCGAAGTCACCGCGGGGAGCGTCACGGTCAACGTCTGGGACCCGGTCACACCCGAAACCACCGAGTGGCACTTCAACGGCGACTTCGCCACCGCACCCGGCTCCGGCCCGGCGCGCATCCGCTACCTCGACGACCCCGCCTTCGGCGACGTCTGGGACTCAACCGACACGCCAAACCCCTCCATCCCCAAGGGAATCACCGAAACACAGAGCGTCTTCGGGTTGGCCTCGAGCTTCGGGATCGACCTGATCAACGGGATGGACGCCGGCGTCTACAAGACCAGCCCGTCGTACAACCTCGATGACCCCGCGCTCGACGTCTTCCCGTTCCTGCCGAACCCGGACCTGAGCCGCGGGATCGGCCTGGCGATGTGGCCCGGCGAGTTCCCGTCGTACCCCGACCAGAAGATCGGCCACTGGACGCTCGTGTGGGACATGTACATCCCGCAGGGCTCGTGGGACATGCCGCGGCCCGGCGAGACCGCCCGCTACCCCGTCGCGCTCGTCGAGGACAGCTTCTCCAACAACGAGAGCGCCGACGGGTTCATCCAGATCGACGGCGCCGGCGACCCCGGCATCGGCTACGCCACCGAGAACTTCAACGACTACCTCCGCACCAACCTCATCGCCCCCGAACGCTGGATGCGCATCGCGCTCGTCAGCGACGGGTACACCGGCCGGCCCGGACGCATCTACATCGACGGCGCATTCGTCGGACTCACCGGCGGGGACTGGCTCTACAACAGCGTCGATGCGACCGATCCGCGCTACGGCGACGGAGAAGCCGTCGACCCCGCCGACTGGACCGCATGGGGCGAGTTCCCAAGCCCGTGGGCGCAGAGCACCGCCGGCGTCCCGCTGGGCGCACTCGCGCTCCTCTTCGCAGACCTGCCCGGACGCGGCGAACCCGTCTACATCGCCAACATGATGTTCACCGACAAGCTCATGGGACCCAACGAGGTCGCCTCCATGGGCAGCGCCGACGCCTGCGGCATCCTGTTCAAGAAGCCCATCTGCGCCGACGGCTCGGGCGCGTGCTGCCTCTTCACCCCCGGCGAACGCGACGACTGCTTCGTCGCGCAGAACGAAGCCGACTGCGTCGCCCTCGGCGGAACGTTCCAGGGCATCGGCGCGTCCTGCGTCGTCTGCCCCGAGTTCTGCCCCGCGGACTGGAACGGAGACAGCTTCGTCAACCCCCAGGACTGGTTCGACTTCGTCAACGACTTCTTCTCGCGAACCGGCCCGCACGGCCAGCACGACTTCAACGACGACGCGTTCGAGAACGCACAGGACTTCTTCGACTTCGTCAACCACTACTTCTGCGGCTGCTAGCCCCCCACCCGCCACCCCTGACCTGCGCACGCACACCGCGCCGATGAACCCACGCACACACGTCGCGTTCCTGCGAGGGATGAACCTCGGCGGGCGCCGCATCACCAACGACGAGCTCTGCGCGGCCTTCGAGGCGATCGGCTTCGAAGGGGCGAGCGCGTACCAGGCCGCCGGCAACGTGATCTTCGTCGCGCCCGGGCGCGCAGGCCGGCGCACGATCGAACAACGCATCGAGAAGGGCCTGAGGGAGCAGCTCGACTACGAGGTCCCGACCATCGTGCGCAGCGCCGCCGAGGTCATCGCGATCGCCGAGTGCTCGCCCTTCCGGACCGATCGGGGAGCGGACGGCGGCAAGCCCCAAGTCGTCCTCCTGCAGAGTGAGCCGAACGCAGCGGCAGCGAAGCGCGTCCTCACGCTGTCGTGCGACGACGACCAACTCGCGCTCCACGCCACCGAACTGCACTGGCTCCCACGCGCCGGTTTGACCGACTCCGAACTCGACATCACCCTCATCGAGCGCACGATCGGCCCAACGACCACGCGTACCAAGGGGACCATCGAGCGCCTCGCCGCACGCCTCTCGCAGGGATGAGAGCCCCGACCAACGATCGCGCGCTCACCCGTTGACTTGTGCGCACGCAAGAAAACGCGCATGATGGCTCGATGCAGAGCATGACGCTCCTGGATCTATCGCTGCGTGTCGCGACGGCCCTCATCCTCGGTGGGCTGATCGGACTGGACCGCTCAACCAAGGAAAAAACGGCCGGCATCCGGACGATGATGCTCGTCTCACTCGGCTCTGCCGGAGCCGTGATCCTCGGACTCGAGTTCACCGTGGTCATGACGATCGAGGGGATCCCCCGACCGGATCCGACACGCGTCGTCGCAGGCGTCGTCGGCGGGATCGGCTTCCTCGGCGCGGGCGCCATCATCCAGTCGCGCGGAAGCGTCAAGGGCATGACCACGGCCGCGACGATCTGGGCCGTCGCTGCACTCGGCATGTGCGCCGGCGCCGGGCTCTACGAAGCCACCATCGCGATGTTCGTCGGCGTCATGGTCACGCTCGTCATCGTCACGGGCCTGAAGCGGAAACTCATGGGGCGCGACGGCAAGGTCTTCGGCGAAGACGTCATCAACAGCCTCGGCGACGAGTACGACGAAGAAGGCGAGGACGAGGACAAGAGCGGCAACGGGATGTTCTGACGACGCAGAGCCCGAATCCCTCGTTGGGTTATGATGCCCAGATGGAAGGGGCTGGACAAGAACTCTCGACATCCGAGGCAGTCCAGGCGCTTGAGCGCTTCGTCGTCGAGAACGACGACCTCTTCGAGCTCGAGGAGCGAATTGGACGCTTCAACGTGTTCGACGTTCTCCGCGTCGTCCGCACCGAGATCCGCCACTCCAACTTCCTCGCGTGGCTGCTCGACCCCTCCGAGTCGCACGGGCAGGGCCAGCTATTCCTCCGCGCGGTCCTTATGGACATGCTGCGCCAAGCACCCAGCGCCTGGCGACCGATGAGCCCCGTCGACCTCGACGGCGTCGAACTCGGCAGCGTCGAGGTCCGGCGAGAGTGGCGACACATCGACCTGCTCATCATCGCCGACGATCCCAAGGTCGTGATCGCCATCGAGAACAAGATCCATTCCGGGGAGCACTCGAACCAACTCGCTCGCTACGAAGGTGTCGTTGGTGCGGAGTTTCCCGAGCACACACCCATGTACGTCTTCCTGACGCGCGAGGGAGACGAGCCGTCCGAAGCAGCGTGGGTCTCATACGACTACGGACGGATCCACGAGACGATGGACCGCGTGCTCCGCCGGCAGGGCGACTCCATCGGCGACGAGATCAAGATCTTCCTGCGTCAGTACCTCACGATGATCCGGAGCAGGCTGATGGATGATGAGCGGATCGACGAGCTGTGTGATCGGGTCTACCGCAACCACCGACAGGCGCTAGACCTGATCTTCGAGCGGAAAGGCGACCCGCGCCGGCGAATCGTCCAGGCCTTCTTCGACCAGTCATCCCAGACGCCTGGCTGGCACTGCCACAACACTGGCTACGGCGTCCACTTCGTCCCACAGGGCTGGCTCGACATCCTGCCGCCCATCGCCCGAGGCGGCAAGCTCGGGGATCGCGCCTGGCTGCGAGGCGTGCTCTGGGTATCGCCGACGGAGGTGACGACCTATGTCGAAGTAACCCCGTGTTCGGACGAAAGCCTGCGGGCCAAACTCGTCGATGCGATCAAGGAACGAGGCAAGGAGCACGGACTCGCACTCAACCGCGGACGAGTCGGGAGCGAGTGGACCGCGGTCGCTCGCCATCGCGTCGTCCGCGTCAAGGACCAGGCGGACCTCGTGGACAGCGACGAAGTGCTCGAGCGAGTCGGTGAGGCTGTGGAACACTGGCGAGCGAAGGCGCCCAAGATCACCGCTTTTCTTCGAACAGTCTTCGAGCATGAGGGCGCACGCGATGGAGCGGGCTAGCCCTCAGGGATAAATCGGTTCCCCGCTACACCCGAGGCTCAGCGCCGTCGAGGTCCGCCAACTGCTCCGCGTACTCCTCGCGCACCTGCGCAACGTCGACGCCGATGAACTTCTCCGTCTGCTCCACCGATCGCCCCACGTACTGCATCGGGTCCAGCAGGTCCCCTTCGGTCAGCCGGTCGTGCACGCTCGCGAAGGCCGGGTCCCTCTTGAGGCGTTCGATCAGGTCGTTCTCCCCGCCCTCGTGCTTGAACTGATGACCCGCCGCCTGCGCGTGCACGCGGATCCGCTCGTGCAGGTCCTGGCGATCCCCGCCCGCCTTGACGGCCTCCATCAGGATGTTCTCCGTCGCGAGGAACGGGAGCTCCGCCATCAGGTTCCGCTTGATCATCGCCTCGTGCACGACGAGACCCGACGCGACATTACGCATCAGGTCCAGCGCGCCGTCGAGCGAGAGGAACGCCTCGGGCAGGCTCAGCCGACGGTTCGACGAATCATCCAGCGTCCGCTCGAGCCACTGCGTGGCGGCCGTGTCGTACGCGTTCCCTACGAGGTTCATCACGAAGCGAGCCAGCCCGCAGATCCGCTCGCAGCGCATCGGGTTGCGCTTGTATGGCATGGCCGACGAGCCGATCTGCTTGGCCGCGAACGGCTCGTCGATCTCCTTGCGGTTCGAGAGGAGTCGGATGTCCGTCGCAATCTTGTGGAGCACGGAGGCCGTCGCGGCAAGGTCTGCGAGGATCTGCGTGTCAACGACGCGCGGATAGGTCTGACCGGTCAAGTGATACACGTCGCACCAGGCGTGGGCATCGCCCTCATCGTCAACCCAGGTCATCCCGAACGTCAGGCCCGGCGTGCCATCGAGCAGAGACTGAACGACCATCATCTCGAAGTCGTCGATGAGGCTCGTGTCGCCATCGAGGAGCGCGAGGAAGGATGCCTGCGTCCCAGTCGCGCCGCGGAACCCACGCATGTTGATGTCCGTCGCGCGATCCTCCACCACCACCCGGACGTGCTCGAGATCGCACGCCCAGCCCGCCATGCGACGCCCAACGGTGGTCGGCTGAGCCGACTGGTAGTGCGTAAAGCCAAGCGTCGGAATGCCCGCGCACTGACCCGCTCGCTCGGCGAGTGCGATGACGGTGCCGACGATCTTCTGCGCCGTCAGACGCAAGGACTGCTTGAGAATCAGCAGGTCCGCATTGCACACCACATCCTGCGAAGTCATGCCCAGATGGATGATCCCCTTCGCCTTCGGGCACTGCTCACCGAGGCAATGCACGTGGCTCATCACGTCGTGGCGCAGCTCACGCTCCAGCTCCGTCGCGCGGGCGATCTCCTCGTCCGTGATCCCACGCTCCACGACCGCGCGCAACTCCGCGACCTGCTCAGCCGTCACCAGCGGCGAGTCCCAGTCCTTCGTCACCTCGTGCTGCGCCTCGGCCACAGCCAGCCAGATCCGACGCCACGTGTTGAACTTGTGGCGCGGCGACCACAGCGTGAGCATCGCCTCGCTGGCGTTGCGAGACGCCAGCGGCGAGGTGTACGTGTCGTTGGGCGAGGCGGCGGGCGGAGGCGGGGGAGGGGTCATGGGAGAGGGTATTCGCGACGCCCGCGCGATCTCGCGTCCCGTCGGTCCCGCTGCGAGTTCGGCCCGGCTGGAACGGGCCGAACGCGATCCTGAGGGAATGCTCAGGATCGCGTACCTTGTTTCATTGGGAACAAATGACGGTCCCCGTCCGGATCCGATTCGGGCAACGGGCGTCGAACACCGGACGCGGGGAGCAGAGGCGGGCTCGGGGAACGTGGGGGCCGATCCAGGTTTGAGGTGTATGGCGGGCAGCGCCGAAACGAGCCATGGTGCCGATGGAGCCGCGAGCAGCGGACGTGATGACGCTGCGCCCGGACCGCCGCTGGGCAACGGGGGCGACGGGCATCCCGGGGCCGCCTCGGACGAACAACTCGTCGAGACGATCAAACGCGAAGGCATGGGCACACCCGGCGGGAAGCACGCCTGGTCCGAACTGATCGTCCGCTACCAGGACAAGGTCTTCGGCCTGTGCATCCGCGTCCTCGGCGACCGAGACTGGGCCGCCGACCTCGCCCAGGACGCCCTCGTGAAGGTCATCCAGGGCATCGAGCAGTACGACGGGCGGAGCAAGGTCGGGACCTGGATTTATCGGGTCACCATGAACGCCTGCCTCAGCCACCTCCGATCCCAGCGCCTCCGCAAGCACACCAGCCTCGATACCGAGGTCGCGCACGGGCAGTTCGGCCCCGGTTTGGGTGAAACCAGCCACGGAACCACCCTCGGCGCGGCACTGGACCAAACGAGGGAACTGGCGGGCCTGACCGGAGTCGAAAGCATCGAGCGGCGAGGTCTCGTCGCCGAGGCCCTGCGGCGCCTGCCGCTGGAGCAACGTTCGATCCTGGTCTTGCGGGACGTGCAGGGTCTCGAGTACGAGCAGATCGCCGAGGTCCTCGAGGTCGCGGTCGGGACGGTCAAGAGCCGTCTCTTCCGGGCTCGGGTCGCTCTGCGGGAGTCGTTCGAGTCGCTCTACGGCGGCGCGGGCGAGCGAAAGGACTGATCAGGGAACCCGCCCCGCCCGATTGATCCCGGGCAGGGCACCAAGCGAAGCCAATGGGCAAGCACCACAAGCCAACTCCGAACGACGACGGCGCACCCGACGGGTTCGGCGACATGCACGCGCGCCTCTCGCGCCTCGGCGTCGAGCCCGACCTCGCGCTCGCGCTGATCGAGGGCGACCTGGGCGAACTCGAGTCCCAGCGCGTCCGCGCCATGCTCATGCAGGACGAGAAGCTCGCCGGACTCATGGGACGCATGGCCCAGGACCGTGCCGCGCTCACGTCGCTCGGCGCCGAGGTCCGCGTCCCGCGCGACATGCGCCGCCCCATCGCCGCACGCATCGAACGTGAATCACTCCTCGGGATGGAGATGGCCGCCGAGGG
>JANQQG010000138.1 GCA_028285065.1 Phycisphaerales bacterium
CGATAGCCACCACCCTCGGGATCGAGCGGGACTTCCTCGCGTACGCACCCACGCACCGCGACCAGCCGGCCCGGTTGCAGGATGGCCTCGTGACAGCTGAAGCGGCCGCCATGGTTGGCGATCGCATTCGGGTCGATCCGCTGTCCGGCGAGCAAGGGGACGAGCCGGGGGTCATGAGCCATGACCGGCGTCGCCGCCGGAACCACGACCCGGGAGAAATGTTCGAAGGATGGACGCCCGCGCGTATCCCGATCGGGCGCGACGACCTTGACGAAGACCTGTCGACCCTCCCGGTCCTCGAGCAGGAAGTTTTGGTAGTGCTCGTGAGTGAACGAGACGGGGTGTTCGCGTAACGAAACTTCGTCGGCGATGAATCGATAGTAAACGCACGGTCGCCCCGTCAGCGGTGCGGGCAGCGGGCGCTCCGCGAGCGCGATGCGCCCCACGACCTTCACCTCGCGCCCGTCGGCGACGAGTTGGGGCAGTTCCGCAATTGCTGCGGATGGCAGCGCGCGCGCACCCCGTTGAACCGCGAACGCGAACGCGATCCCGAGTCCCAACAGGACGAACGCGCCAAAAACGACGACGCCGAACACCGCGCCCATGGTGGCACCGCCGGTTGACACGGGTCGAGTGCTCTCCCAGACTGCCGGGCCATGCGATTGCCGAGCGTGCTTTTCGTTTCGTGTGCCCTGCTGGCCGTGAGCGCCTGCGGCGGCGACCAGCCCGCGTCCGACAAGAAGGGCGCCGAGCAGGCGGATGAGGACAAGGACGAGGACAAGGACAAGGACGGTTCCGAGGTCGCGGCCAAGGGCGAGGCCTCACTCGTCAACGCCCCCAAACCCGGCGGTGAGTGCCTGCACGAGGGCAAGCACGACGAGGGGGAGTGCGACACCGAGGTGCCGCCCGTCGATGGCCCCGACGGTCACTTCGGCTCGCCCTTTGCCCTGAAGGAGAGTCGACCCCTCAACGACGCGCTCACCAACCTGGCTTCGATCGGCTCGGATCCCGTGCAGATCAGCGGCGAGGTCACCAACGTGTGCCAAAAGAAGGGCTGCTGGATGGTGATCAAGGACGGCGACGCGCAAGCTCGCGTGCTGATGAAGGATCACGCTTTCGCGGTGCCCTTCGACGGCAAGGGCAAGAAGGCCGTGGTCGAGGGCACCATCGAGGCCAAGGAGCTGTCCGAGGGACAGGTCAAGCACATCGAAGAGGACGCCGGCCGTGACCCGAGCAAGGTCTCGGGCACCCGCAACGAGTACATCGTGACCGCCTCCGGCGTCCGTCTCGAAAGCTAGGAACGACCAAGGGTCGTTCCTCCCTGCCCCTGCCCCTGCCCCTGCCCCTGCCCCTGCCCCTGCCCGCCCCCTAGCGGTCGATCCGCCGCGCCCCCAACACCACATCCAAGCGCGAGAGCTTCTCCAGCACCTGCTGAATCTCGCGGCTCTCGCGTATCTCGAGAGTCAGCGTCACGTCGGCGCTGTCGTCCCGCGTCCGCGACCGGGTCTGCGACGCCGTGATGTTGATGCCCAGGCTCGAAACCACTTCGGCCACATCACGAAAGGCGCCGGGACGATCGTGCAGCTGCACCCGAAAGGTCACCGGGTACGCGCGCCGGATGTCGCCACCCCAGTCCACGTCGACCAAGCGCTCGGGCTCCCGCGTGCGCACGATATTGGGGCACTCGCGATGG
>JANQQG010000160.1 GCA_028285065.1 Phycisphaerales bacterium
TCCCGATCGACACGCTCGAGCCGCTGCAGCTCCCGGAGAACTTCGTCATCCGCGCATGGGCGCCCTCGCGCTCACTCACCGACGAGTGGTACGCCGAGCCCGGTCGCGCCAGCCGCTACGACGTCGAGCGAGGCAACTGGCTCTTCCCGGAGACGGGGTTCTTCCGCGGCGCAACACGCTCCACCATCGGCGTCGCCGACGGCGGTCGCGATCGCCAGACGTTCATGGTCCGGTTCGAGGCCGGGTCCGGGCGGGTGATCACGTCACCGCTGCAACCCGTTGCCGTCCTCGACCCGCGGGCGACGACCTCCGGTCGCGCCAGCGCCCCGTTCAACACCTACCGCGTCGACGAGGCCGAGAACAACCTCCGCTTCACCGAGCGTGTGCTCCGTTCGCCCGCGGCGCTCCTGAGCGCCCAGGACAAGGCCCTGCTGCTCGGCGACGAGTCCGGCGACACCGTCCTGGCTCGCCCCGTCGATCAGCTCGCGATCTACGACGTCCGCAAGCTCGCGGGCGACCTCGGTGTTCGGGTCAACCCGAAGACCGGATGCCTCTACGAACTGAGCGAGGCCGACCCCAAGCCCGAGTTCCCCGGCGTCACCCCGCTGCGCGTCAACCGCTGGATCAACGGCGATACCAACGGCGACGGGCGTGCGGAGGGCCGGGAGGACGGCGACCGCCCCGAGGCCCGCATCTTCGTGGTCGACCGCCTGACCGCCGATCTCAAGGAAGTGGAGGTGCAGCAGTGATTCCTGCGCATCGTTCGAACCCGTTCAGCGCCCGTCGCGCGCACAGGCATGGCTTCTCGCTCGTCGAGATCCTCATCGCCGTCTTCGTGCTCGCGCTCGGTCTGCTCGGGCTCGGCGCGGTCTTCCCCGTCGCGATCGCCGACCAGCGAGAGGGCGAGGACAAGACCCTCGGCGTCTCCGTCGCCGAGTCCGCCATCGAGCAGCTCAAGTGGATCGACATCCAGTCCGTCGTCGGTGCCGCCGGCGTCGACTACGGCGTCTGGGAGGCGTGGGCCGTCGATGTTCTCGACCAGAACGCCTTCGAGAACGGCGAGTGGGCCGTCTTCGACGTCGATCCCGACACCGGCGCAAGCGTGATCAATCCGCCTCAGGGCCCGTTCGCGAGCGTTGACGTCAAGATCCCGCTGTCCGACCGCCTCTTCCCGCAGACGCTGACGCCCCAGTTCGTCTACGACCTGGCGATCCATCGCGTGCCCAACTCGACACCCACGATCAACGACGACGCGATCCAGCTCGCGGTCTTCCTTCGCCGGATCGATCCGCGCGTCAAGCCGGCCCAGGGCTTCCCGCTCTACCAGGTGCTGACCGGCGACGGTCTCAACGCCCAGCTCCGCCAGATCCCGCTCTCCGCCGACGCCAACGGGCTCCCGCTCCCCGGGGGCCAGGGGCCGTTCTACTCGACGCCCCAACGTCTGGCCGTGGATGTCGACTACGACGCCTCGCGTCCCGAGACGCTCTCGCGCGACATCCTCGAGTTCCGGCGCCCGACCACGCAGGTCGAGACCGAGCTCGTCGACGCCGCGATGCGCGTCGGCCAGCGTCTGGTCGACAACCTCGGCAATGTCTACGAGGTGGTCGCCAGCGACCGCGAGCAGAGCCGTTACCGCGTGCGTGTGACGCCCCCGATCCCGCCGTCGATCACGGAGGCGAGCCTGACGGGCGCGCCGACGACGCAGTCGATCCGGGAAGTGGTCTTCACGCCCCAGCGTCCCGCCGCCGTCTTCGTGACGAGGATCGACAAATGACCACGAACCGCCGACCCAGCCCGACGACCCGTGGGTTCACGCTGATCGAGGTGCTCGTCGCCATCGGTGCGATCGGCCTGCTCTCGCTCGGGATCGCCCAGGTCTTCAAGGCCACGAGCGACACCGTGCGCACCGGGCGCAGCCTCAGCCGCTTCAACAACTACGCGACCATCGTCGAGCGCCAGCTCCGCGATGACTTCGCCAGCATGGCCCCCGACTCCTTCATCTTCATCCGCAACGAGCTGGCCCGCTCCGGGAGCAACATCCCGCTGAGCCCCAACGACCAACGCCCGCGCCAGCGCCGCGTCGATCAGATGGTCTTCTTCCGCACCGGCGACTTCGTCAGCCAGCGCGACCCAGTCCACCCCGAGCTGCAGGCCCGCTCCGGCGAGGCCCGC